>NZ_CP087203.1:2149572-2456653 GCF_026016325.1 Pseudomonas sp. B21-056
CGTTCGACAGTCGCACCTGCGTCGTTGCCGGAACACCCATCAGCATCGAGTACGAGCTGGACCTTGCCACCGGGCGGCGTGTCTTCCTACACAGTCTTGTTCCTATCAAGGATGAGGTGGGCGGTGGTACGTACGTGTTTCATGCCGCGCGTGATGTCACGGCGAGCAGGTGCTATGAAGGCCAATTGTTGAGCGACAAACTCGCATTTCGCACGTTGGCCGAGAACACGCCGGATACCATCGCCCGATACGACGAGAAATGCCTACGCACCTACGCCAATCCCGCCCTGGCGCAGATGGCCGGTGTATCGGCTACGGCCTTGCTTGGCGTAAAACCCAGCCATTCATCCGCTTCCCCCGCAATGCTTGCTTATGAAACCGTGTTGCAGGAGGTACTGCGCAATGGACAGCCTGACGAATACGAATTGGCCTGGCCGGGGGAGGACGGTCAGATGGTCACCAGCCACATCCGTATCGTTCCGGAGCTGTCGGCCGGCGGCGAGGTCGTCAGCGTATTGGCCGTGGGGCGCGATATCACCCAGTTGCGGCGTACCGAGCAAGCGCTACGGATCAGGGAACAGGAGTTTCGTACACTGGTTGAAAACTCACTGGATTTCATCATTCGCTACGACCTCGAAGGCCGGCGTACCTACTTCAATCCCGCTTGCGAGCAAGTGTTCTGCGTCCAGCTCAGCGAGTTCATAGGGACACCCATCACCTACGGAGGCCTGCTACCGGAGGAGGTGGCGAACCGTTATCACCAGGGCATTCTGGGTGTCTTGAAGAGCGGTCAGTCCAAGACAGTGGAGACAGTCTGGACCAAGGCCGATGGTGAACAGCTCATTCACCATGTCCAGGTAGTGCCTGAGCTCGATCAGCACGGACAGGTCGCCAGCGTGCTCACCATCGGACGTGACATCTCCACGCTGAAGGCCACCGAACGACGTCTCGAGCAGGCCGAAGCCTTGGTACGACTCGGCCATTGGGAGCTGGATTACCGACATCGAACGCTGCGACTGTCGGCGGAGCTCTGTCGCATGGTCGATAAGCCGCGCGATTGGCGTCCGTCCCAGAAGGACGTTCTCGACCTGGTCGTGCTCAAGGATCGGGCACGGGTTCTTGAGAGTATCTACGGTGCTTTCTCCAGCCGTAACTCATCTGTCGCGCTGGAGTGCTGTATCTCGGTGGGGCAGCAGTTACTGCATCTGCATTCCGAACTGCGCATCGAGTACGCCGCCAATGGTGCTCCTATGCAGGTACTCGGTACTGTCCAGGACATCAGCGAGCTGAAAACCTATCAGCAGCGTTTGCATGCGCTGGCCTTCTATGACGCATTGACCGAATTGCCCAACCGCGAATTGTTCAAGGAGCGCCTGCAGCAAGCGTTGCTTCGAGCCAGACACAGCGGCCACCCAGTCGCGGTGGCGGTGCTCGATCTCGATAACTTTAAAGTGGTGAACGATACGCTGGGTCATGGGGCCGGTGACGAGCTGTTGCGTGAAGTTGCCAAGCGCCTGCTTCGTCTGGTGTGCAGCGGCGGTACTGTGGCGCGCCTCGGAGGGGATGAGTTCGCGCTGATCCTTCCCCAGGACGCCACTGCAACGGTTCTGGAAAGTCAGTGCAGGAACCTCTTGCAGTCTGTGACGGGGATCTACCGAATCCAGGGTCGGGAAATTTTCGTCTCCGGCAGTCTGGGTGTCGCCCGTAGCCCAACGGATGCCGATAACATCAATGAGCTCCTGCAATACGCCGATTCAGCCATGTACTACGTCAAGGAGCGTGGCCGCAACGGTGTCCAGCTCTATTTTCCAAGCCTGACCCAGCAAGCCACCGACCGCCTGGCCATGGCAGCCTGCTTGCGACAGTCGCTGCGCAATGGCGAGTTGGCGCTGCACTATCAGCCGCAGATCGATTTGGCCTCGGGGCGACTGATCGGCGCCGAAGCCTTGTTGCGCTGGAACCACCCGCAGCTCGGGCAGATACCGCCGGACACCTTTATTCCGATTGCCGAGGAAACGGGATTGATCGTCGGTATAGGCGAATGGGTCCTGGAGCAGGCTTGTCGCCGTGCCGTTGCCTGGAACCATGACGCTCGCCACTCGCCGCTGAAAATAGCCGTTAATCTGTCTCCACGGCAGTTCCAGGCAAACGACCTGCTGAGTTCAATCCGCACGATCCTGAAGAACACCGGCTGCGAACCAGGCTGGTTGACGCTGGAAATAACGGAAGGCCTGCTTCTGGACAACAGCATTGCCGTGCGCGAGATCCTTGAGCAACTGGATGCCATGGGTATTTCGATCGCAATCGACGATTTCGGCACAGGCTATTCGGCGCTCGGTTACCTGAGTCGCCTACCCGTCGAAACGCTGAAAATCGACCGGTCTTTTATTCATGACATTCAACATAACCGCGATAACGCCGAGTTGGTCAAGGCGATTATCTCCATGGCCCACAGCCTGAAACTAACGTTGATTGCGGAAGGCGTGGAAGAAGACTTCCAACGGGCTTTTCTCCAAGACCACGGCTGCCATAGCGCGCAGGGCTGGTTGTATGGAAAAGCCATGCCGCCGGAGGATTTTGAAAGTCTGCTGTTGTTTCAAGTAGATGAAGCCTGGCGCTAAAGGCGTGCACCTTGTTCGCTCCTTACTGCCGGGCGGGTCGATATCCCGCTTCGGCTGAAATTTGACGGGCACACTCCAGCATTTGTTTGTCGCTGCCGAACAGCAGTGCGCCAGGGCTTACGGGCTCAGGCCTTGGATTTGCAAGGCCGGACGCCAGATCTCTGTCGGTTTGGTGGTTGAAATGAGGGGGAGGCGTTGTTCGAAGTGAGTCGCAACCGGGAGCGGATGGGTTCCTCGTCTTCATCGGAACCGATGGGGCTCGATGACCACAAAGTGTCTGGCTAACCTCGGCTTTTTCTTTCCAAAGGACTGAAGCGATGAAAACTCCAGCACTTGATTTTACCCGTTTCCTCAATTCCCTGGGCGCACAGCTAGGCACCTCATTGTCCCTGCAGAACGGTGTCTGTGCCTTGTATGACAGCCAGGACAATGAAGTCGCCATCATCGAGCTGCCAGAGCACAGCGAGATGGTGATCTTTCATTGCAGCGTTGGCCGCTGCCCGGAACGTTCTGCCGATCTGCAGCGCCTCCTGAGCTTGAACTTCGATGTCGCCCGCTTGCACGGTTGCTGGTTTGCCGTTGACCAAGGGGATGTACGCCTGTGTGCCCAGCGTGAACTGGCATCCCTCGATGAACCAGGATTCTGCAACGTGGCCCGGGGCTTTATCGCCCAGGCGCGCGAAGCACGCACGTTTTTGCCGGCTTGACAGGGAGAAAGCGCCGCCTTGTCTCGGCGCTTCCTTTTCTGCCTGTTCCTGCCTATCAGGTCTTCAGCTCGAACCCCTCCTGCTTCAACTGGCCAGCGGCATCTTTAAGCGGTTCTGAAGGCCGTGACAGCTCACCGTCAAAGCTGTAGCCAATGGGCGTGTCCTGGTCTTCGCCGTAGATGAAATTGATTCGCCCCAGGGTTTTACTGACGCTCAGCGAAGCACCGCTGTTGTAGCTGACCAGCGGCGACGGAGAGGTGAAGTTTTCTGTCTGGGTAACGGTATGGAACACCGTCAGCCGCTTGATCCGCATATTTTCCCGATTCTCCAGATGGGTGGAGAGGTCACCTTGGGTCATCGTGCCGTTGCGGCTTCCTTCATCGATCTGGTCGATCAGTGAATCCTTCGGCTCCAGTCGTACGCGGGCCAGGGTGCCTTGGCTGCCCTGCATCTGATCGAGCATGGCCTTGAGCTTCGGATCCCGGCTCATCAGGTCGGCGACCCGCGCCGCATTGCCGAGGGAAGTCATTCCGGTCACCGAGTTGATGATGCTGGTGATCATGCCCTCATGGTCCAGGCCTGAAAGATTGGTCTTGCTGGTCTCAAAGCGTGCATTGCTCAGTACGCTGTGATTATCGGCCGATGCCACGTGCTGCGACGTTGCTCGTTTCAATTCGCGCAGGGCAGCGTATTGCTTGTCGTTCTGTGACGGTGTGTTGGCAAACAGTTCGTTGAGGCCGTCAAGCTGCGCCTGAACCGCCTCTTCCGGGGTCATACCGGTGTAACGTGAGTTCAGTGGGTCGGCCAGTTCCGCCAGCTTGGTTTTCGTGGCGTTATCCTTGAAGGCGCTCTCCAGGCTGGTGGACAGTTTGCCAAGGGTTTTCGAGGTCATCGGCGTTGCCACTTCATAGCGGAACTTGACCCGTTTGGTGGTTCTTGCATCCACGGTCACGGTGGCGGCCACGCCCAGGTTGTTGGCGGCCGATTGCACGGCCGGGGTGGGCGCCGGGCCGGAAATGGGCGCTGACGTCGGGTCGGTGTGGGTGCCGGCGAGCTGGGCACGGACCTGTCCGCCAATGCCCAGGGTGTTGAACAGGCGCGGGCGATTCTTCCCGCCCTCGCGCAGTTCAACCTTGTCATTCTTCTGGGTCAGGGAGTAATCGGTGTAGGTCAGCAAATTAACGCTGACGTTTGCGGCGATCCCGAGGCGTGCCACGGCAGAAAAGGGCTTGCTGTCTTTTTCCGACAGGTTGAAACCCACACGCAGGTCGGCGTTGGCCCCGGCCGTGATATCGAAGTTGAACCGGCGGGCCTCATAGGATTCATGGGCCACGGCTTTCTTCAGCACATCCAGCGGGTTCAGCTTGCCCTCGAACAGGTTGTCGACGAACCCGTCGATGTCTTCGTCGGGAACCAGGAACGCCACGCCGGCCCGCTGGCTGGCGGCGGCGGTGGCGGTCAGGTCTGCCCCCAGGCGAAAGTTGGGCGTCATCGAGCGGTCGTTACCGATGTCGACACTGCGCGCCGGATCATTTTCGTCAAAAAAGCCCGGCCAGAAATCCTTGCCGCCGCCGACGCCCGCGCTGATGTTGCCCGCGGCTTCGCTGATCAGGTACAGGGTGACGCCTGCATCGCCACGTTCGGCATTGAGGAGGTAATTGCGGTTGCCGGAGGTGCCGGCAGACGGCCAGGGTCCGTTGGCGTGGTCGGCGAGGCCGATGAAGGGGGTGGTGAGGTTCAACCCATAGCTGCGTTGCAGGGCGATTTCATCGTCGTCGTGCTCCAGTTGCTTGAGAATGCCTTTGAACTTGTCGGCGAGTTCGGCCTGGTCCTTGCTGCCGGTAGCGGCCCGCATGTTGACGCTGACGGCATGGTCGGATTTCTTGAACGATTTCAAGAATGTCTTGACCGCGTCATAGGCACTTTCCAGCGCCGCGTTATCGGTAAAGCCCATGTCCGTCACCTGCTTGACCGGGTTCTCGGCATAGGTGGTATCGCGCAGCGTCGCGAGTTTTTTCTGCAACGCGGTCATGTCGCTCTGGGGCGTCAGCATCTCGACCTGGTCCAGAAGCGTACCGAGGCTTTTCAGGGTCACCAGGTCCAAGGCCAGGCGCGCCTTGGTCAAGCCATGATCCTCGCTGGCATCGCGGCGTTGCCCCAGGGGAATATCGGCTTTCGCGTGGCTGAGTTTCAGGCCGTGGTCCTTGAGGGTTCCAAGCAGGCTGGCGGTGCGGTTATCCGCCGACGGAGCGATTTGGACCAAGGCGTCCTGCAGTTCCTTGACCAGGTCATGCCCGGAGCTTTTGATGTTGAGCTTTGAGCCGAGGTCCGCGAGTTTCTTACCGAACTGAGTGCGCGCCGACGGCTTCGCCAGTTCGCCGTGCATGTTGAGCAGGCCGTCACGCTGACGCAGGTTCTTGAACTGGCCATAGCCTTGACCAATGGCCATCAGCGCCGTGTAGCTGTGCTTTTCCAGCTCGTCGCGGAACGCTTCCAGTTCCTTGATCAGTTCGGCCCCCTGTGGGCCAAGCTCCAGTCGGGCGATGCGCGCCTTGAGGTCGTTACCCGGGGTCGGGGGCGTTCCTGCGGCTTCATGAACCAGTTCCAGTTGCTTGAACAGGATTGACTGGCTGTCATACACCTCTGTCAGTCCTTCGCGACCGTGATATCGATGCTGGATATGGTTGCCGACGTTCTTCATCCAACGGGGCGTTTCCAGGGTGTTCTTGTAGACGTTGGCGCGTATGAATTCGCTGGCGCTGGCAGGCTGGCTTTTTTCCATGCCGCTGCGCCCCAGCACATTGACGTCCAGCTTGGCGGTCAGCCCCGTGCCTGGAATGCGCAGGGTCTTGTGTGCGCGATTGATCCTGGCATACGTGTCGTTCAGGCCATTTTCTTCCACGGGGCGCGGTGCGAAAGCCTGCCACTGACCCCCCTTGAACTGCATCGGCGCATTCCCCGGCGCATCTTCGACCTGGGCGCTGAGGACATTGTTGTCGTTGCTGTAGAGCGCGGTGACCGGTTGACCTGCGGGCGTGGGCACCGGTGTCCATCTGGCGCGCAGATGATCCGCCAGCTTCACGGCTTGCCAGTCTTCCTTGGCCAGGCTGTAGAGCGCGCCGGTGCTGGTGAGCGCGTGCAGGTTGTGCTTTTCGTCCAGCGACAAGGCCTTGATATCGCCGTCCAGGCCCGGAAACTCCAGCGTAACGGGCTTGCCGGTCTTATGGTGGGCGGTCAGGCGGTTCTGGTCGTCCAGCGCGACGAATTGCTTGTCGCTGACCATGGCAAACGCAGTGATTACCCGATCGTCGAGCCCTTCGATTTCCTTGCCCATCGTGACTTTGGTCGAGCGCGGCGTTGGCGCCAGCGCCGTGGTGGGACTGAATGCGAGGTTGGGGTGTTGGGGTTTCACATCCAGTTTGAGCAGCTTCCCGCCCTTGAGTACGTAGGCGTTGCTGTCGGCTCCGCGTTGCAGGCGATCAACATCCTTGATGCCTGCGTCCTTCCAGCATTGGGCGGTGGCTTCCCAGCGTTGGATGCGACCGGCACTGAGGCCCACCAGCCCGGCGCGGTCCAGGTTGAGCCGGTCGGCGGGCGCGGGTGCCGCCGGTGCCGTCAGGCCACGGACGTTGTCCAGTACCAGTGCGCCGCTGAGGTTCCAGCCGCTTTCCAGCCGGGAGTCTTGCTCGTCGAGTGCATGGGTGTGGACCTCGCCTTGGCGGTTGGTGATCAACGCATGGACGCGCCCATCGTCCCCACTGATAAAACCGCTGACGCTGTGATGGCCTCCCAGCGGTTGATCGGCCAACTGGTAATGGGCCTGCTCGGGCATGAGGCGCAGCAGCGGTTCATCGTTTTCAAAGGCGCTGCGGTCGGCACTGTAGAGCCGGCCCTGGGTATCTGCGACGAACAGCCGGTCGGCGCTCAGGCCTATCGCGGCGGCCTGTGCCTGGCCACCGTCGAGTTCCAGTGCCTTGGTTTTTTCCCGGCGCGGCCCATCGATTCCGGGGCTCATATCCGTCAATTGCACAGACTGGGTCTCGGTGCCGCTGAGCACGGCCGCCATGTTGTCCGCAGCCACCGAAAACGCCGTGAGGTCGGTGGTTTCCAGGTGCGGCATCAACGGGCTGGAAAGGTCGACGATGACGTCATCGCTCTTGGCGTAGACCGAACCGTTGCCACCCGTTGCGAGGCTGTTGAACGTCAGGTCTTCGGTGCCTTCCGGAGCCTTCCAGCGCGCGCTGGACAGGTCGAATTGATAGAGTCGGTCTTCATGCACACGCAGGCGGTCGCCATCGGACTTTTGATGCACGCCGGTGAGGTGGGCGATGTGGGCCTTGCCCGGCAGCTCCTGGGTTTGGTGCCCGCTGCCGCTGACAATCTGAAGATGACCGGCTTCGCGTTGCAGGCTCACCTGCGCAGGCGGGCCGCTGGACACGTCGAGTGCCTCCTTGCTGCTACGGAGCAATGCCAGCCCACTGTCGTCTTGCATCAGGTGCAACAGGTGGCCGTTCGACTCAAGTAGCTGATGCCCCATCACGCCCGGTTTGCTTTCATGGGCCAGGTAGGTTTGCCCAGGTTTGCCGAGAATATCGCCCAGCAACGGCGCCAGCCCGGAGGTACTGAACGTGGAAAAGTCCGGCTTGCCACCGGCACCCAACGTAATTGCTTCTTGTGGACGGGTACTGGGCACCAGCCCCTCTTCGTTCAGATCGAAACGCTTGCCGCCGCTGCGGCGCAAGGGGTGCTCCACGAGGGATGGGAGAGCAGGGGCCTCGTCGGTCTCATCCGTTTTGGTGCCGGAGCCGCTGGCCTGGTCTGGACGGGTGCGCAGCAAGGACCGGCGCAAGCCATCGGAGCCTTGCAGGCGGCTGTCGGGCTGCTGGGATTTACGCGCAGCATTGGTTGCGGCCTCTTCATCTGTCAGGTCGACGGGCGTTTGTCGTCTTTCTGAATGCACCTGCGGATCGTCCGGCAGGTTGAAACGAACACGGCGCTGGTCTTTTGAAACCGGTGGTTCGTCGAACTCATTCGCTTGGGTTGCAGAGCTGCTGGCCTGGCCTGGACTGGGGCGCAGCAGTGACTGGCGCAGGCCATCGGAGCCTTGCAGGCGGCTGTCGGGCGAGCGTGCCAGGCGAGCGGCGTTGGTTGCAGCCCGTTCGTTTGACAGCGGGGCGGGCGGCTTGGCGGCTGACTGCTTGGGGGGCTTGGGCTTCTGGAACAGCTTACCGACGCTTTTCAGCATCCGTTTGCCCACACCGGTCAGCGATTGCGAGGCGCGTTGGGTGGGTTGTTCGGTGCGTTGCTGAAGCTCAGGGGTGGGACGCGAACCTTCCATTGGTTCTGGATGGACGGTACGGATGGTCGTGCGGTTGGTTGTTGGTGGCAGCATCGTGTATCTCCCTGTCCAAGCCATTGCCTGAGGGCCGCTTCGGTCAATTGTGGAAAAATCCTTCTGTCGTTGAGTGGCGTGCAATGCCTGCCGGTTCCATTGCACCAATGAATAGAAGAGCCGTTCCAGCATCGATCAATGACACGGTCGTACCTGCTTGGGATGGAACTGCAACGACACCCGGGCCACGTAGGATGGATACCTTCAGGACATCCCTCCATGCCGGCCATTCTCCCTGGTGCCTTGAGCCCTCGCTCGCTGGCCCACTCGATTCAAATCGTTGCCTTGGCTTTGGGTTCACTGTGCGCAGGCTGCCAGACGGTTGACTATTCGCAGCCGCGCATGGAGCACTCGCCGCGCCTGCTGGCCGGCCTGGCTTATAAGGCCGATGGCGACCTGGCGAGTTCAGGGCGTGCGGCGGTGGCTGACATGCCCGTGTACAACGGTGAGGATGTCTGGTTGCGGATTGCCCAGCGATCTCGCCTGGTTGACAGGCAGGGCATCAACGAACGGATTGTCAGCCAGCGTGACTGGCTGCTGGGCAATCGCGCCTTTTTACGCGGGGCCAGCACCAGTGCCGGCCCTTACCTGCATTACATTGTCGAGCGTCTGGATGAGCGCAAGATGCCGTTGGAGTTAGCGCTGTTACCGATGATCGAAAGCTCCTACAACCCGATGGCCAGTTCCCCTCGTGCGGCGGCAGGCTTGTGGCAATTCGTCCCCGCCACGGGCCGTGACTTCAACTTGCACCAGAGTGCTACCTACGACGCTCGACGTGATGTGGTGGCTTCGAGCAAGGCGGCAATGGACTACCTGACGCGCTTGCATGATCAGTTCGACAATGACTGGCTATTAGCGTTGGCGGCCTACAACGCGGGTGAGGGCACCGTGGGCCGGGCAATCGAAGCCAATCGCCAGCGCGGCCGGCCCGCCGATTACTGGCACCTGACGTTGCCCAAGGAAACCCAGGACTATGTCCCGCGCTTGCTGGCGCTGTCTTTGATTGTGCGCAACGCCCAAGCCTATGGCGTACACCTGACGCCCGTGGCGAATACCCCGTATTTCGACGTGGTGGAGCTTAATCACGCCGTGGACCTGACGCAGCTCGCGTCCGCGGCAGGCGTGGAGGAGGGGCAGCTGTTGCGACTGAATTCGGCGTTTCTGCGCAAGAAAACCCTGGAAGGGCCTGGGCGCCTGCTGATACCCAAGACCCAGAGCCAGGTGCTGACGGCGCACATTGCGCGACTGACAGGCCAGGCGCCGACGGTTGCGATTGCCCCGCCACACAGCGAAAGCCTGGCAACCGGGCACCCGGCCGAGCAAAAGACGAGCAAATCCGCGCAGATGGCTGGACGAGCGCCAGTGCCGAAAGCTGTGCAACCGGTGAAAATAGCTGAAGGCCTGCCAACGCCTGAAGAAATGCCATCTATTAAGACGGTCGAAGGCACAGCGGTATCCGAGATGGGTACACCAGCCCAGGAAATGGGGGAGCCTTTTGTATCCATAATCAAACAAACACCGAAGGCCACAAGCGACCGTTCGTCGCCGCGTGTGCGCTATTACAACGTCGTCCGTGAGGAGCGTAGGGGGCCGCGAGTGGTGCTCTACGCCAGTGAGCCACGGGAATAAGGCTGGATTCTGACCTCGAAATCAAGGAAATCCGCCTGAATTCGCCCTGTTTTGGTGCGTTTCTCCTATAAGCCTCAAAAACACCCTCCACCGATGCACGGCTGGATGCATTCTCGGACCGTTTACTTGCACATCGATCCGTTTCGGATGGAGAGGATATTCGTCTGAACTTTTCCAGTTTTTTGTAAGCAACTGAAAAAAATATTTAGTAATACTATTCTTCCATCGCGGCGAGGCCTGCGGTTTGTTGCAAAAGATTTCTAGTGACGTTGAAGATGATCGCATTCTGCAGGCTCCAGAAGTGAATCGCCGCGGATGAGTCACGGATCCTGTGCGCGACGTGTTCGCCCCGTTTACAGCTCTTGTGTTCGGTTTACCGAATGAGTGGTGGCGAAAAGCTATCTGAGGATGCCCCCCTGAAACCTGAGGGCTTTGCTTTTTGCGGCAGCGCCCACTCCGACACCATTCGGAAAACCGAATAGATGAAATGCCGCAACGCTCATGAATTAACTCAACACTTTTAATTGGTTTAACCCAACTTGTCTCTGGGTTTTTAATTTTCGCCTGGGTCTCTCAGGATAATTCTAAGTTCTGCCGAAGGCGGAAAGTAAGTGGTGTTCTGTGGGGCGTGATTCATTAGCTGTAAGAGCAAACTTGTTTTTTCGGGCACTATCACTTGTTAGTTGCTTTGACACTTTTTCGAGTGTGATGCGGATCACGATATTTATCCCTCTAATTGCCCGGTCCCTCCACAGTGTGTTAGCCGCTCTATCGAGTGCGAATTCCTCTCAAAATCGCTTCGGACCGCACAGGGGTAGGGGGATGCCTACCCGGTATCAGCCAATTGTGAGGGCTTGACTGCATCGGAATATCGTTTATTAAATGACCTGCCTTGAAGATCTTCCCCTGCCTGTAACGTTCAACAGAGAGTGATGTTATGCGGGAATTTCTATAAGGAAATTATAGTTTCCTTGTTGGCCTCGGGAACTAAATGAACATATTTCTGCCTTGTAAGGCGTGCGCTTAAGAATTCGCCTGCATCCACAGAGAGAGAGTTGTCGATGAGCATCGAAGTCGATGTAAGTGGTCGCGAGGTTTGGGGTAGTACAATTTTTACAACTTGTCATCAAGCCGTAACAAATGATGCTTTTCTGGAAATGGATTTGCTGTTGTGCGGGGAGACTGGGACTGGCAAGGATACGCTGGCCAACCGCATTCATGAGCAGTCCGGCCGATCCGGACCGTTTGTGGGCATGAACTGCGCCGCCATCCCGGAACAGCTTGCCGAAAGCCAGCTGTTTGGCGTGGTCAGTGGCGCATTTACCGGCGTGTGCCGCTCTCGTCAGGGGTATATCGAAGCGTCCTCGGGGGGCACGTTGTACCTGGATGAAATCGACAGCATGCCGTTGAGCTTGCAGGCCAAGTTGCTGCGAGTCCTGGAAACGCGGGGCATCGAGCGCCTCGGCTCAACGACTTTCATTCCTGTCGATCTGCGAATCATCGCCTCGGCCCAGCGGCCGCTGGATCAACTGGTGGAACAAGGGCTTTTTCGTCGCGATCTGTTTTTCCGGCTCAATGCGCTGACGCTGCATCTGCCAGCCTTGCGCAAGCGCCGCGAACAGATCCTGCCATTGTTCGACCAGTTCACCCAGCACATCGCGGCCGACTTTGGTCGTCCGGTGCCGACACTCGACAGTGGGCGTGTGCAACTGCTGCTCAGCCACGACTGGTCGGGCAATATTCGTGAACTGAAGTCGGCCGCCAAGCGCTTCGTGTTGGGTTTCCCGCTGTTGGGCGCAGACCCGGTGGACAGTCACAGTCCGGCCCCCAGCCTGCGCGATCAACTGCGGGTCATCGAGAAGATGCTCATCCAGGATGCCTTTAAGCGGCACCGCCAGGACGTCGAAGCCGTGGTTCAAGAGCTGGAAATCCCCAAGCGCACCCTCTACCACCGCATGAAGGAGCTGGGCGTCGCGGCCCGCATCGCTGCGTCTGCCTGAATCGGCAACGTTGCGGTATTCGAACATTCCTGATGGATTAGAGGTCGTGGATGAATCTTGACGACGGGTTTGAAGAATATTTTGACGAAGAATGCATCCCCAATCTGGAGATCATCGCGCAGAGCATTTCGCAGTTAGGTATCGATGTGTTGCTGTCGGGCGAGACCGGCACGGGCAAGGACACCATTGCCGAGCGCATCCACGCGATGTCCGGCCGCAAGGGGCGCCTGGTTGCGATGAACTGCGCGGCCATTCCCGAATCGCTGGCTGAAAGCGAGTTGTTTGGCGTGGTCAGCGGTGCCTACACCGGCGCAGACCGATCACGGGTCGGTTACATCGAAGCGGCCCAGGGCGGGATCCTGTACCTGGATGAAATCGACAGCATGCCCCTCAGCCTGCAAGCCAAGTTGTTGCGGGTACTGGAAACCCGTGCGATCGAGCGGCTCGGCTCAACGACCACGATCCAACTGGATATCCGCGTGATCGCCTCGGCGCAACGCTCACTGGACGATGCAGTGGAGCAGGGGCACTTTCGCCGCGACCTGTACTTTCGCTTGAACGTCCTCACCCTGGAGCTGCAGCCGCTGCGGGTTCAATGTGAGCGCATCGTGCCGTTGTTCATCCGGTTCGCCACTGCCGCCGCCAACGAGTTGAAGACGCTGGCCCCCCGGGTGTGTCCACACTTGCAACAGGTGCTGTTGACGCACGACTGGCCCGGCAACATTCGCGAACTCAAGGCGGCAGCGAAGCGATTCGTTCTGGGTTTCCCGGTGCTGGGGGTTGGGCCGGACCACGAGAATGACCTGTCGTGCGGGCTGAAGTCGCAGCTGCGGGTGATCGAAAAAGTCCTGATCCAGGAGTCGCTCAAACGCCACCGCAACTGTGTCGATGCCGTGAGCGCCGAGCTGGGCATGCCGCGCCGCACGCTGTATCGCCGCATCAAGGAACTGCGCATCTGATTTTTTTGCGCGTTGGCTGGAACCGATCCGTGGGTCGTTGCCACCTAGTGAGTACCAAGCAATCACGCTGGTGTACACCAAGGGGTAATACGAAAATGGCGACTAATAAGGTTGGTGGTAACGGTGGTGGTCAGCAATACAACCTGCCGACTAACAACAACAGCGGTGGTCAGCAGTACAACCTGCCGCAGAGCTCCAGCAACAACAACCTCGCGATCAACGCACAGGAAAAAGCCAGTGCCGAGCAGGACGCCAACCAGGCAAAACTGATCGCGTTGCAGTCGGCGGAAACCATCAAGAAACAGACCATGGACGTGTACAACGCCATCCAGTCAGGCAAGGACGACTCCTCGAACAAGAAGATCAGCGCCACCGCGCAGAGCGCGAAAGGCGTCAGTTACTAATTCTTTCTGATCGCCCCCTTGCCTGAGGGGGCTGCTACCTGAGGATGGAGGTTCTATGCAAGGTTCCAACGGCATTAATCAACCGCGAGGAATAGCAGCTTTTTTTTCCTTGCCCGGCGTACACAACGCCACCTCTGATGTAAGCAAATCCAGCAAGGCGCTCCAGGATGTCATCTCACAATTGGTCAAGGCGCTGACCAAGGATGGCCAGTTGGACGAGAGCTCACCCTTGGGCAAAATGCTCGCCAAGATGATGGCTGCCAACGGCAATCACAGGCGTGACCCCGAAAGCGTCGCGAAAGCACTCGACAACTTCATTCACAAGAAGCTGGGTGATAATTTCGGCGCCTCCGCAGACCTGGCTACGGGGAGTGGTAATGGCGCCAATGGCGGCGGCCTGGGTGGCGCCGGTCAACCTGATTTGATGACGCAGGTGCTGAACGGTTTCGGCAAAGCGTTGCTCGATGATCTGCTGACCAAGCAGAACAACGGTGCGACCTTCTCCCGCGACGACATGCCGATCCTGAAGAAGATCGCGCAGTTCATGGATGACAACAAGGCTCAGTTCCCCTCTCCGGACTCGGGCTCGTGGACGAAAGAACTCAAGGAAGACAATTTTCTGGATGACGACGAAACCGCAAAGTTTCGTGCAGCCCTCGACTTGATCAGCCAGCAGTTCGGCAAGCAGCAGGACGATGTGAGCCCTACCGATGGTGGGCTTGGGAGCCTGCTGACTGACAGCGCGAACGCCCCTGGCAATGCTGACACCGCCAGCAATCCGGTTCCCGACACGACTGACAATAGCAGTGGTTCATTGGGGCTGTCGGGCGAGTCTGGCGGAGGTCTCGGTTCGCCGATCGGCGTCTCACCACAGGCGGGCGGCAACCAGGGTGACATTACCCTGAAGCTCGACCTGGGTCAGTTGTTGGGAGGCGGGGTCAAGGTTGGGCTGGAATTGTCTGTGCACGGCCCGGACCTGCAAAGCAGCGCGGCGCAAACCGCAGCCCAGATCACCAACTCACTGCTGCACGGCAGCAATTATATGGCCGAGGCCTGACGGAGAGTCCCCTGTGACCATTTCCCACCTTACTCATTACAAGAACCCTTCGCCGGAGCTGGGGCAGGATGTGCAGCAGGGGCTCGTTTCCGAGCCCGTTCAGTCGGATGTCGATCTGTTCAACGCCGCCGTGCGCCCGGACAACACGACGTCTCATCTTTCGGATCAGGTAGCCGGCGCGCTGTCCGAGCGCCTGGGCGATACCGAGAAGCTCTCGCAGCAGGCCATGCGCGCCATGAAGAAAGTCGCAACAACGGAAGATGGCGCGGACATCATCCAGATGGGCCGTGCGCTGTCGCAATGCTCGTTGCAAATGGCCTTGACGACCAAGGTCGTGAGCAAGAGTGCCCAGGCGCTGGATAAGCTGACCAATCTGCAGTAGAGGTTTTCCGTGAATTTTCTCAGCGCAGGGCTGCTGCTGTTGTGCATGCTCCTGCTCGGCGGCTGCAGTGATGAAACCGAGCTGTTCACTGGTTTGTCCGAGCAGGATTCCAATGAGGTGGTCGCGCGCCTGGCGGATCAGCACATCGATGCGCGCAAACGCATGGAAAAAACCGGTGTGGTGGTCACTGTCGCCACCCGGGAAATGAACCGTGCCGTGCGCGTATTGGACGCCGCGGGCCTGCCTCGTCACTCACGCACCAGCCTGGGTGAGATCTTCAAGAAAGAAGGGGTGATTTCGACGCCCCTCGAAGAGCGGGCCCGCTATATCTACGCCTTGTCCCAGGAGCTGGAAGCGACCTTGTCGCAGATTGACGGCGTGATCGTCGCCCGGGTCCATGTGGTGTTGCCTGAGCGGGTCGCACCGGGCGAGCCGGTCCAGCCTGCATCCGCCGCAGTATTCATCAAGTATTCGGCAACCCTTGATCCCGACAGTGTACGAGGACGGATCCAGCAGATGGTCGCGAGCAGTATCCCGGGGATGTCCGGACAATCGGCGGACTCGAAAAAGTTCGCCATTGTCTTCGTGCCGGCGGTGGAGTTTCAGGACACCACGCAATGGGCCAGTTTCGGCCCTTTCAAGATCGACAGCGCGAACCTGCCGTTCTGGAACATGATGCTCTGGCTGGTGCCTGCGGGCGCCGGGTTGTTGCTGGTGATCGTCGCGCTGTTGCTGCGGGGTGACTGGCGCGCAGGATTGTTGCGGCGGGCAGGACTTGCGCGTCGCGGTCATTCGAATTTGCCGGCCCGGGCCTGATGAACCTGAGCGCTGAGGATCGATGGGTCCGATGGTGGTGCAATCCCTGGGATTGGGCGCACCCGGCCTGGCATAGCCGGTTTGCCGGTTCGGCGGGCCTGTCGATCAGCGCGTGCGAAGCCCTCATGGTCGGCCGTCACGGGGTGTTTTTGCACAGTGTCGGCATTGACCCCAGCCAGCCCCCCATGGTCGCCGAGCCGGTGTTGCGCTGGCTGGAGCTGACACCGGTGCAGCGTGATCGGGCATTGGCATTGGCGCAGGGCATCTGCTTTGCCCCCGCCGAACCTGACGGTGCGGACGGGCAATGGTGCCGGGCAGTGTCCAAGGGATTGCGCCCCGGCGCCTGGCTGCAACCTCAATGCAACGACGCGCGCCTGTTGCTCGGCGCCTGGTTGGGGACGGCTTGCTGGTCACGCTTGCGGCTGGCGTGGCCGCCCGATGACATTGTCGAACAGCCGCCCCAGGCCCCCGAAAACAAACTCGAGACGTTATGGCGCGCCATCCTCTGGCGTGTCATGACGAACTGAGCCCCTTTCCCCGCGCGCCAGGAGTTGTCCATGCTCGCCAAACGCACTATTGCCCTGACGGACGCTGCGGTGTTGCCCGAGCCGATTTTGCGCCGTGAGGCCATCGCTGACAGCCTGTTGGCGCGGGAGATCCTCGTCGACGCTCAACAGCAGGTACAGCAAATCCTGGTTCGCCAGCAGGAGGAGGGCGAACGCCTTCATCAGCAAGCGTTGGCCCGTTTCTGGGAAACAGCCAACGCTTTTCTCCAAGGGCTTGAGGCGCAGCGGGAAGCATTGCAGCAACAGGCAATGGACGCAGTGGAAGCGTTGCTGAGCGATGCGTTGCGGCATCTGTTGGACGAAACCAGCCTGGCCGAACGGGCGCGGGCGCTGGTGAAGAACCTGGCCGCCAGCCAACCCAATGAAGCCGTCGCGACGCTCAGTGCTCATCCGGACATGGTCGAGCCCTTGGCCGAGTGGCTGGCGCAGAGCCGTTATGCCGGACACTGGCAGCTCAAGCGCGACGCAACGATGGTGCCGGACAGCCTGCGCCTGAGCGACGCCAACGGTGCATTCGAGATTGATTGGGCGGACCTGCGCAAGGGGTTGCTGGGCGCTGACCAGACTGACTGAAATGGCTTTCACCCGGTGATGGAACCGCTGACCGGGTTTGCTCCACTCAAGGGATGAACCTTTCTTGTCTGGAGTATCCGCAAGTGATCAATTTCAAAAGCGTGCAAAACCACCTCGACCACTCATTGAGTCGCGCCCAGTCCGACATGGACGATGCCGCGATGGATGCCTCGGAAAGCGGTTCGATCGAAGACCTGGAAGCGTTCAACGACGCCCAGCGTGAGACCGATGTCGCCAGCATCGCCGTCAACGAAAGTCTGCGCGCCAAACACGGCATTACCAAAGCGATCATCGATGGAATTCAGTGACTTCGCCGACATCCTCGACCAGTGGTCCCGGCAGCTTCCGGCGACGCCGCTGGACTGCTGGATCGATGACGCCAACGCACGCCTGGCGGTGATCGACGGCGGGGTGTGCTGCAGCATCGAGCTGCTCGATCCCTACGACGCCAGCGACCCGCAACGACTCGCGGCCGTGCTCGGTCAGGGCGGCGCGAGCCTGGCGTGTTCCTGCGAGGGCGCGCTGGCCATCGACCCACAGACCCGTTGTGTGGTGCTGATCAGTTGGATGGCTGTTCCTTGTAACCGTGATCAGTTGCTGAGCCGTCTGGAAAGCCTGGCCAACCAGCGGGCGGCCATGCTCAGCCTGACGCAAGCGACGCTTCACCATCAGGCGTCCACTCAGGCTGGACGCACGAACCTCAACCAGCGGCAACCGGGAGTGTGAAATGCGTAAGGCCTTGATGTGGTTGCCTTTGCTGTTGATAGGGGTGACGCCCGCCACGTGGGCGGCCGTTCCCGATTCCTGGAAACATACCGCCTACGCGTATGACGCCCGCCAGACCGAACTGGGGACGGCGCTGGCGGACTTTGCCAAGGAGTTCGGCCTGGGGCTGGATATGACGCCCATCGAGGGCAAACTCGATGGGCGCATCCGCGCCGAAAACCCCGAAGCCTTCCTGGAGCGGTTGAGCCAGGAATACCATTTCCAGTGGTTCGTTTATAACGACATGCTGTACATCAGCCCGTCCAGCGAGCACACCTCGGCGCGTATCGAAGTCTCATCCGATGCGGTGGATGACCTGCAAACCGCCCTGACCGACGTCGGCCTGCTGGATAAGCGTTTCGGCTGGGGCGTGTTGCCGAACGAAGGGGTGGTGCTGGTCCGCGGCCCGGCCAAATATGTCGAGTTCGTGCGTGACTACAGCAAAAAGGTCGAGCCGCCGGAGAAGGCCGATAAACAGGACGTTGTGGTGTTGCCGCTCAGGTACGCCAACGCGGCGGATCGCACCATTCACTATCGCGACCAGGAGCTGACCGTGGCCGGTGTCGCCAGCATCTTGCAGGATTTGCTGGAAAGCCGCGCACGCGGCGACGACATCAATGGCATCAATCTATTGTCGGGTGCCGGTGGAGGCGGCCGTTCGAGCTTCAGCGCACCGGGCGCGACCAGTCTGCCCTACAACATGGATTCCAGCGGCATTGACACCGGAGTCCTGCAACAAGGTCTGGACCGGGTCCTGAACCTGGGCAAGAAATCCGCCAAGGGCAAGGCCGGCGGCCGCGCGAGCATTCGTGTCAGTGCCGATGTGCGCAACAACGCCGTGCTGATTTATGACTTGCCCGAACGCAAAGCGGTGTACGAAAAACTGGTCAAGCAACTGGACGTCCCGCGCAACCTGATCGAGATCGATGCGGTGATCCTGGACATCGATCGCAATGAACTGGCGGAGTTGTCCAGCCGCTGGAACTTCAACTCGGGCAATTTCAGTGGCGGCGCCAATCTGTTCGACGCCGGCACCAGTTCGACGTTGTTCGTCCAGAACGCGAGCAAGTTTTCCGCGGAGCTGCATGCGTTGGAGGGCAATGGGTCGGCATCGGTCATCGGCAACCCATCGATCCTCACGCTGGAGAACCAGCCGGCGGTGATCGATCTGAGTCGCACCGAGTACCTCACGGCCACCTCTGAACGTGCCGCGACCATCATGCCCATCACGGCGGGGACAAGCCTGCAGGTGATCCCGCGCTCGCTGGACCACGAGGGTAAGCCGCAAGTACAGATGATTGTCGACATCGAGGACGGTCAGATTGATGTCTCGACCATCAACGACACACAGCCCAGCGTGCGCAGGGGCAACGTCAGCACCCAGGCGGTGATTGCCGAGCATGGCTCCCTGGTGATTGGTGGTTTTCATGGCCTGGAAGCCAATGACCGACTCCACAAGATTCCGTTGCTGGGCGACATTCCCTACATCGGTAAATTGTTGTTCCAGTCCCACAGTCGCGAGCTGAGTCAGCGCGAGCGGCTGTTCATCCTGACACCGCGGTTGATTGGCGACCAGGTCAATCCGGCGCGCTATGTAGAGAACGGCAACCCCCATGACATCGATGACCAGATGAAAAAGATCCAGGAGCGCCGCGACGGCGGAGAGCTGCCGACCCGTGGCGATATCCAGCGAGTCTTTACCCAACTGGTCGATGGCACCGCGCCCGAGGGCATGCGCTCCGGCGAAACGCTGCCGTTCGAAACCGAGAGCCTGTGCGATCCGGGCGAAGGCCTGACGCTCGACCGGGAACGCTCGCAGTGGTTTGTCCAGAAGGATTGGGGCGTTGCGGTGGTCGTGGCGCGTAACACTACCGACAAGCCGGTGCGTATCGACGAAAGCCGCTGTGGCGGCCGCTGGGTCATCGGTGTGGCCGCCTGGCCTCATGCATGGCTGCAACCGGGTCAGGAAAGCGAGATATACATCGCCGTGCGTCAACCACAGGTGTCGAAAATGGCCAAAGAGAGCCGGCCTTCGCTGCTCCGGGGAGTAAAACCATGAAGATCCCACAGGTTGCGGTTCTGTTCGTGCTGTTCGCCATCCTGGCGGGGTGCGCCACTCATGGCTGTTCCGGGTACGCCTGTAAGCGCCCGGACTCCAACGACCGAGAGTTGGTGATCTGGTGGCCGGCGGATATGCGCGAGGGCCTTCAGGAGAGTGACAAGGATCGTGACTACACCGTTGTGCAACTGAGGGACTAGCGATGATCGAGGTAACGGAAAAAGCGGCGTTCTACGCACAGGTTGCCGCCCGGCGGGCGGCGGTCTGGCCGGTGGCAAAAGGCGTCGCCTTTGTCAGTCGCTGTGAACACCATGACTGGGGCATTGCACTGCACATCGAGGGCCGAGCCCTGCGCCCGGAACAACTGCATGAGGCGCTGCAACGGCGCTTCACCCAGGCCGAGCGTTTCAACCATTACTTTCTGTTCGTGGATGTCCAGCACGACTTTGTGGTGTGGCATGCGGTGCACGAAGGGGCCGCCACTGTCGCCAGTCTCGATGAGATCCGCTTCCGTCAGTTGCAGTTGGCAGGCCTGGAGCAGTTGAGTGAACCGTCGCATTGACGGCCCCCGGATCATTGGCTATCACGGTGCGTCGTCGATGCGAATCACTTCATCGGTGACTTCTTCCAGTTGGCGAACCACCTTGTAGATGTGTGCAACCGCCAGCAGCGTCGGCCGGGGGATGTATTTGCCGGCCTTGACCTTGTACAGCGTGCGCGCCAGCCAGATGCTCTGGATCACCGGAATACCGGCTTTCTTGGCGCGTTCGATCAGCGCCAGCGCCTCTTCGTCCTCACCTTTGCAATGAATCCTGGGCAGCGGTGTTTCGCCTGGCCGGTAATACAGGCCCACCGCGTAGTGCGTGGGGTTGACCAGCAGCATGTCGGCTTCTTCCACCGGCTT
This sequence comes from Pseudomonas sp. B21-056, assembly GCF_026016325.1. Lineage (NCBI taxonomy): Bacteria > Pseudomonadati > Pseudomonadota > Gammaproteobacteria > Pseudomonadales > Pseudomonadaceae > Pseudomonas > Pseudomonas sp. B21-056. The sequence goes on from NZ_CP087203.1 coordinate 2,170,407, forward strand.
GGGCGCCGCGCTGGGTTCCTGGTTGAGGATTTCATGGGCCAGTTGCCGGCGATGACCTTTTACATGGGGATCGCCTTCGGATTGTTTGTATTCCTTCTTGATGTCCTCGTGGCTCATGCGCAGTTTCTTGGCGTGGAAGTACTTCTGCATGGCGAAGTCGATCATGGCAATCACCAGCAGCAGCCCCAGGACCACCCGCAGGATGTGCCGGAACAGCTCCACCAGCGCATGCCAATAGGTCGTCAGGTCGCTGTTTGCCAACAGGATCAAGGTGCCCAGCGCGGGTTTGACCAGGGTATACAAGGTGGCTGCGATGGCGGCGGCCTTGAGGATGCTGAGCAACAGGTTGGTGACGTTTTGCCCTGAAAACATCTGCTTGGCGTGGGAGAAGGGGTTGATCTTGTTGATGTCGACCTTCAATGCTTTTGGCGCAAACAGAAAGCCGATCTGTATCCAGGTGCCGAGCAGGCGCATCAGCATCGCCAGGCCGACGCTGCACAGCGTGAAACTGAGCAGCACGGCAAGGCCCTCGCTGCCGATCAGCTCGATCGCTGTCGTGAACGGAGCATCAATGCTCTTGAACGAAATTGCCAACAACCCTTGCAGGCGCTCAATGCTTTCGTCGGCCAGGCTGAAGGTGACTTCGCTGACGGCCATCAGCACCAGCAGTTTCCCCAGGTCCTGACTTTGCCCGACCTGGCCTTTTTCGCGGGCGTCGCGTAATTGCTTGGGGGTGGCCTTTTCTGTTTTTTCGCTCACGGCACCTGTACCAGAAGACTAAGCAGCGATTTAAGGTCGGCCAGCTTTGCCAGTTGGCCGTTACCCAGTTCCAGCAGGGTGGGCAGGTAGATCAACAGGAACGCCAGCCCGGCCATGCTCTTGGCCGGCATGGCCAGGACCGAAACGTTCAGCTGTTGTGCGTACAGCCCGATGATCGCCAGCGCGGCTTCGATCAACAGCAGCAGCGCGATGAAGGGCGCGGCGTACAGCAGCATGTGTTGCAGGGTCTGGCTCAGTTGCTCGAGAAACACATCTAGCCCATCCACCGTCATTCCGGGCAGCCAGGCGGTCGGCGGCCAGACGCTGTAGCTGTCCCAGATCACCTGGGTGATCAGCGACAACCCACCGGAGAGAATCAGCAGCATGATTAGGGTTTCCTGGAACAACTCACCCAATGGAGTCGCGTCCGGCCCCAGGGTCGGGTTCATCTGGCCGCCGCTGAGTGCGCCGCGCTGGCTGTCGAGCAAGGCACCGACGGAGGCAAACATCCAGAACGGGGCATACAACAGCAGCCCCAACAGCGTACCGAGTACGGCCTCCTTGAGCAGCAGGCCGCCGATGGCCAGCCAGTTCTCGTCCAGCGAGGTCAAGGCGCGGCTGATGCCCGGCGCGGGGACCATCGCTACGCTGGCCACCACGGCATAACGCAACGGTCCCTTCAGGTATTTGAAACAGAAGGCCGGCACCAGCAGCATGCACGGCAGCAAGCGCGCCATCGCCAGGCCCATGCCCAGCATCAGCTCGAAGAGATCCTGGGCGTTGAAGGGCATCTAGTGGGCGACTCCGGACCGGGCAATCAGGTCGAACGCCATGTTGATGAACTGGATCAGCTCGACGCCGATCCAGCGGCCGGTCATGGCCAGGGTCAGTCCAACCGCCGCCAGCTTGATACCGAAGGGCAGGGTCTGATCCTGGATCTGCATCAGTGCCTGCAACAGTGACGTGACCACGCCGACCAGCACTGCCACGCCGAGCGGCGGGGCGGTCAGGATGACCACCAGGAACATGCCTTGCTTGAACAACGCCAACGCTTCCATGGCCGCCTCACATGTACGAATAGAACAGGCTGTCGAGCAGGCGCGACCAGCCCGACACCAGCACGAACAACAGCAGTTTGAGCGGCAGTGACAGGGTCATCGGCGAGACCATCTGCATGCCCAGGGCCAGCAGCAAGTTGGAAACGATCAGATCGATGACAATGAACGGGATATAGATCAGGAAGCCGATCTCGAACCCGGCTTGCAGCTCCGACAGGACAAACGCCGGGATCGCCAGCAACAGGTCGTCCTTGCTCGCCTGGTCCGCCATTTCCTTGGGCCACATGCGCTGGGTGTTGTCCAGCAGGTGGGTCACGACATCGGGATCGGTGTTGCGTGTCATGAAGCGTTGCAGGGGCTCGATCACGGTTTTTGCACTGGCCTGCAGTTTATCGGTGCTGCCCATCTCCAGCGGGTGCGCCTGCACCCGTTGCTGGATTTCATGGGCGACCGGGGCCATGACGAACATCGTGGCGGCCAGGGCGATGCCATACAGCGCCATGTTCGGCGGCACCTGCTGTACGCCGATGGCATTGCGGGTGATCAACAGCGTCATGGCGATTTTCAGGAAGGCGGTGCAGACGATCAACAGGAATGGGATCAGCGACAACGCGCCCAGGAACAGCGCCAGCAGAACCGGGTTCATCCCGTCCATGATCATGATCGGGTCGCCAACCGGGTAATCTCAAGGCCAAGCCGGCCGTCGACGTCCACCAGTTCTCCCTCGGCCACCACGTGCTCGCCGTGACACAGAGTGGCATGGCCGGGCGCAACGCCGCTGATTTCAAGGATGCTCCCCGCACTCAACCTTTGCAGTTCGCCGAGGGTGAGCTTGAGTTCCCCGCAGCGCAGGGTCAGGTCCAGTGCCAGCGACTGGAAGCCGGGTGACTCCGCTTGTCCCGAGGGCTCGCCGACAGCGTAAGGGGCATCGTCATGGAGCGACTCGGACGGTGGCTGGACGGCCTCCCGGTTATCGGCTTCGTCGGCCACATCATCGCTGTCTTCGAGGGTTTCGACGTCGTCGTAATAGAGGTCTTCAGTGCTCATCGGGCGTGTGCTCCTCGTGGCTTAGCCGCAAATAAAGTTGCTGCGCCTGGTCGCTGGCGTGTGCCGCCCACTGCCGTCCGGCGAGGGTGAGGCGACCGTGGCCGCTGCTGTCGAATCGGCACCGGGCGGGCAGTACCACGTCACCGGGGCGCAATGACGCCAGTTGTTCCAGGGTCAAGGCCAGCTCACCGAGGACCAATGGCGTGGTCACGGGCCATGTCTCATCCAACGCTTGTTTGCGGGCCTGCCAGGGCCCCGCGCGCAACAGCCGAAGCAGGCAATCAGGTGTTGTGTGCAATTGGGCGTGGAGGGTCTGCCCGGCGCGGCGAACCTGGACACGGCAGCCGACGGTGGCGGTCACCGGATGCTCGGGCAGTGGTTCAAGCGGGGCGAGCAGCGCGGCAATCGTCGGGCTCAAGCGTTGATTGAAAAACTGCCAGTACCACGCTTGCTGTTCGCCTTGCAGGGTCAAGGGGGCGTCGCCGAGCAGGCTCAGCAGCGCTTCGGCGTCGGTCAGGCACAGCGCACCGACGGCGCTGTCCAGCCAAACGCCGGAGGCCGGGGCGGCGGTCTCGGTCAGTGGCGGTAACAGCATCAGCTCGGCGTCTTCATCCTGCACACGCAAGCCCAAGCGTTGACCGGCACCCAGCTCGCGGGTTACGCGGGCCCGCAAGGCGCAGACTTTTCGCAGGTTCAGCGTGGTCATGCTGCGCAGTCTTCGTGCATGTCCAGGTCGACGTCCTGGCCCAGTGCGTGCGACAGCGAGTCCCGGCAGGCGCCGGCATGCCCTTGCAGGCGCTTGAGCACGTCGCGGCGAGCAAAGCCCAGTTGCACGTTCCAGCGGTTGTCGGTCTTGTGGGTCTGGACACTTACACTGCCGAGGTTGGGCATCAGCAGGGTGAAGCTGAGCGGACCATCCGGTTGGCCCAACAAGCGTTGCGCCAGCTCGTCGATCAATTGGGGCGGCACCTGTTCTGTCTGCACCGGGAAAGCGACACCGCCGCCGGCGAAGCCTTGCTGATCGGGCTCGGTGCCCACGGGCAGCACCAGCAGTTGGGAAAAGAACAGGCCATCGGTGCTCATCGGCATGTCCGGCAATTGCCTGTTCAGGGTCGCTCGGCTGCTTTGCGTATCGCCACGACGGGCACCGCCCAAGGCCGGACGCTCGTTACGCTCAGGCACCGCCGGCCATTCTGTGGACATCGGACGCTGCGGCGTGGTCGGCGCTTTTGGCGCGGGTTTGATCGGTGGATTCATCGGCTTCTAACCTTCTTCGTTGAGGGCCTCGCTCAGGCAGGCGAGTTTCTCGACTGCCCGTTGAAAGGCCTTGGCCTGCAACCGTTTCTCTTCAAGCAGCGCTTGTTGTTCGGTGATACGCAGTTGCTGTTGCTGCATGTCCTGGCGGATCAGGGCGAGACGGTCGAGCATGTTTTTTTCTTTCTCGTGCCAACTGTCGACATCTTTGAGACTGAGGGTCTTGTTCAGGTGCGCCGCCGAAAGGCTCTCGCGTCGTTGCCGGTGGTTGTCACGCTGCTGATCCAATAACAGCCGGGTTTCTGATAAGTGGTCGCGCATTGAATCGAGTTCCACCTGTGCCTGGCGTTGCGCCCGTTCGGCACTGGCCTGGCGGTGTTGGCGCAACGGGGTGATCAGGCCGATCACCTGTTCCAGAGCCAGCCTTTGCGGGTCTTCTTCCAGCGCTTCTTCCACGGCTACTCCGGCAACTGCGAGGTGAGCCGCTGCAACTCTTGCAGGGTTTGCGTCAGGGCGACCGGTTCGCGCAGGTCCTGACGGAGAAAGGCGTTGATGGCGTCATTCAGTTCCACGGCGCAATCGGTGACCGGATCGGCCCCGGCCTGGTATTCACCCAGGCGCAACAGCATTTCCACTTGCTTGTAGGCGGCCAGCAGTTGGCGTAAGCGATTGTTCGCCCGTTGGTGCTCGCGGCTGCTGACGTTGCTGAGGATCCGGCTGATGCTGGCGGACACATCAATGGCCGGATAATGCCCGCGCTCGGCCAGCTTGCGCGACAGCACGATGTGGCCGTCGAGCAATGAACGCACTTCGTCCGCCACTGGATCGTTCATCGAGTCCTGTTCGATCAGTACGGTGTAGAGCGCGGTGATCGAGCCGTTCTCGCTCATGCCGGCGCGCTCCACCAGCCGCGGCAGCAGGGTGTAGACCGACGGTGGCAAGCCGCCGCGGCCCAAGGGCTCGCCGGAAGCGATGCCAATCTCACGCTGTGCGCGGGCGAACCGGGTCAGAGAGTCGAGCAGCAGCAACACCTTCTGGCCGCGGGCCCGGAACGCCTCGGCGATGGCGGTGGCTGTGAACGCCGCACGGGCCCGTTCCATGCTGGAGCGGTCGGACGTGGCGCAGACCAGCACCGAGCGGCTGCGCAAGGTTTCGTCCAGCTCATGATCGAGAAACTCGCGCAGTTCACGGCCCCGTTCGCCGATCAAGCCAAAGACAATCACGTCGCAGCCCATGTTGCGGGCCAGCTCGGCCATCAGCGTGGTCTTGCCGCAACCGGCACCGGCGAACAGCCCGACACGTTGGCCTTCGCCCAGCAGGATGGCACTGTCGATAGCGCGCACTCCGGTCGGCAGGGCGTTGGTGATGCGCGGGCGCTGGGTCGGCGGCAAGGCATCGGCAATCACCGGCAGGGTCGGGCGGTGATCGTCGGGCCCGGCGAACGCGCCCAGGCAATCACCGAGCAAAGGGCGGCCGAAGCCATCCAGTACGCAACCGAGCAGACTGTCGTCAACCCCGATCCGGTGCGCCACGCCCAGCGGGCGGATCGCTGCGCCGACCTGAATCCCGTCCGGGGCACCGAGGGCGCTGAGCAAGGTGCAATCCTGGGTGAAGCCGACGATTTCGGCGAGCAGCAGGCTGCCGTCTGCTTTGCTCACCTCACACAGGTCCCCTACCTTGGCGGCGGGAATCTTGCACTCCAGCAAAATGCCGCGCACGGCGCTGACCCGACCACGCACACGCACGGCAGAGTAGTGCGCAAGGCGCTCGAAATGGCTTTGTTTCCATTGGTTCAGCGCGGTATTCACCAGTCCACCTCGATGTGGCGATCACCGTCGAATTGCAGGCGCTGATCGTCGATGCGCGTCAGGCGCAGGCCCTGCACCTCATCGCCCACATACAGGCGTCGTCCGTCGGCGGTCACCAGGTGGGCATGGGGGCCGGTCATGATCTGCACGATCACGAAGGGCAGGCCATTGCGTACGCTGGCGACGTTGTCGAGCACCGTCACCGGCGATTCGTAGCTGTCCTTGAAACGCTGCAGCATGCGTTGATACACCAGCAGGGCTTCGTCCTTGAGATTGCCATTCAGGACCAGTCCCTGGGGCGTTTCCTCGATGTTGACGTCCGTGAGCAGGCGGTCGCTGAGCATTCGGCCCAGGGTATGCCGGACCGCGTCGACGTTAGCCAGGCGCTGGCGCTTGTCGGCCACCGTCCGGGTGACGCTCGCGGACGCCTGGGTCGGTTTGGCCGGTGCTGCGGGTCCAGCCTGGGCAACGCTTTCGTCCGGCACCGTGGCGGCCGGGCGGGTCAGGCTCCAGGCACTGCCGATAATGCCGATCAGCAGGCCGGCAATGATGCCTGTGGTGCGGTTGAGAAACTGTGAGCGGGGTTTGACTTTTTCCAGGGGCGCGGTCGCGCGCAAAGGTTCGGGCTCGACCTGCGGCTGTTGCTCGACGACCGCCGGCACGGCAGGCCAGGCGTCTTCGGCAGGCGAAACGCAGAGCCACACCGAGCCCAGCAGGAAGGCGCTGTTGGGGATCAGCTCGACGCGGGCCGTGGCGTTGCCTTCATCATCACAGACCGAGCCCTGCTCGGCGTTCAGGGTCCAGTTGTCGTCCTGGCGTTGCAGGCGGCAGTGCAGGTTTTCCACGCCAGGATCGTCCAGGGACAGATCACGCTGGTCGGCGGAGCCAATCGACCATTGCTCGCCTATCAACGGCAGGGCCGCACCTTGCTGCTGGCCGTTCAGTACGCGTAATTCAAACATCCGACAAACTCCCGATACTGAGCCTGTCCGGCTCAAGCGGCATGATCGTTATCCAGGTGCTCCAGATCATCTTCCAGGTCGAAGCGCCCCATGACCTTGACCTTGGCCGCGTTGCTGATCTCGGCGAAAGACAGCACCGGCACGTGATGGAATTCTTCCTTGAGCAGCGTGCGCAGCGGGCTGCGCAGGTCCTGCGCGACCAGCAGGACCGCCTGTTCGGGGGCGCGCAGGGGAAAGGCAATGTGCAACTGCTGCACCAGCATCTGGCTGATGTCGTTGGTGAGCGAGAAGAACGTTTCGGTTTGCGTCTGACGCAGGCCGTCGCGCAACAACCCTTCGCTTTCCGGTGTCAGCAGCCACACCATCAGGCCGTCGGCCCCGCAGTACTGGTGATAGATCTGCGTTTTCAGGGCAATGCGCACGTAGTCGGTCAGCACGCTGATGTCGCGCTCGTGCTGGCCGTGTTCGATCAGGGTTTCGGCGATCAGGCGGATCGCTCGCAGCGGCACGCACTCCGAGGCCAAGCGCTGCAGGACCGCCGAAAAACGCGTCAGGGTGATCACCCTCTGCATCTCCTGGGCGAGTTCAGGTTGCTCGGACTCCAGCCAGTTCAGAATCGCCTTGGTTTCCTGCAAACCGATGAACTGCGGCCCGCACGACTGCAATGCGCGCTCCATGCGCTCGATGATCAGGGTGCTGGCGCTGACCCTGGCGAGCCCGCCGTCTTGCAGGTCTGGAAGGTTGGCGGGCAGCCAGACCCATTGATCTTCCTGGCGCTCGGCAGTGCCCGCGATAGCCACGGCCAGCGGTTCACGGTTCAGCAAGCGTTCATCCACCGCGACATGGGTCTGGGTAAAGGTCGCCTTGAGCAGAGGCACGTCATACACGGTAAAGCGGAATTCGTCCGGTGGCAGGTGATCGACGTACTCGATGATGAAGGAGGGCAGCGTCAGGCCGTACTGCACCACTAGGCGGTTGCGGCGCTGGCGGATTTCGCTGACCAGTGCATCGACCTGGTTGGAGTCCTGACCGGGATGAAACTGGAGGACGAACTGCCGGCTGGGGGAGAACGTGCGCAGGTCTTCCTGACCATTCATTTCCGGCGCAACGGCCACCGCGCCTTCCTGCTCGACCTTGGGTTTGGCCCGCTGCAACTGCAACAGGCCGCCGCTGCCGCAGATGAGGGAGATGGTGATGAACACACCGGTCGGCATCCCGGGCAGCATGGCAAAGCCGAACATGGCCACGGCGGCAATGATCCAGGCCTTGGGCTGGCTGGTGATCTGCTCGGCGATTTCCCGGCCGATATTGGCTTCCACGCCTGCGTCGGTATTGGGCACGCGGGTAATGATCATGCCGCAGGTGACGGAGATCAGCAGCGCCGGAATCTGCGCGATCAGGCCGTCGCCGATGGTCAGTACGGTGTAGAGCTGCAAGGCGTCTCCGGCGCTCATGCCGTGTTGCACCACGCCAATGGAAATGCCGCCGATCATGTTGATGGCGACGATGATCAGGCTGGCAATGGCGTCACCGTTGACGAACTTCATCGCCCCGTCCATGGCGCCGAACAACTGGCTCTCCTTGTTCAGCTCGGCACGTCGATTGCGTGCTTCGTACACGCTGATCAGGTTGGCGCGCAGGTCGCTGTCGATGGACATCTGTTTGCCCGGCATCGCATCGAGGGTAAATCTCGCGCCGACTTCGGCCACCCGTTCCGAGCCCTTGGTAATCACCAGGAAGTTGACCACCGTCAGGATCAGGAAGATGACCAGGCCCACCGCCAGGTTACCGCCGACCACGAATTCACCGAAGGCTTCGACAATGTGCCCGGCGTCCTGGTTGAGCAGGATCAGCCGGGTAGTGGAAATCGACAGTGCCAGGCGAAACATCGTGGTCAACAGCAGCACCGCCGGAAAGGTCGAGAACGCCAGCGGCCTGGGCAAGTGCATGGCCAGCATGATCAGCAGGCAGGAAATGCAGATGTTGACGGCGATCAGTACGTCAACCAGGGCGGTGGGCAACGGTGTGATCATCATGAAGACGATGGCGATCACGAAAAATGCGCCGACCACTTCCGAACGGCGCATGGCGGAGAGGGCGATCATGTTCAGCAGGTTGATGGCTTGATTCATCAGGCAAGGCCCCCGTAAAGCTGCTTCTGTTCTTGCTGAGTGAGTTCGGCCATGAGTGTCAGCAGATTGCCGAGGGCGTTCTGGCGGCTTTTCATATCGCGCCAGAGCAGGATCGGCAGCTGCAACAGCATCGGACGCAGACCATTGAGGAACGCCAGTTGATGCTTGAGTTGCGGACCACCGATGTGCTGGGTCAGTTGCAGGGTCTGGCTGATGTTCATGCCGTTGGCGGTGAGCGCCAGCAGATGTTTGAGGAAGGCGGGTGGATCGACCTTCAGATCGGGGTTCTTGTTGCGCATGCGCCCCAGCAGGTGCTCGCAGCCTCGCAACAGCGTCGTCACGTGTCGTGCGGTATTGAGGCCGTGCATCAGTGTGCGCAATTGTTCGTGGGACGCGGAGGGGGTCAAGGCCGACAGGTCATCGGCAATCGCGCTGCGCATGTCGCGCAGGTTGAGGTCGAACTGCCCCGGCTCCTCCTGCTCGCTGAGCAGTGCCTCGATCAACCCCGTGATATTCGGTTGGCCGGAAACCGCCACGCTGTACAGGTTGCGCAAGGTCGTCCGGCGCTTGCTGTCGAGGCTCGGGCGGGCGAAGGCCTTGGCGGAGTTGATACCGGCACGGGCGCGAGGGCCGTACTTGCGCCGCAGTACCTTTAACTGCTGTGTCAGCACCACATGCTCGCCCGTTGCGCCATCGGCCTGGGCCTGTTTGCGGGCGGCTTGCAGCAGCACGTGGGCCTTGGCCGCGTCGCCATCGGTGTACGCCAGCACCTGCGACAGATCCATCGAATTTTCCAGTTGCAGCCTTTTGCGCAGCATCCTCGCGGCGTTATCCAGCCCGGTGTCCTGGGCGCCCATCAGCAGTTGATAGAGTTCGCTCAGTTTGACCGCGCGCGACTGCAACGCATTGTTGCTGGCGATCAGTTCGCGTTGGCTGAGGATGCGGCTGTGCTGTACCAGCGCGGCGGCGAAGCGCGAGATCTGTTGCGGCGAAGTCCCTGCGCTGTGCTGGACGATGCTTTGCTGAACCGCGCTTTGCAGCGGCTGCGCGACAGGGGGCGCCACGCGGGTGGGCGCGAGGGGTGGAGGCTGCATCAGGGGCGGAGCGACGATTTTCATAGGACGGTTCTGAGCCGGGTCATACCCGCTAAGTGGGCCGTACACCGGGTTCGGTTCCCTGGTCGGGAAAGTGGCCGGGTTTGTGCCAAATCCCGTCGAGCCAAAAAGGTGGCTGCGCAAAGATTTGTATTTCAAGGTTTTTCATTGTTTTTAAATACATTAATAATCAATGAGTTATAAGCATTATTTGGTTGGTATGGTTATCGCAATAGGGCTTGCACACCACTAGATAAGGGTATGCCCCCATGTTGCAAAGCCTTGCGATCGTTGACTCGAACTTCTCCAGCGCGCACGCGTCGGCCGCCGGGATTCGCCAATTGAGCGGTGATCAGATATCGATGCTCAGGGCCTTTATTCAGAAGCGGGTGATGAACCCCGACGATGTTGATGACCTGCTGCAATGCGTCCTGCTCGAGGCCTTGCGCAGTGAGCACAAGTTTCAACATGCCAGTAAGCCGCAGACGTGGTTATGCGGCATTGCCCTGAATCTGATCCGTAACCACTTTCGAAAGATGTACCGGCAACCGTTCCAGGAAAGCTGGGAAGATGAAGTTCATTCCGAACAGGACGGGCACGGCGATATCGGCCATCAGGTGGACGGGCATCGCCAGTTGGCGCGGGTGATCCAGGCCATTGGTTGCTTGCCGCCGAACATGCAGAAGGTGTTGGAAGCCTGCCTGGAAATGAACGGTAACTATCAGGATACGGCCAGCAGTCTCGGAGTACCGATCGGCACCGTGCGGTCACGGCTGTCGCGGGCGCGCGTCCAGCTCAAGCAGCATGTGGATCCTTTCGGCTGAGCAGGGGGCGGTTTTTTTTCGGGAACCGATTGTGGGGGGCAGCCACTCAGTTGCCATCCTTCACTCTCGGATGGTGACTTCCCATGCGTATTTCCGGTTCTTCCTTCAGCGGTACTGTGCACCTCCCCACCCCTGGCGAAGTGGCGGGCGAGTTGCCGGTTCCCAGTAATCTGCGTGGCAATGGCGGCGTCCAGGCCGGGGTGCAATTCGGCCTGGAAACGGCGGACGCGTCAGGCCTGGTGCAGAACAATGCGCAGAAGGCGGGGTCCTTTCTGACGCAGTTGTTTCAAGGAAACAATGTCGCGCCATCCGATACGCCGTCATGCGACGACACACCAAGCCAGGTGGCGCCCACGGCTCCGGTTGCGCCAGTCGCTGCTCCATCGAGCAGCAACGCATCCGACCCCGCCAATGCCCCGAAGGCCGCCGATGCGGAGTTTCTTGATAACTATTCGTCTCCCAAAGCCTTGGAGCGTTGGGAGCCGCTTGTAGCCCATTTGCCGCCCGAGGAGCGTCTGCAAGCAGAGAAGGAGCTCAATCGGCCAATTGCAGCGGCTCATATGGCCAGGGGGGACGGTCCTGATGCGGCCAAGGCGATGGCATTCATTAATGCCAACCCTGCGCTGAAAACCGCGGTGGACGTCGGTAAAGATGACGGCAATGCGGATGGCAAGATCACAGACAAGGATCTCAAGGCTTTTGCCAAGAGCATGGAGAGGGCGGCGGAAAAGGCAGGCAAGGGGCTGATCGGGTATCAAAGGCGTAACCCGAATGCCGATCCGCAGTCCCTGGAAATGGTTCGCAATGCCTCGCTGATGCAGGCGAACCTGCCGCTGGTCAGGGCCGCCGACCCTCATAACGCCGCGGATGCGGCCAACAAGATAGAGGTCGACGACAATATCAGTGCCGACGACTTGAAAGGTTTATCGGCAAACAATCCGGGACTTTCCGGTGCGCTTAAACAATCCTGCAACACCTGGGCGCAGCCGGGTTTCCTAGGACAGCTTGACGAGGCGGGCATGACAGGCCGCGATCAGGCTACCCATAGTCCAGATCAGTTGTTCAACGCCAAGAACCTGAGTGAATGGATCAGGGCCAGTGCCCCCACCAACGGCGGGCAGTTCGCGGGCATGCTCAGCGACGCGGCCACCCTCAATGCGGTGGCCGGTATCGATATCAGCAAGCTCGATGAGAAGGTCTTCGAACAACCCGAGTCCTATACGGGGGCGCAGAAGGCTGCTGTCATGGTCAAGTTGCAACAGACCCAGCAGAGCGTGATTGCCGGGCGCAACTTGCGCAACACCGAAAAAACCGAGCAGGCGCTGGCCGAGAGAATTGCCCAGCTACAGGCCGATTCCGACGTGCAGGCGTATCTCAACAAGAGCATTCCCGAGCAGGAACGTGCCCTGGTGCGCAGTGATGCCGCGCTGCAAAAGGCGGTCAAGGAGCAGGTGAAGAACGTCAACAGTGGCAAAGCCCTGCAAACCGACATGGACGCTGCTGACAGGGCTGTGGACAAACATAAACCCATCGCTGACTACAGCGGTGCCCTCAACGGGTTGTCCGCGCAACTGCAGTTGCAGAAAGACCTGTTCCCCGAAACCGAGGTGCCTGATCCCTCCGCTGTGCTGGACAGCCGTCCGGACCTGCAAGCAAAAATCGGTGACTCCTATGCGCGCAACTTCAGCGAAGGTGGTGCACTGAAGCAATTGCTCGGGCAGAAGAACCTCGATGCCAATCAGGCCCTGCAGATGGCCGATGCCCAGAAAGCCGCCTACGACAGCGTGATGCCCAGCGATGTGACCGAAGGCCAGCATCAGAACTATCTGGACGCCACGTTTGCGCAACTGCAGGACACGAAAAAGGGCCGCAAGTTGCTCGAAGGCAAGACCGACGAAAACAAGGGGCCGTCGATGGTCAGCCAGATCGCTGCGCAGATGGGCCCTCGGGCGCTGCAATCGGTCATGGGCTTCGCCTCGGTGTCCGACATGCTGGCCCATGGCGACAAGTTGGGCGCCGCACAAACCATTTATGACAGCACCAAACTGGGTGGGCAGGCGATCAAGGAGGGCATCGAGACGGGGGCCAGGTTGCTCGGCCGTGAGGCTTCAGGAGGGCTGGGACGCATGGCTGGCCAGCTCGCCGGCCGGGCGGTGGCCATGGTTGCGGGCGAAGCCACCGGCCTGGCCGCAGGGGCCGCGATGGGGGCGGCGATTCCGGTGATCGGTTGGGCCATCGACGCTGCCATGGCCGTGGGGTTCGGTATCTCCCTGATTGTCGACGCCGTCAAGAAACACAAGGTGCAGAAAGCCTTCGACCACAACGTCGACCCGGTACTGAACCAGTTCGGTATCCCTAAGGCGCATTGACACATTCACGGCTGCCCTTATCCACAGGGTGGCCGGCCCTTCGGAGAGTAATGCATGAGACCCATCGGCGGCCCTACGCCCCGTTACCAGCCCCCTGTCCCGGAAACCGAAACGTCAACCACGCGCTCCACGCACCAGGAACAGGCAGGTTCATCCAGCGCTTCCCAACCACCGCCTGAGGCGCCACAACTGGGCAGTGTGCAGCGCTATCCCGGTGGGCGCTATGCGCACCTGGCAGAAGCCATTGTCCACATGAAAATCACCGGGCAGGACAAGGAGCGCCAGAGCGGTCGAAACGCTGACGGTGTCAGCGCAAAGGCGCTGTCCGGTTCCCAGGGGGTGGCGTCATCCTCGCACCGGCCGGCCGGGGCGGCTGAACGCTTCATGGCCGCGGACCTTGCAGAGCTGGCAAGCTGGAGCGAGCGGTCGCACACCTATGCGGCCGATCCTGTCCATGCATTTGGTCGTGGTGCACAGGTCCCTCGCTCCGTACACAATAAACTGCTGAATGATGCAAAACAGTACATGGAATCAAAACTTCACGCCCACGGGCTGAAGCTGAGCGATGTGGTCACCCGGGCGACCGATAAACGCCTCGAAATCAACTTGAACTACATCGAGATGAGGGATTACGTGAGCCGCGAAGGGCTCTGGGTTCCCTCGGAGAGCGATAAGTTGAAGGACAAACTGATCGCCAGGGCCGATGCCTATATGAGCCACTTTCTTGCCGAGAACCCGACCGCGTTGGCGCCACTGCCCGGGTTGAAGAGTAAAGACAGCATTGGCGTCATGCGCGAACTGCTTCAGGACGCCCCGGGCCTGGTGATTGGTGAAGCGCACAGGGCCAGATCCAGTAAGCGCGTGATCATCAACAATATCCCGGCGCTCAAGGCCGCCGGCGTGACCACGCTGTACCTGGAGCACGTGTGCGCGGACTCCCATGGCAAAGCACTCCATGAGTACATGGCGGCCCCCAAAGGCAGTCCGATGCCTGCCCGGTTGAAGGTCTATCTTGACGCCCTGACCTGGGGTAATTCGGCACCTGGCCAGAAGAGGTCCGAGTACGGCTTCAAGGAACTGGTAAAGGCTGCAAAGGACGGCGGGCTGCAAGTCATCCCGGTGGATACTGCTGAAACCTATGCCACTTCGGGTGGCAGCGAAAATGCGCGGACCAAAGTGATGAACTATTACGCCGCAGAAAAAATACGGCTCACCAGACCCGAAGGCAAGTGGATCGCATTCGTCGGCTCCACCCACGCAACCACTTTCGAAGGGGTGCCGGGGCTCGCGCAGTTGCACGGGGTCAGGAGTCTGATCGTGGACGATTTCGGGACCAAGTCCCGGGCAGAGATCAAAGTCAATGTCAAAAACTATGGCGACAAGCTCGATCCGGATGTGACCCTGTCCTATAAAGTCTGACGGACAGGGAGGGCAGATCCATCGCGCATGATCAGCACCGACACTTCATAGGTGAGCACTTTTTTAAGACCTGCGGTGAATACGTCAACGGCAAGGACCACCCAGCCTCGATCTTCTCTTCGAGGGTGGCAGGTTGAGGTAAGCACCTTCGCACAAATGCTGATCACATCCCCAGGCAGCACCGGTGACAACATTCGGAATTTATCGAATTGCCCACCCGCGACAATGCGGGTTCTGAGATACAAGACTTCACACATCAGGCGTTGCACGATAGCAAAGGTTTGCAGCCCGCTGGCACAGTGGACGCCGAGGGGGCTTTTGCGAGCCCGTTCAGGATCAACGTGAATGTCGAGGGGATCGTATGCCAAGGCAAAGGCTACAATCTCCTCTTCAGTCATCGCTTCAGGCCGTGAAGCTGTCCAGGTGTTGCCTGGCTGGAAGTCTTCCCAGAATAAAGTCGCTACGGTCATGGGGTCATTGCCCTCATATTCTAAAACCACGAGTCTTCTGCAAGCGACACTGATCCTGAAGCGGGTCGTGGACGCCGGCAATGTCCAAAGACCTCAGCACAGGTGAATATTCAGGCTGTTGACAGAAGGGTGTGGGCAACCGAACGTACCGATGATCGCGCCAGTGAACAGCCACTGCGCGCCAGCCGGTGGCGGGCAGCCCTTACATGGCTTTATGGAGAAGAGATGGCACACGCTCAGTACAAGGGAACCACTTCAATCGGATTGGTCCGTGAAGCGTTGTCCGGGGCCATTCAGCGTGGCCTGGATATCCAACCGATTCTGCAGTTCGCCCGTATTGATCCTGAACTTCTGAATGCTCCGCAGGCGCGAGTCGAGGCATCGGCGTTTTCACGTCTGTGGATCGCCTTGTCAGACCAGATGGATGATGAGTTTTTCGGTATTGACAGTCATCCGATGCGCAGAGGCAGCTTTCAACTGATGTGCCATGCCGTCATCGGCTGCCGTTCCCTGGAGCAGGCTCTACAGCGGATGCTGGCTTTTCTTCGATGCATTCTTGATGACGTCTACGGGACGTTGGAAATGGAGGGCAACGATGCCCGGATCATTATTCATGACTATGGCACCGAGCGCCGCCTGTACGCTTACGGTACGTGGCTGGTCCTGGTGCATGGCCTGCTTTGTTGGTTGGCCAATAGAAGAATTCCGCTGCAAGAAGTGCGCTTTCGTCCCCCACGCCCAGAGGACGATAGCGACTATCGCCTGCGCTTTCATTCAGAAATTGAATATGGTGCGGCTGTGACGCTGGTTCGCTTTGATCGCAGTTTTTTGAGCCTGAAAATTGCCCAGAACAATAATCATCTTTCAGCCTTTCTTCGCGAGGCTCCGGCCAATCTGTTGGTGAAGTATCGAAATGATGAGAGCGTGAGTGCGCTGATCCGGCATCGTCTCCGGGGACAAAGCCCTGACGAATGGCCGGAACTGGATGACGTCGCCAAAGACCTTCGAGTCTCCAGTTCAACGCTTCAGCGCCGTCTCCAGGCTGAGGGCGCCAGCTATCAACGTTTGAAGGACGATCTTCGACGGGACATGGCGATCAATCTCTTGAGCCAGGCTGAGTTAAGTGTCAGTGATGTAGCGGCACTCACCGGATTTCAGGAAACCAGTGCGTTTCACCGCGCGTTCAAGAAGTGGACCGGCGTCAGCCCAGGGGCGTATCGCAATACCCCAGCAACTCCCTAGAGTCCCATCCCACAGCATTCGAGGTGTTTTCCTGTATCGCGCCCGGGGTGCGCGAAAATCGCGGCGCGGGTGCTGCCTGCAACACACCGTCGGTATTTTGATAGACGCCTCTGTCCCGCATCTGAGGGTGTTCGGCGGCTTCGGCAAGTGTCAGCACCGGCGCAAAGCAGGCGTCGCGGCCTTCAAGCAGGGAACACCACTGTGCTTGTGTACGCGTCGCAAACAGCTGGGCCAACTGCTCACTTTGCTCTGGCCATTTATCCGGGTCTTCGCAGCCGGACCTGACGTCGAGCGGTGCGTCAATGAGCGCCATCAACTCGGCAAAGAACTGCGGCTCGAGAGGGCCAACGGAAATCTCCCGGCCGTCTGAACAGGTGTAGCAACGGTAATGGGGCGCTGCGCCTGACAGCAGATTCCGGTCCCGTTCCAGGTTGATCAAGCCGCTGGGCAATAGCCCGGCAAAGAACGTCATCATGGAAGACACCCCGTCGATGATCGCGGCGTCCACCACCTGGCCTTTACCTGAACGTTCGCGTTCCCACAGCGCCGCTAGAATGCCAAAGGCCAGGAACATGGAGCCACCACCAAAGTCCCCGACCAGGTTGAGTGGCGGCAGGGCGGTACCGTGGGCGGTGCCAATCGCTGCCAGCGCGCCCGTGAGGGCAAGATAGTTGATGTCATGGCCCGCGCGTTCAGCGAGTGGCCCACTTTGTCCCCATCCCGTCATCCGGCCATAGATCAGTCGCGGATTACGTGCGGTAGCCTCCTGGGGCCCCAGTCCCAAACGCTCCATCACCCCTGGCCGAAAGCCTTCGATAAGCACGTCTGCACTTTCAATCAAGGCCAGAGCCTTCTCGACGCCGCCTTCACTGCGAATGTCCAGCGTGATGTGCTTGCGGCCCCTGTCGACGACCGGATTCGGCCATCCGTTTCCGCCTTCGCGCTCAATGCGTATGACCTCGGCGCCCATGTCAGCGAAGAGCATCGCGCAGTGTGGGCCAGGGCCAATGCCCGCGAACTCGATCACTCGCAATCCCACCAGAGGGCCTTGTCGTTTCACTGTTTCGCCGGGCATGGGCACTCCATGGCTTGAGCTGTTTCATGCGGGAAGGATGAAGGTAAAAGTCAGAACGTGAACGCGAGGGCGGTAGGCCGCCAGGAACGACACGGCCCCATATTCGGTAGCCTTCGCAGGTTCTGGCAAGGGTGAGAAAAATCAATTGCGGTGACCTGTTTGGGCACCCAGGGGCCAACGCGGCGCGGCGTCAGATCACCAATAGACAAGTTGAACGGGTCAACGCCCGCAAGTGCCCGGATCGGTCAATCACAACGATGTCCTTGGGCATGGGCCAACTTCATTTTGAATTCTAGGATGCGTCACAGGTAGCCCGTCAGGCCGGCAACCTCCCTGTGCACTTCTCTAATAAGAACAAGATCGAAGGAGACACCCTATGCAATCGGTAAATGTATATGCGCTCACGGGCGACTCGAAGTTCAATCGCTTCCATGGGCTTATCCTGTTCTGGTGCGTGCTCATTCTGATTATCGACGGGTATGACCTCGCCGTTGTGGGCGCCGCGCTGCCCGCCATCATGACTGACATGAACATTGATCCGACCAGTGCGGGTGTCATGGCCGGCTCCGCGCTGTTTGGAACCATGCTCGGTGCAATCTTTCTCGGGACGTTGGCAGACCGGATCGGCCGGCCGAGGATGGTCGCCATCTGCGTGGCGCTGTTCAGTCTTTTCACCGCTGCGGCGGGCCTCACGAGCGATCCGATCAGCTTCAGCATCGCGCGGTTTATCGCCGGTCTTGGTATTGGCGGCGTCCTGCCGATCTGTACCGCTCAAATGGGCGAGTTCTCTCCCATCAAGCTGCGTACCCGCATGGTAACGCTGGTGTTCGCAGGCTATTCGGTCGGGGGGATTCTGGTGGCCCTGACCGCTAAACAACTCATCGAAAGCCATGGCTGGCAGTCGGTTTTTTATGTGGCGGGTCTACCGGTGTTCCTGATCCCGTTCATTTTGAAGACCATGCCCGAGTCCATCGGGAACCTGCTCAAGAAGGGGCGCCAGGACGAGCTGCGTGTCATCGCCCGGAAAATTGATCCGAGCCTGGTGATCAGCGATGAAGCGCTGATGACCGGCCATGCAGACGTATTGGACAAGCAGCAAGCGCCGGTTCGAAACCTGTTCCGGGACGGACGTGGGTTCAGCACGGTAATGATCTGGGCTGCGTTCATGACGGGCTTGTTCATGGTGTACGCACTCAACTCCTGGCTCACCAAGTTGATGGCCATGGCTGGGTTCAGCCTGGGGTCGGCGCTGAACTTTGTCATCGTCTTCAACGTGGGGGCGATTGTTGGCGCGCTCGGGGGCGGTTGGCTCAGCGACAAGCTGAATATCAAGCATGTACTGGTCGCGTTTTATCTGATCGGCGCAATCGCGCTGACGGTGTTGGGGTACACACGGTCCACCAGCTTGTTATTTGCAGTCGTGTTCATCGTCGGTGCATCAACCCTGGGTACGCAGCTTCTGGCGTATGCCTATGCCGGCGATTTCTACCCCTCGACCATTCGCTCGACCGGCGTTGGTTTCGCCTCCGGAGTCGGTCGGGTCGGCGCTATCGTCGCGCCGATTCTCATCGGTTGGCTGGTGTCGATCAAATTGCCCCTCGAACAAAACTTCATGGCGATCAGCCTGGCCGGTCTCATTGGCGCGGCCGCCGTTTCCCTGATCAATCAGACCCGCGCCGATTCGACCCGCGTGCGAAAAGCCGCTGCGCTGCCGGGCTGACTTCACGGTTGAAACGCCTGAGTTCTACTGAATTCGTCACCCATGGGACAAGAGCATGAACCGCGTAGCACAACCTCCACTCTCGCCCGAACTGCTGAGCCGAACAGTGGATTGGGCGATCACCACACGTCGCAGCATGAGGGCGTATTTGCCGACTCCGGTGCCCCATGAAGAAGTTGAAGCAATCCTCGACATTGCTCGCTTCTGCGCCACCGGCGTGAACATGCAGCCGTGGCGGGTTCATGTGGTGACGGGGGAGGTCAAGGATCGGCTGTCCCGGGCAATTACCCAGCTTGACGACGATCCGGCGTTGAGCCTTCGCCTTGAAGACGCCTACGAGTATTACCCGCGCCAATGGGTCACGCCTTACATCGACAGAAGGAGGCAAGTGGGTTGGGAGCTGTACGGTTTGTTAGGGATCGAAAAGGGCGACAAGCAGCGCATGCATCAGCAGCACGGGCGTAATTATCGATTCTTCGATGCGCCGGTTGGCCTGTTGTTCACGATCGATCGAGTGCTGCAGAAAGGCAGCTTGCTCGATTATGGAATGTTCCTGCAGAGCGTGATGATCGCGGCGCGTGGCAGGGGGCTGCATACCTGTCCCCAGGCCGCCTTTCTGAAGTATCACCAGGTGATTGCCGAGTTACTCGCCATCCCGTCCGACCAGATGCTGGTGTGCGGAATGAGCCTTGGCTATGCAGACGAGGCCAGCATCGAGAACAGCCTGGTGACTGGTCGAGAACCGGTGAGTTCGTTCGCCACGTTCCATCACCGTCTCGCTTAGCCCGGATATGACAAACACTGCCTGAAACTCTCAGGTGGTAGGTCTTCATGCAGACAACAAAAATAAAAGGTGCTTGTGATGCCGATAACGTTCAAACAATTGGTCGTGGCTGTTGGGGTATGTTCTGCGATGTCCAGCGCGTCAGCTGACCTGCTCAGCGACTCGAAGGGGAGCTTGGAGTTTCGTAACTTTTATTACAATCGCGATTATAGAAATGAAGGCGCCAGCCAGTCCAAGCGCGATGAGTGGGCCCAGGGCTTCATTCTCAATCTTCAATCAGGATTTACCGAAGGCAAGGTTGGCTTCGGTGTCGATGCCCTCGGATTGCTGGGCGTGAAGTTGGATTCCAGTTCGGATCGCACCGGTTCAGGACTGCTCGCGTATGACTCGCAACGCAATGTAGAAGACGAGTACGCGAAAATGACGCTTACCGCCAAGGCACGGCTAGGTCGAAGCGAGCTCAAGATCGGTGGACTCAGCCCTCTGATGCCCATGCTGTGGAGCAATAACAGTCGGCTGCTGCCTCAAGTCTTCAGAGGGGGAATGCTGGTTTCCAATGACCTGGATCCCGTCACGATCACGGCCATCCGGGTGAATGCGGTAAAGCAACGAAACTCCACCGACTTCGAATCCCTGACGACCACGGGTTATCGCGCGGTTGAAGCCGATCATTACAACTATCTCGC
Source organism: Pseudomonas sp. B21-056 (assembly GCF_026016325.1). NCBI lineage: Bacteria > Pseudomonadati > Pseudomonadota > Gammaproteobacteria > Pseudomonadales > Pseudomonadaceae > Pseudomonas > Pseudomonas sp. B21-056. The sequence goes on from NZ_CP087203.1 coordinate 2,191,110, forward strand.
CCTTGACTACAAAGCGTTGCCGACACTGACGCTGAGCTTGCATACCGCTGAGCTTGAAAACCTGTACCGCTCGAACTACTACGGCTTCAAGCTTAACCAACCGCTGTCGGTCGGCACACTGATCACCGATATCCGCCTGTTTGATGCCAGGGGAACAGGCGATAAAGCACTCGGCGAGGTCGACAACCGCACGCTGAGCAGTTACTTCGCCTACAGCCTCAAGGGACACACCCTGGGGGGCGGGTATCAGAAGGCTTGGGGCGATACGCCGTTCGCCTTCGTCAATGGCACGGATACCTATCTGTTCGCCGAATCCCTGGCAAGTACCTTCACGGCGCCAAACGAACGCATCTGGTTTGCCCGATATGATTTCGACTTCGCCACAATCGGTGTGCCGGGGCTGACATTGGGCGTCAAGTATGTGAGCGGTGAAGATGTCGACCCCACCTTGCTTGGTGGAGCACGCGCGGCGGCGTTACGGGCAGAGGGGCGTGAAGGCCAGGAGTGGGAGCGGGTGACCGATATGACTTACGCTGTCCAGAGTGGACCCGCGAAAGGGATGTCGGTGCAATGGCGTAACTCGACCAATCGGTCGACTTACGCTGACAGCGTGAACGAGAACCGATTCATTGTTCGCTATACCGTCAACTTTTAGAAGGTCAGCGCTCGTTTGACTGAAGGTGGCCTGAGCGAGGTGGGATAGTCGCGATAAGCTTGACCTTTGAGCCGTCCCTGGCTCTTCAGGCAACCTTGCTTAGAACTTGAAGCGTCCGACCAGGCCCCTCAGTTGACCGGAAATATCCGTCAGGCGGCCCGAACCGGTCTGCGCCGAGTGAGCGAACTCTTCAACCAATTGCGCATCGGCATGGATCTGCGCGATGTGCCGGTTGATGTCTTCGGCCACCTGGTGCTGTTCTTCGGCTGCGGTGGCGATCTGAGTGTTCTGGTCGCGGATCGAGTCCACCGAGTTGCGGATCTTGTCGAAGCTGTCGCGGGCCTGCTGGATGCGTTCCACGCTGGTCTGCGACACCTGCAGGCTGCTCTGCATCTGCTGGGTCACTTCCTGGGTGCGGCGGGCGAGGTTGCCGAGCAGGCTGTCGATCTCGCCGGTGGAGTCGGCGGTACGTCGTGCCAGGGCCCGCACTTCATCGGCCACCACAGCGAACCCGCGACCCTGATCGCCGGCGCGCGCTGCTTCGATGGCGGCGTTGAGGGCCAACAGGTTGGTCTGCTCGGCAATCGAGCGGATGGTATCGAGGATGGTGTTGATGTTCTTGCTGTCCTGTTCAAGGGCCTGCATGGTCTGGGTCGACTGTTGCAGGTCTTCGCTCAGTTTCAGCACGCTGCCGGTGGCCTCGCCGATGTGGTGCTGGCCGTCGTGCACGTCACGGTAGCCGGTGTCCGCGCTGGAGGCGGCCTGGCTGCAGGAACGGGCCACTTCGTTGGCGGTCGCGACCATTTCGTTGAAGGCGGTACTGACCAGTTCCACCGCCTGGCGCTGGCGGCCGGCGGCTTCGTTCATGTTGGTGGCAACTTCGCTGGTGTCGGCCGCGGCACTTTGCAGGTCGGAGGAGGCGCTGCCGATTCGTTGCACCAACTGCGCAATCATGCCCAGGAACTGGTTGAACCAGCTTGCCAGGGTGGCTGTTTCGTCCTTGCCTTGTACCGAGAGTTGACGGGTGAGGTCGCCTTCACCTTCGGCGATTTCCTGCAAGCCATTGGCAACGCCGCGAATCGGTCGCACGATGACACTGGCGAAGCTGGCGCCGACCACGGCGAAGATCACCGCCAGCACAGCAGCGATAATGGCGATCAACCAGGTCAGGCTGGAGGCCCCGGCCATGACTTCGTCGCTTTTGATCAGGCCGATGAAGCGCCAGCCCAGGGTCTTGGAGGTCACGATGTTGACCATGTAGGTCACGCCGTCGATCTCGACCTGGGTCATGCCATCGCTGCTCTTGGCCAGCGCGGCATAGTTGGGGCCGAGGTCGGCGAGGGGCTTGAAGTTGTGCTTGGCATCGCTGGCGTCGACCAGGACGTTGCCGTTCCCCTCGATCAGCATCAGGTAGCCGCTTTCGCCCAGTTTGAGCTGTTTGACCAGGGCGGTCAGTTGATTGAGCGACACGTCCAGGCCGACCACGCCGATAATCTTGCCGCTGGCGTCGGTGACGGTATGTACGGTGCAGATCAGCGTCACGTCATCCGGTGCCCAGTAATAGGCGTCTGTACGGCCGATGGTACCCGGTGAGGCCATGGCGGTCTTGTACCAGGGGCGCACACGCGGATCGTAGTTCGACAGCTTGGTGTCGTCGGGCCAGCTGGCGTAGCCGCCGTCAGTCTGCGCCACGGATAGATAGGCCGTGGTCGGATGGGTCTTGGCAAAGCCGTCAAAAATAGCCAACAACTGCTGATTGATTTCAGGCAGGGGAATGGTTGCCGCGTCGGCGCCGGAGTAATTCTTCAAGCCTTTGGCCGCAATGATCCGTGGATCCTTGGCGAACTGTTCGACGTTCTGGCTGATGCCATCGAAGAACGTCTTCATGCCATTGTCGATCTGGCGGATTTCACGGCCGCTGCTGTCGAGGAAGTTGGCTTTTGCCGCATCGCGCAGGTTCAGTACGACGAGCACCGCCACCAGGATGACCGGAAGGCAGGCGATGGTCGCGAACGCCCATGTCAGCTTCTGTTTGATATTCATGACTTCTCCCGCAGGTATTTATAGGTGTTGGATCGGCGGAAACAATGGCTGTGCGCGTTGCGAGTGCTGAAGGAAAGCGCCCATGTCTACTTCCAGTCTATCGACTAAAGGCGTACAGACTTTAGAGCGGCAGCTGTTTAAAGAGGCGTCGATTGCAGTCCGCGTCGCTAATCCACACGATAGCGACGTTCCCCATACCATGGCCCCTTGCCCGAGATGCGAGAGTGACGCCAGTCTGATCGTCTTCAGGAAAGGCCCTATGCCAAGCGCATTCGAGAGCGTACTTAAAAACAAGAACATGGCTTATCGGCCACTCGGCTCGCCGGGGGTTGATCAGGCGCCGACCCGTGTCGCGCTCGTGTTGATGGACAATTTCTCGATGATGTCCTTCACCGGTGCGGTGGACGCCCTGGTGACGGCCAACCTGATGTGCGACATGCCCCTCTACGAAATTCTGACGGTAGGGGTTTCGGGGAGCCAGGTGACGAGCGACCTGGGGATTGTCATTTCCACCGACATCGAACTGGCGCAACTGTCGGATAACCAGGACGTTCTCATCGTCGCCGGCGGTTTTCGCGTGAAGTTGCAAGGGGTTCCCCTGCTGCGGCGCAAACTGCGCGCCAATGGGGCATCGGGGGCGATACTGGGAGGGCTGTGGAATGGGGTTTTCTTTGTCGCCGATGCGAGTTTGCTGGATGGTTTCGAATGCGCCGTCCACCCGGAAAGTCGCGCGATGATGGTGGAGGTTTTCCCCCATGTGAAGGTGTCGAGCCGGGCCTATGTGGTTGATCGGGGTCGGGTCAGTTGTGCCGGTGCGAACAGTTCGCTGCGAATGATGCTCCAGTTGATCCGCCAGACGGGAGGGGAGGCCCTGGTAGGCGCCATCGAGGAGATTCTGCGGTGTGACGAATCAGGCGATGCGTCGGACTTGCCGCCGGTCTTCGTCGAGACGGACCCGAGGCTGCCGGAAAGCCTCAAGCTGGCGTTGGAGTTGATGTGGCAGAACATCGAAGAGCCGTTGACCATCGATGAACTGGCGGCCTGCGTCAAGATTTCCAAGCGCCAGCTGGAGCGGCGTTTCTGCAGCTTTCTCGGGGCGACCCCGACGCGTTACTACCTGGAGTTGCGCCTGACCCGGGCACGCCAGCTCATCCAGCAGACCAATCGGTCGATGACAGAGGTCGCCGTGGCGACGGGGTTCGTCAGCTCCCCGCATTTTCAGCGACGTTTCCGGGATTTTTTCGGCGTTCCCCCTGGCAGTTATCGTTCGACGTTTGGGCGCAAGTAAACGTCGGGGGAGCGTCACGGCCGGACGCTTTTCTGCATTGTTGAAACCGGGCTCCCATTCGTGGGGGAACGTGAGCCCGGTCTTGCACTCAGGACTTGCGCGTTTTCTGGACTATGTACAAGACAATGCAACCGGTAGCGCACAGCCAGATAATCGAACCGGCGGAAGCGACTATCAATGAGAGGTCGGAGTCGTACTCGATCATGTCGGGAACTGCGTAGGCAAACCAAAGCAGCGTGACAAGAACGAAAGCCAACAGCGTCATCAGAAACTCGAATATCTTTTTTGCGTGCATAAGTGTCTTCCACCCGTCGGTGAGAGACGGGTACTACAGGTTATCGGTCAGGTACCTTTTTCTGTCTGCGCAGAAATAAAGGGGTTCGGCAGTGGAAGGCGAATCGCCGTCGGGCTTCGTCATCCACGATGCAGACATTCCATGTCCGAGACCTTCACTCAGCAGTGACATTCGCACGCAGGCGAAGGGTGACGCGGCGTTGGGATCAGGTTCTATCGTCCGGTTGTGCTACGGCAGGCAGGTCGTCGGTTTTCGAGGCGGTCAGGGTCGTGCCGTTGCACAGTACCTTGCCCACTTCATCAGCGATGGAGCCCTCAACGATTCGCCCTTGCATCTGGTCGAACTGGGCTTTTTCCAGTCCCTCTAGGCTGTTGTACATCCCCATGTGGCGAACATTGCGATTGGCGCAATCGAGTTCCACTTTGGTGTAACTGGTGAAATACACACCTTGCCTTTGCACGATGGCCTGAATGGCAGAGCCGCTTTCGGCAAACGAAACAAGGGAATACTCGGCGTCCGAATCATCGTAGCTGTACTGGATTTTCTGCATGTCCGCTGTCGCGTGACACGCTACGCAAAGAGCAACGAGGGCAATAACCGTTTTCATGCTTTCTTCCATGAATAAGCAGGGCCGGGGTAAATTGGTGGCCAAGTGAGATCATTTTGCTTGGCTCGTAACATTGAGTCAACATTGCAAAAGAATTCCACAACTGACCGTCGATCGGACGGCAACAGGTTATCGGAACTTTCGGAGGTTCGCTTGAAAAGCGGAACAAATCCTACGTTACCGATCTTTCTAGATGTTGACTGTCCACGAAAGTCTTATCGGCAACGGGGATGAAAACCTGAGGCCTGATCGTCGTTGAAAGCGAGCCGGATGGCTTGATGCTTGGCGACCAGGCCTCAGGTGGGGGAGGGGCCGCAGGTTATCCTGCGGGCAAATCATGGCATTTGTGGCAGTTCCCTGGGTTGCAGATCGAACACCAGCACCTCGGCGTCCTGGCCGTTGCCCAACGTCAGCATCTGTTCCTCGCGCACTCGCACACCATCACCTTCCTGTAACGGCACACCATTGAGCTCGACGTTGCCCCGGGCCACATGCACATAAGCATAGCGATCGGGTGCCAACGTCAGGGTGGCGCTTTCGCTGCCATCGAACAGGCCTGCGTAGACCCGTGCGTCCTGGCGCACCTCAAGGGAGCCGTCGGCGCCGTCCGGGGAGATGATCAATTGCAGGCGACCGCGTTTCTGCCCGGCGCTGAAATGCTCCTGTTGGTAGCGTGGCTTGGCGCCGCTGACGTTGGGCACGATCCAGATTTGCAGAAAGTGCACCAACTCGTCCGCGCTGTGGTTGAACTCACTGTGGGCCACGCCGCTGCCGGCGCTCATCAGTTGTACATCGCCCGGACGAATGACCGAACCCGTGCCCAGGGTGTCCTTGTGTTCCAGCGCGCCTTCGAGCACATAGGAAAAAATCTCCATGTCCCGGTGGGGGTGCTGGCCGAAACCCTTGGCGGCGGCGACACGGTCATCGTTGATGACCAGCAGGTCGGAGAAGCCTTGTTGATTGAGGTCACGGTAGTTGGCGAAGGAAAAGGTATGGAACGAGGTCAGCCAGCCGTGACGGGCGATACCGCGGTCCGCAGCTTTGCGAAGGGTCAGCATGGTAATTCTCCTGGTTCAGTGGGCGGCGGCTTGGGCCGTTCGCCGGGTACAGAAGAAGATTAATGGTTATCGGAACACTCAATAAGTAGGTGGAAAACGAAAGACTGTCACCTATGAGTGGACAATAAACGAGACCTACCGGCTCGCTCATCCCGTTGCCATAATGTCGAAGTTGCGCCTGAGGCCACATCGGACCCTGTGGGAGCCTGCTCGCGATAGCGGTGGGTCAGCTTGCCGGAATGTTGAGTGTACCCACGCCATCGCGAGCAGGCTCGCTCCCACAGGGCTCATCAGGCGGGCTCGAAATTTTGTTGCGTTCCTCTGGATTTTTTGGCGTTTTAACTGATGAAAACCGTTGCAATGGTGCTGTTCCCGGATTTCCTGCTGCTCGACATGGCCGGGCCGCTTGAAGTGTTCTCCATCGCCAACCGCTACCTTGAACCGGACCAGCGCTATCAATTGCTGACCCTGGGGACTGAGCGCGGCGCGTTGCGGGCGTCCAACGGTGTGGCGGTAGAGGCCGACATGCACATCGACCAGGCCTGGGCGGCCTACGATGTATTGCTGGTGCCGGGCGGGCCGGGAGCCTACAACGACCGGCATCCGGGGTTGCACACCTGGCTGCGCGCTGCGACGCAACGGGCCACGCGCTACGGCTCCATCTGCACCGGGGCCTTTGTACTCGGTGAGGCGGGATTGCTCGACGGATACCGTGTCACCACACACTGGCATTACACCGAACGCCTGATCCGGCGTTTCCCCAAGGCATTGGTCGAGACCGACAAGATCTTCCTGCAGGACCGGCGCCTGTTCACCTCCGGCGGCGTCACCGCCGGCATCGACCTGGCGCTGTCCATCGTCGCCCAGGACCACGGCCGTAAAGTGGCGCTGGATGTGGCCAAGGTGCTGCTGGTGGTGATGAAACGCCAGGGCGGGCAAGCCCAGTTCAGTCCCCTGGTGGCGGCGGTGGCGGCGCAGGAGTCGGCCATCACCCGGGTGCAACATTATGTGATGGAGCACCTGGAAGAGCCGTTCACCATTGAGCGCATGGCGGCGCTGGCTTCCATGAGCCCGCGGCATTTCGCCCGGATGTTCGCTCGCGAAGTGACGATGACGCCGATGGAGTTCCTGCAAGGCGCACGCATCGACCGGGCCCGTCAGTTGCTGGAAAGCACCGACTTGCCCCTCAAGACCGTGGCGTTTCGCAGCGGGTTCGGCAGCGTTCGGCACATGCGCTCCCTGTTCAGCGAAAAACTCGGCCTGACCCCGGTGCAGTACCGCCAACAGTTCAGTTGAGCCGGCGATGTCCGTCCAGGGCATCGCGATGTCCGTGATGCGTCCTGTGCCAGCATTGTCCTGCGGCCAGCGGCTGCCAAGATAACGGCGAACCCTCTGGAAAGGATGCGCAGGAGCCAGGGCAGATGCATCCGGTGATCCGTGACGCGATGCCCGCATTGGTTATCCGGCGCTGGATCACCATGAACAGTTTCGTCAAACCCGATACCGAACCGGCGGTGGGCTTCGGCCCGTTTGCCTTCTACCGGCAGCAACGGCTGGTCACCCGCGACGGCGAACCTCTCCCATTGGGCGGAAGGGCGCTGGACATCCTCCAGGTGTTGGCCGATCACGCCGGCAGCTATGTCAGCAAGCAAGCGCTGATTGCTTGCGTCTGGCCAGACAGTGTCGTGGAAGACATCAACCTGCGGGTGCACATTGCAGCGTTGCGTCGGGCGTTCGATGACGGTCGCGACGGTCGCCAGTACATCCTCAACGATCCCCGGCGTGGCTATTGCTTTGCCGCGCCGCTGGCTTCGTCCCTACGCGAAAAACACAATCTGCCTGCACGGCTGAGCCCGGTGATCGGCCGCGATAAGCTGCTGGGCCGGTTGCTGGTCGAGGTGCCGCGCCAGGGCCTGACCACCGTGACCGGCCCGGGCGGCGTCGGCAAGTCCACGGTGGTGCTGCGGGTGGCGGAGCTTTTGCTGGAACACTTTGACGACGGCGCCTGGTTTATCGACCTGGCGGCCGTCACCGACCCTTGCCAGGTGCAGGCACGGATCGCCAGCACACTGGGTCTTGCGCCCGAGGCGTTGAGCCGACAACTCGGACGTTGCCGGCTGCTGCTGGTGCTCGACGGCTGCGAACACCTGCTCGGTGCCTGTCGTGCGCTGGCCCAGGCGCTGCGGGCATCGGCACCGGGTGTATCGCTGTTGTTGAGCAGCCGCGAGCCGCTGAATCTCACCGATGAACATATCGTGCAACTGCCAGGCCTGGCGCTGGCATCGCCCCTTGAGCCCGAGCATCAGTTATTGGCATGCCCAGCGGTGCAGTTGCTGGTCGACCGGGTCGGCGCCCTGCAGCAAGGCTTCAAAGCCAGCGACCGCGACCTGGTGGCGATTGCGCAAATCTGCCAGCGCCTGGACGGTTTGCCGCTGGCCCTGGAGTTGGCGGCAGCCCAGGTCAGTACCTTGGGTGTGGCCGGGGTATTGGAGCAGTTGGACCTTGGGCTTTCACTCCTGAGCTTTGGCCGGCGCACGGCCGTGCCTCGTCACCAGAGCCTGGAAGCCTTGCTGGACTGGAGCTTCGAGCGGTTGAGTGGCGATGAGCAAGCGGTTCTCCAGCGCCTCTCGGTGTTCGACCGGCCCTTTACCGCCAAGGCGGCAATGGCGGTGATCAGTTGCCCGGAGCTGGATGTCGGGCAGTTGCCCTGGCTGCTGTCACGCTTGGCGAACCAGTCTCTGTTGAGGGTCGAACACTGCGCCAGTGGCGTGCGTTTCCACTGGCTCCACACCACGCGAGCCTATGCCCGGGAAAAACTGCGGCGCAGTGGCCAATGGGATTTATATCATCGGCGTTATGTGCTGCAGGACGCCTGGGAGCCGGTTCATTCAAGCCCCGCACTGTCGAGACAGGGCGTGGAGCAGCGCGTCGGCCTCCATTAGATCGGGGGTGTCAAAGCCTTCGGTGAAGCGTCGATAGACCGGTTCGAGCAGTGCTTGCGCGGCCTGTGCCCGGCCCTGGCGTTGCCATAGCCGCGCCAGGGTCGTGGCGCTGCGCAGCTCCCAGGCCAGGGCCTCCTGATCACGGGCCACGTCCAGGGCCGTCAGCAGTTGTTCTTCGGCGCGGTCGTCAAGGGCCGGGTCGTTGCCTGCCAGCAAGGTCTGCGCCCCGGCCCGCAGGATCTCGGCCGTGCACCAGCCCGCAGCGCCGCAGCGGGCGCGGTCGAGTTGCCGGGGGCTGATCCGATCGGCCCGCAGGGTAACGACAATGTCCTGGACCAGCCCATTGACCGGATTCGCCTCGAGGGTGTCGCCATTGAACCCACATTCGTAATGGCGGGCCCAGTCATGAAACAGCATCACCGAATGTTTGTTGGCCTGGTATCGCAACATATCGAGCCTTTGCCGCGTGACTGAATGATCGCCGTTGTAGTGGGCGATCACACAGCCGGCCAGTGCGAGGGTGTAGCAGATCGAGGTGCCGTGGTTGATCTGCAAGGCGATCTGCAGGGCGAGATTGGCGGCCCGCCGGGCTTTCTCGGCAAAGCCTTGCAGCCAGAGTATGCGCGCCAGGATGGTCAGCGAGGCCACGCTCTGGTCGTATTGCACGCCGAAACCGTGGGTGAAGCGGCTGAGGTGGCCGCTCTGGGCCAGGCGCTGGATGACCTGCTCGGCCTCGTACCGGGCCGCGCCCTGGTCGCCGGCAAAATGCAGCGCCAGCACCCGCAAGCGCTGGGCACTCAAGGACAGGAGCGGGTCGCCATGGGTGCCCAGCCGGTCGAAATCCTGGCTCTGTTCCAGTGCCTGCTGGTAATGGCCGCAACTGAGGTTGACTGCCATGTGCCCTGAAACCGCCCGTAGCTCGCCGGCGCGGTTCTGGCATTGCTGCGCCAGTTGCCGGGCGGTGACGAAGGCGCGAACCGTGGCCGGCGTACCGCCCTCGGTGTGATAGTTGTAAGTGGCGTGGGCCAGTTCCAGGGCGAGGCTCAGCCTGGGGCAGGGCGCCGCAGTGGCACGCAGTAATTGCAGCGCCTTGCTGACGTACAGCCCGTGCTCCTTGAGCAGTGACAGCTCCTGCCAGAGGGGCAGGGTGCGCGCGGTCAGGCGGATTGCCACCTGATGGGAGCCGTGCGGGCCCAACCCGCGGTCGAGGGCGGCACGGATGTCATCGCGATAGGCCGCGTAGCGAGCGATCCACAATGGCGTGGCGGTGTTTTCCCAATCGTTTTCAGCTTGCTCCATCAGGGCCAGGCAGCGCTCGGCATGGCGTTCCCGGCTGGCGGCCAGTTCGCCGGCTTCGGCCAGTTTCTCCAGGGCGTAGCTACGGGTGGTGTCCAGCAGGCGATAGCGCACCTCTTCATCGCCGACCTCGACGTTGAGCAGGGACTTGGCGACCAATTGGCTGATCGACACCAGCACCTGGTCGGGAGCGACATGGGCGCCGATGATCACCGCGGCGGCCGACGTCAGGTTGAAGCTGCCCATGAACACCGCCAGCTGCCGCAGGCAGATCTGCTCGCACGCCGTGAGCAGTGCGAAGCTCCAGTCCAGCGTGGCGCGCAGGGTTTGCTGGCGCGGCGCAACATCGCTGTCGTTGTGAAGCAGGGTGACGCTGCCTTGCAGTTGCCGGTGAAGCTCCTCCAGCCCGAAGCGACCCACTTGCGCGGCGGCCAGTTCGATGGCCAGGGGAATCCCGTCCAGTCGCTGGCAGATGTCCGCCACCAAGGGCACCTCGCGGTTGCTCAGTTCGAAGTCGTCGTGGCTGGCCATCGCTCGCTCGGCGAACAGCTGCAGGGCCGGGTATTCGAGGGCCGGGTAGCCTTCGATGGGCATCTCCCGGGGCGGGAAGGCCAGGGCGTCCAGGCGCTGCACGTGTTCGCCTTCGGCTCGCAGGCCTTCGCGGCTGGTCGCCAGGATGTGCAGGTGAGGGGCGCCGCGCAGCAGGGTTTCGCAGAACTGGGCGACGGCGTCGATCAAATGTTCGCAATTGTCGATCACCAGCAACAGATGCCGGTCCTTGAGCTGTCGTGCGATGCTCTCCAGCGGATCGCTGTCCGGCGGCGGCAGATCCAGCAGCGCGCACAGGTCCGGGGCGATCATGGTCGGATCGTTGAGCAATGACAGGTCGAGCAGATAAGTGCCGTCGCGGTAGTGATCGATCAGCCGCTCGGCGACCCGCAGGGCCACAGTGGTCTTGCCGATGCCGCCGGTACCGACCAGGGTGACGAAGCGTTTGCGCGGCAGCTGGGCCACCAGGCTTTCCACCAGCGCCTGGCGTCCGATCATCCGGGTACGGCGCGGTGGCAGGTTATGGGCCGGTGACGGATGAGGCATATCCGCCATGGGTGCGAAGGGCTCGGCTGACACCGGTGCGACAAAGCTGTAGCCGCGCTGGGCCACGGTGACGATGTAGCGCTGCCCGGCCTGGCCATCCCCCAGGGCCTTGCGCAGTGCCGCGACATGCACCCGCAGGTTGGTGTCTTCAACGACACTCCTGGGCCAGACCCGGGCGATCAGTTGTTGCTTGCTCACCACCTCTCCGGCGTGCTCGAGCAGCACCAGCAGGATCTCCACCGCCCGCCGGCCCAGGCGCAGCGGCTGTCCACCCTCCAACACCAGGCGCTGGCGAGGATGGACGCGGTAAGGACCGAAATGCACCGTCTGTTCGATGGGCAGGCTGGGGGGGTGGCTCATGTTGCTCTCAATGTTCTTGTACCGCTGCTGGGGCTTTAATCCGAGTATGTTCCTCAGGTTTTGCTTCAGGTGCAACGGTTTAGAGCCTTCCTGCCTTGCCACAAAAGCAGCACAGTCTCGGTTCCAACACACCAATCCGAAAAAATTAACAACGTTTAACTCACGCATATGCCTCCCCTGACCGGACCATGAAGACCTCCATCCCCTCAAGGAAGTCATGTCATGAGCACCTTCATCACCCGCGACGGCACCGAGATCTACTACAAGGATTGGGGCAGTGGTCAGCCGGTTGTCTTCAGCCACGGCTGGCCGTTGAACTCGGACAGCTGGGAAGCGCAGATGATGTTCCTGGCGTCCAACGGTTATCGGGTGATCGCTCACGACCGCCGTGGACACGGGCGCTCCAGCCAGCCCTGGAACGGCAACGACATGAACACCTACGCCGATGACCTGGCCGAGCTGATCGAGCGGCTGGACCTGAAGGAAGCCGTGTTGCTCGGCTTTTCGACCGGCGGTGGAGAAGTGGCCCGCTACATCGGCCGGCATGGCGCCGCTCGCGTCGCCAGGCTCGGGCTGATCTCGGCGGTGACGCCACTGATGCTCAGGACCCCGGCCAACCCCGGCGGCCTGCCCATCGAAGTGTTCGACGGTTTCCGCCAGGCCTCCCTGGCTGACCGTTCTCAGCTATACAAGGATGTGGCCAGCGCGTTCTTCGGCGCCAACCGTCCGGGCGCCAAGGTGTCCCAGGGCATGATCGACTGGTTCTGGATGCAAGGCATGCTCGCCGGCCACAAGAACACGTATGACTGCATCAAGGCGTTCTCGGAGACTGATCTTTCCGAAGACCTGCGCAACATCGACGTGCCGACCCTCGTGGTCCATGGCGATGACGACCAGGTGGTCCCCATCGAAGCCGCCGGCATCGCAGCCGCCAAGCTGCTCAAGAATGCGCAACTGCTGGTCTACCCCGGCGCGCCCCACGGCCTGACCGATACCCACAAGGATCGACTGAACGCCGACCTGCTGGCGTTCATCCGCGGCTGATCGAGCACAGAACCTGTGGGAGCGAGCCTGCTCGCGATAGCGGTGGGTCAGCTTGTGACGATGTCGGATGTGTCGACGCTTCACGAGCAGGCTCGCTCCCACAGGATCGGCACTCCATAGGACTCTACCCGATGAACCGCAACGATTTACGCCGTCTCGACATGAACCTGCTGGTGATCTTCGAGGCGTTGATGTTCGAGAAGAACCTGACCCGCGTCGCTGAAAAGCTGTTCATGGGCCAGCCCGCCGTGAGCGCGGCGCTGGGGCGGCTGCGGGATCTGTTCGATGATCCGTTGCTGATCCGCCACGGTCGCGGCATGGAACCGACGCCTCGGGCCATGGCGATCCTGCGCGAGCTGCAACCGGCCATGGACACGATTTCCGGCGCGGTCAGCCGGGCCAAGGCGTTCGACCCGTCCACCAGCTGCGATGTGTTTCGCATCGGCCTGTCGGACGACGCCGAGTTCGGCCTGTTTCCGCCCTTGCTGAGCCAACTGCGCGAAGAAGCGCCGGGCATCATCGTGGTGGTGCGCCGGGCCAATTACCTGCTGATGTCGTCGTTGCTGGGCAGCGGGGAAATCAGCGTCGGGGTCAGCTACACCACCGATCTGCCAGCCAACGCCAAGCGCAAGAAACTGCGGGACATTCCTTGCAAGGTCTTGCGCGGCGACAAGCGTCCGGGCCCGCTGACCCTGGACGAGTACTGCGCGCGTCCCCATGCCATGGTGTCGTTCTCGGGCGACCTGAGCGGCAACATCGACCTGGACCTGGCGCGCATTGGCCGGACCCGCAAAGTGGTGCTGGGCGTCCCGCAGTTCAGCGGCTTGCGGGCACTGTTGGCCGGCACCGAACTGATCGCCACCGTGCCCGACTACGCGGCCTGCGCGCTGGTGGAAGGTTGCGCGTTGCGGGCCGAGGATCCGCCGTTCGAGATCAACGCGGCCGAGTTGTCGATGGTCTGGAGCGGGGTGCATGACAACGACCCGGCCGAGCGCTGGCTGCGCTCGCGCATTGCCACCCACATGTCCCAATCATTGCCGGCCGCCGCCTACGCGGACCCAGACGGAGCACACCGATGAACGTCGCCGACGAACGCACGCTGCCGGACTGGGGACTGCTGTTCCTGCGCCTCAGTGGCGCGCTGTTTCTGCTGTGGGTCCACGGGCTGCCGAAGTGGCTGCACTACAGCGACGAACTGACCCGCATCGAAGACCCGTTTCACCTGGGGGCGAGCCTGACCCTGATGCTGGCGATCTTCGCCGAAGTGCTGTGCCCGTTGTTGATCGCTGCCGGTGTCCTGGTGCGCCTGGCGTGCCTGCCCATCCTGTTCCTGCTGGCGGTTGCACTGTGGGTGGTGCACCCGCAATGGAGCCTGGAGGAAGGGCAGTTCGGCTGGCTGCTGCTGATTATCTTTACCAGCGTGTTCATTGCCGGGCCGGGTCGCCTGGCGCTGAACGCGCGTTTTACCGGAGTGTTACGCCATGTCTGAATCTCAAGCTGTCGAGCCCACAACGGGCGCTGTCTCATCCGGCGCCGACGAAATCGTGACCCTGATCGTCAAGCACCGGATCAAGGCCGGCCAGGACGCGGCCTATGAGGCCTGGTTGCGGCGCATCGTGAGCGTGGCCGGCCGTTGGCCGGGACACCTGGGAGTGGATGTGGTCCGGGGCAAGCAGGGCGGGTTGTCGTTGTTTACCTGCGTGCTGCGCTTCTGCTCCACCGAGGCCCTGCAGCGCTGGCTCGATTCACCCGAGCGCCGTGAGCTGGTGGAAGAGGCCGCGCCGTTGCTGGCTGACGGTGACCAGACCGAAGTCGCGTCCCACAAGGAGTTCTGGTTCACCCCGCTGGCCGACGCCGCCACGCCACCACCGCGCTGGAAGCAGGCCGTGGTGACGCTGCTGGTCATCCTGCCGCACACACTGCTGGTGCCGCTGATCTGGGGACCGGTGTTGCAACTCCACCCGATTCTTTCCAACTACGTGGTCGCGACGTTCCTGATCACCCTGACCATCGTGCTCTCGGTCTGCTACGTGTGCATGCCGTTGGCGACCCGTCTGTTCGCACCCTGGATGGAGGCCTCGAAGGCACACGAACATCTGGAACCGTAAGCGTTATTACATTGTGGTGGCGAGCGCTCTTGTGGCGAGGGGATTTATCTGTGGCGAGGGGATTTATCCCCGCTCGGTCGCGTAGCGGCCGCTCTTCTGGGGGCCGCTACGCAGCCCAGCGGGGATAAATCCCCTCGCCACAGCAAGCTCACTCGCCACAAATTTATTTTTTGATAGTCAAAGGAAAACCCTATGAACGCCGATCTGATTCTGTTCAATGGCCAGTTCCACACCGTCGACCGGGAAAAGCCCCGGGCCAGCGCCGTGGCCATCAGCCAGGGCACGTTCGTTGCCGTAGGCACCGACGCCGAAGCCATGGCCCTGCGTGGCAGCGGTACCCAGGTCATCGACCTCAAGGGCCGCACCGTCATCCCCGGCCTTAACGACTCCCACCTGCACCTGATCCGTGGTGGGTTGAACTACAACCTCGAGCTGCGTTGGGAAGGCGTTCCGTCCCTGGCCGATGCCCTGCGCATGCTCAAGGACCAGGCCGACCGTACGCCGACGCCGCAATGGGTACGTGTGGTGGGCGGCTGGAACGAATTCCAGTTCGCCGAAAAGCGCATGCCGACCCTGGAAGAACTCAACCAGGCCGCCCCCGATACCCCGGTGTTCGTGTTGCACCTGTATGACCGCGCCTTGCTCAACCGCGCCGCGTTGCGGGTGGCCGGCTATACCCGCGACACGCCGAACCCGCCGGGCGGCGAGATCGTGCGCGACAGCAAGGGTGAGCCCACCGGCATGCTGGTGGCGCGTCCCAACGCGATGATCCTCTACTCGACATTGGCCAAGGGGCCGAAGTTGCCCTTGGAGTATCAAGTTAACTCCACTCGCCAGTTCATGCGCGAACTCAATCGCCTGGGGCTGACCAGTGCCATCGACGCGGGTGGTGGTTTCCAGAACTACCCGGACGATTACGCGGTGATCGAGCAGTTGGCCCGGGAAGAGCAGTTGACGGTGCGCATCGCCTACAACCTGTTCACCCAGAAGCCCAAGGAAGAGCTCAGCGACTTCAAGAACTGGACCGGCAGCGTCAAGCTGCACCAGGGCGATGATTTCCTGCGGCACAACGGCGCCGGTGAAATGCTGGTGTTCTCGGCGGCGGATTTCGAAGACTTCCTGGAGCCACGCCCGGACTTGCCGGCGAGTATGGAGCAGGACCTGGAACCGGTGGTGCGGCACCTGGTGGAGCAGCGCTGGCCGTTCCGCCTGCATGCCACCTACAACGAGTCCATCAGCCGCATGCTCGATGTGTTCGAGAAGGTCAACCGTGACATCCCGTTCAACGGTCTGCCATGGTTCTTTGACCACGCCGAAACCATCACCCCGCAGAACATCGAACGGGTCCGCGCACTGGGCGGCGGTATTGCCATCCAGGACCGCATGGCCTTCCAGGGCGAGTATTTCGTCGACCGCTACGGCGCCAAGGCCGCCGAAGCGACGCCGCCGATCAAGCGCATGCTGGCCGAAGGCGTGCCGGTGGGTGCCGGCACCGACGCCACCCGGGTGTCGAGCTACAACCCCTGGACCTCGCTGTACTGGATGGTCAGCGGCCGCACAGTCGGCGGCCTGGCGCTGCACGAAGAAGGCCTGCCGCGCCTCACCGCACTGGAGCTGTTCACCCATGGCAGCGCCTGGTTCTCCTCGGAGCAGGGCAAGAAAGGCCAGATCAAGGTCGGCCAACTGGCGGACCTGGCGGCACTGAGCGCCGACTTCTTCAGCGTCGAGGAAGAAGCCATCAAGTGGATCGAGTCCGTGCTGACGGTGGTCGACGGCAAGGTGGTGTACGCCGCCGGCGACTTCGAAAAACTCGGCCCTGCCAGCGTCCCGGTACTGCCGGACTGGTCACCGGTGGTCAAGGTCCCAGGCCACTGGCGTCCGACCTCGCCGTTGCAGGCCCAGGTTCACCAGTGCAGCGGTCCTTGCACGGTGCATTCCCATAGCCATGAAAGGGCGCGGCTGTCGAACGTCCCGGTCAGCGACTTCCAAGGCTTCTGGGGCGCGTTTGGCTGTTCCTGCTTCGCGTTCTGACTGACACACAACATTCCCCCCTGTGGGAGCGAGCCTGCTCGCGAAGACGTCGGCGCATCCGACGCCTTCGCAACTGACACACCGCTTTCGCGAGCAGGCTCGCTCCCACAAGGGTTTCGTAACATCCATCCAAAGGAGTCATCCCATGAGCAACGCCCCTGTCTACAACCGCCTGAACAAAGACGACGCAGTCGTCCTGCTGGTCGATCACCAGACCGGCCTGATCTCTCTGGTGCAGGACTTCTCGCCCAACGAGTTCAAGAACAACGTGCTGGCCCTGGCCGACCTGGCGAAGTTCTTCGGTCTGCCGACCATCCTGACCACCAGCTTCGAAAAAGGCCCTAACGGCCCGCTCGTGCCGGAGCTCAAGGAAATGTTCCCGGACGCGCCGTACATCCCGCGTCCAGGCCAGATCAATGCCTGGGACAACGAAGACTTCGTCAAGGCGATCAAGGCCACCGGCCGCAAGCAACTGATCATCGCTGGCGTGGTGACCGATGTCTGCGTCGCGTTCCCGACCTTGTCGGCACTGGCCGAAGGTTTCGACGTGTTCGTCGTCACCGACGCCTCGGGCACCTTCAACGAAACCGTGCAGCAGGCTTCCTGGGCCCGCATGACCGCGGCTGGCGCGCAACTGATGAACTGGTTCTCGGTGGCTTGCGAACTGCACCGCGACTGGCGCAACGACATCGAAGGCCTGGGCAACCTGCTGTCCCAGCGCATTCCGAACTACCGCAACCTGATGAACAGCTACGCGGCGTTGACTGCCAAGTAAGCTGAGTCGCCTGTTTAAAAAGATGCCCGCCCTCGTGCGGGCATCTTTTTGTCTGGTGAAACCTGTGGCGAGGGGATAAATCCCCTCGCCACAGAAAATCCTTTTGTCATCAGGTTTGAATTCAACCTGAATCGCTCTATAACATTCCTCACTGTCCACCCCTGGAATGACAATGAACCCCTTCGAAGAAATGCGCATTTTCGCCCAGGTCATGGAGTCGGGCAGCTTCACGGCGGCGGCGGACCAGTTGGGGCTGTCCAAGCAGTTTGTCAGCCGCAAGCTCATGGAGCTGGAACAGCGGCTGGGGGTTCGTCTGCTCAACCGTTCGACGCGCAGGCTGGATGTCACCCCATTGGGCCAGCGCTATTACGAAGCCGCGTTGCGTCTGCTCAGCGAGCTCGAACAGGTGGAGCAGGGCATCAGCGGCCAGACCAGCGAGCCTCGCGGCACTCTTCGGCTCAGTGCACCGTTGTCCTTTGCTGTGGCGCACTTGGGCTGTCTGCTGCCGTTGTTCCTGCAGCGCTATCCGCAGGTCAGCGTCGAGGTCGACCTGAGTGATCGCTCGGTGGATTTGCTGGGGGAGGGTTACGACCTGGCGCTACGGATCGGCGTGCTGGAGGATTCGACCTTGATCGCCCGCCGCATCGCGACCATCGACCGGGTGTACTGCGCCAGCCCGACCTACCTGGCGCAACGCGGCACCCCCTCGCGCCCCGAAGACCTGCGCAACCATGACTGCCTGCCCTACGGTCACAGCCGTCAGGTTCAGTGGCGTTTCGCAGGGGCTGGCAAACCGTTGGTACTGGAAGTCGCCGGGCGCATGCGCGCCAACAACGGTGATCTGCTCAGGGATGCGGCCATCGCCGGCATGGGCATAACCTATCTCCCCACCTTCATCCTCGGCGAGGCGTTGAGGGACGGGCGGCTGATCAAGGTTCTGGAGGGCTTCGAAACCGAGCCGTTGGCCCTGTCGGCGGTCTACCCGCAACATCGCCAGAGCTCACGCCCGGTACAGGCGTTGGTGGAGTTTCTGCGTGAACACATGCAATAGCTGAGCGTCCAGCCGTCGCTGGACGGCCGGACGCACAGCCATGTCCGATCAAGCGGCCAGGTTAGGGCTGCTCAGTTCCTTCTTGTACTGCGCCTTCATGGTTTCCATCTGTTCACCCAAGGCATCCAGCTTGGCTTTGCCCAGCAGTTTTTTAGCCTGAGGGAACATCTCTTTTTCTTCTTCTTCGATGTGGTGCTCAAGCAGTTCCTTGACCACTTTCACCCGCCCGGCAAATTCCGGTTGGGAAGGATCGGTGGCCTTCAGGTCCGGCAGCACCAGGGAATCGACAGTGCGATGTTCTTCCTTGGCTTCGTAATACATTTCGGCCTCATCCTTGCCGCCTGCCTGCTTGAAGGCCGGATAGAGGATCTCTTCTTCCAGTCGGGTATGAATGGAGACTTCCATTTCCAGCTTCGCCAACAGGTCGGTGCGTTTCTTGACGCCGCGTTCGGTGGATTCGCTCAGTTGAGCAAGAATGCCTTTGACGCGTTCATGGTCAGCTTTCAACAGATCGATGGCGTTCATATACAGCTCCTCGGCAATTCACGGTTGCGCGCCGGCTTCAAGCGCCGACGTCGCGTTAACCGAGAGTTGCATCGGTCGTGCCAGCCAGGATGTTTTTAAAATTCCTTTAAAAACAAGTGGTTGAGATAACCATGGTTTTTATCATCGTGCAGGCTGCATGAAGCGGGGCCAAAGCGCCTTGCACTTTGCGCTGCCCTGACCAAGAACCCCCTTGTGGGAGCGAGCCTGCTCGCGATAGCGGTCGCTCAGCCGATGATGATGTCGGCTGGCCTGGCCTCATCGCGAGCAGGCTCGCTCCCACAGGGGGATTTGCGGCTCAGTCATCGAGCAGCTGCCGCACCCGTCCGGCAATCGCCAGGCAGGATGTCAGCCCTGGCGATTCGATGCCGAACAGGTTGATCAGTCCGTGCACCTGGTGCTCGGCGGCGCTGCTGATGAGGAAGTCACGAGCGGGTTCGCCCGGGGCGGAGATCTTCGGGCGGATGCCGCTGTAGGCCGGTTGCAGGCTGTGCTCGGGCAGGTCGGGCCAGTAAGTGCGAATCGCCGGATAGAAGGTTTCGGCCCGAGTCGGATCGACCCGGTAGTCCTCATGTTCGACCCATTCGATATCAGGCCCGAAGCGGGCCTGGCCCGCCAGGTCCAGGGTCATGTGGATGCCCAGCCCGGCGGCTTCCGGGGCCGGGTAGACCAGATGACGGAAGGGCGCGCGTCCGGCAAGGCTGAAGTAGTTGCCCTTGCACAGATAGTCCTCGGGCACTGCTTGCGCCGACAGGCCCTCCATGCGTCGGGCGAGCGCAGGCGCCTGGAGGCCGGCTGCGTTGATCAGTCGGCGGCACGACAGACTCATCTGGGCCGTGCCGCCCAACTCCAGCAGGAAGTGCCCTGCATCGATGCGCACCCCCATTAACGGCGTGTGGAAGGCAATGTTCGCGCCGGCCGCTTCGGCATCGCCTTGCAAGGCCAGCATCAGGGCATGGGAGTCGACGATGCCGGTGGAAGGCGAATACAACGCCGCGACACACGCCAGCGCCGGCTCCAGGGCCAACGCCTGCTCCTGATCGAGCAGACGCAGGTCGTCCACACCGTTCATCAAGCCGCGTTCCAGCAACACCTGGAGCCCGGCCACCTGTGCCAGGTCCGTGGCGACGATCAGCTTGCCGAGCCGGCGAGTCGTCACGCCGTGGCTTGCGCAATAGGCGTACAGCCGGTGCCGACCTTCGACGCACAACCGGGCCTTGAGGCTGCCGGATGGGTAATAGATACCGGCATGGATGACTTCGGAATTGCGCGAGCTGGTGCCCATGCCGATGGCGCCGCCGGCTTCGATCAGCAGCACCTCATGACCGGCCTGGGCCATCTCCCGGGCCACGGCCAGACCGACCACCCCCGCGCCCACCACCACGCATTCGATATCGACGCTCAACCTCATCTCTCCTTCAGGGCTCTCTGGCGTTTCAGGGTAGTCCTGCCTAGGCAGTGGGTGAAGTACAGCGGCGATGTTAAAAAATGTTAGATTGAAAAAATACTTCACAAGATCTGTTCATTGGTGGATGATCGACCCCAACCTGTAGGACAAAGCTCGCTAACAAGACCCACCAGAACAGTTCGCTGTCGCTTCCGGAGTGCCTCATGAATAACAAGAATGTCGGTGTGATCGGTCTGGGCGCGATGGGCCTGGGCATTGCCCGCTCGTTGCTGCGCGCAGGTTTCAATGTGCATGCCTGTGATGTGCGCGCCGCGGTCACCGAGCAGTTTGCCGGCGAGGGTGGGGTGGCCTGCCTGTCGCCTGCCGACATGGCGACTCGATGCGACGTGATCATCACCGTGGTGGTGAATGCCGAGCAGACCGATGCCGTGTTGTTTGGTGAAAACGGTGCCGTGCAAGCCTTGGGCGAGGGCAGTCTGGTCATTGGCTGCGCCACCGTGGCGCCGACCTTCGCCGTGGAGCTGGGCCAGCGCCTGGCGCAGACCGGCCTGCTGTACCTCGATGCGCCGATCTCCGGCGGCGCGGCCAAGGCAGCGGCCGGCGAGATGACCATGATGACGTCCGGCCCGGCGCCGGCCTACGCCAAGGCCGAAGCGGTCCTGGCAGGCATGGCGGGCAAGGTCTATCGCTTGGGCGACGTCCATGGCCTGGGCTCCAAAGTCAAAATCATCAATCAGTTGCTGGCCGGCGTACACATCGCCGCTTCGGCCGAAGCCATGGCCCTGGGGCTGCGCGAAGGCGTCGATGCCGATGCGCTGTACGAAGTGATCACCCACAGCGCTGGCAATTCCTGGATGTTCGAAAACCGCGTGCCGCACATCCTCAAGGCTGACTACACGCCCCTGTCGGCGGTGGACATCTTCGTCAAGGACCTGGGCCTGGTGCTCGATACCGCCCGCGCCAGCAAATTCCCGCTGCCGTTGTCGGCCACCGCGCACCAGATGTTCATGCAGGCCTCCAGCGCCGGTTTCGGTCGGGAGGATGATTCGGCGGTGATCAAGATTTTCCCAGGCATCGACCTGCCGACCGCCAAGCCT
The DNA here is from genome assembly GCF_026016325.1 of Pseudomonas sp. B21-056. NCBI lineage: Bacteria > Pseudomonadati > Pseudomonadota > Gammaproteobacteria > Pseudomonadales > Pseudomonadaceae > Pseudomonas > Pseudomonas sp. B21-056. Next base: position 2,212,806 of record NZ_CP087203.1, read on the forward strand.
GACTCGCTCTGAGGAACCGCCATGACCCCCTCCAACGCGCGCCCACTGCTGGGCTGCATTGCCGACGACTTCACGGGTGCTACGGACCTGGCCAACATGCTGGTGCGCGGCGGCATGCGCACGGTGCAGAGCATTGGCATTCCCGGTGCCGACGAGGCTGAAGGCCTGGCGGCCGATGCGATCGTCATTGCTCTCAAGTCGCGGACCCTGCCTGTGGCCGAGGCCATCGACGAATCCCTCGCGGCGCTGGCCTGGCTGCGTGAGCGTGGCTGCCAGCAGATCTTTTTCAAATATTGCTCGACCTTCGACTCGACCGCCGCGGGCAATATCGGCCAGGTCAGCGAAGCCCTGCTCAAAGCCCTGGACAGTGATTTCACTCTGGCTTGCCCGGCGTTCCCGGAGAACGGCCGGACGATCTTCCGTGGTCACCTGTTCGTGCAAGACCAATTGCTCAACGAGTCGGGCATGCAACACCACCCGTTGACGCCGATGACCGACGCCAACCTGGTGCGTGTGCTGCAAGCCCAGACCTCCCACAAGGTCGGCCTGTTGCGTTACGACAGTGTCGCCCGAGGCGTGGACGCGGTGCGGGCGAAGCTGGCCGAGTTGCGCGGCCAGGGTGTGGGCATGGCCATCGCCGATGCGTTGTCCGATGCAGACCTGCACACCCTCGGCACGGCCTGCGCGGACCTGCCGCTGCTGACGGGCGGTTCCGGGCTGGCCCTGGGGCTGCCGGACAACTTCCGGCGAACCGGCCAGCTGAGGGATTTCGATGTGTCGACGCTGCCCCAGGTCCCCGGTGGCGAAGTGGTCTTGGCCGGCAGCGCCTCAATCGCCACCAACGGACAAGTGGCCGCCTGGCTCGAGGCCGGGCGGCCGGCCTTGCGCATCGATCCCGTGGCGCTGGCCGCCGGTGAACCGGTGGTCGCCCGAGCCCTGGCGTTTGCCCGCGACGCGGCGGACACCGTGCTGATCTATGCCACCAACAGCGCCGATGAAGTCAAGGCGGTGCAACAACAATTGGGCGCCGGGCGGGCCGGTGCGCTGGTGGAGAACGCCTTGGGCGAGATCGCCCAAGGTTTGCGCGAACAAGGGGTACGGCGTTTCGTGATTGCCGGTGGCGAAACCTCCGGCGCGGTGGTCAAGGCGCTGGGGGTGACGCTGTTGCAGATCGGCGCGCAGATCGATCCGGGGGTGCCTGCCACCGTCAGCAGCGGCGCGCAACCGCTGGCCCTGGCACTCAAGTCGGGTAATTTCGGCGGTCGCGATTTCTTCGCCAAAGCCCTCGCGCAATTGGCCGGAGGCACCCGATGAGCCCGGAAAGCGCCTTGCGCGAAGAGATCTGCGAAGTCGGCCTTAGCCTCTATCAGCGTGGCTACACCGTCGGCAGCGCCGGCAACATCAGCGCCCGGCTCGACGATGGCTGGCTGATCACGCCCACCGATGCCTGCCTGGGACGTCTCGATCCAGCAGCCATCGCCAAGGTCAATGCCGCCGGCGAATGGCTGTCCGGGAACAAGCCGTCCAAGACCCTGGCCTTGCATCGCCAGGTCTACGACCGCAACCCGACGGTCGGCGGCGTGGTGCACACCCACTCCACCCACCTGGTGGCGCTGACCCTGGCCGGAGTCTGGCGCCCCGACGACATCTTGCCGCCGCTCACGCCTTATCAGGTGATGAAGGTCGGGCACATTCCATTGATCGGCTACCAGCGTCCCGGCTCGCCCGACGTGGCGGAGCAGGTGGCGCAACTGGCCAATCGGGTTCGCGGCGTGATGCTCGAACGCCTGGGCCCGGTGGTCTGGGAAAGTAGCGTGTCCCGGGCCAGCTACGCCCTGGAGGAATTGGAAGAAACCGCGCGGCTCTGGCTGCTGAGCAATCCCCGGCCCGAGCCGCTCGATCAGGCGGCACTGGATGAGCTGCGCGACACCTTTGGCGCCGATTGGTAGGGCGCCATGCCGAACAGCGCCCCGTAGGAGCTGCCGAGCGAAGCGAGGCTGCGATCCTTTGATCTTTCGCTTGAGATTCAACTGGCAGTGGAAAGATCGCAGCCTCGCTTCGCTCGGCAGCTCCTACGGCAGTCCTGCGGACCGGTGCGACGTTTTGCTAAATCCCCTCGCCGCAGGTGCAGAGCGGGCTATCTGAAAAACAATAACAACAGGATTCATTCCATGACTCATCGTAATCGCAGTGTTTGTCGCGCAAGCGTTCTTCCGATCTGCTCCCGAGGGTCGCGCCCATGAGCCCGGTCATCCTGATGATCACGGCCGGTACCGGGATCGCGCTGTTGCTGTTCCTGGTGCTCAAGTACAAGTTCCAACCGTTCGTGGCGCTGATGCTGGTGAGCATCCTGGTGGCGCTGGTGGCCGGGGTGAAACCGGCGGACCTGGTGGCGACCATTGAAGGCGGCATGGGCAAGACCCTCGGCCACATCGCAATCATCATTGCCCTGGGCGCGATGATCGGGCGCATCATCGAGCTTTCCGGCGGCGCCGAGGCCCTGGCGAAAACCCTGATCGAACGCTTTGGCAACCGCCGTACACCACTGGCCCTGACCATCGCCGGCTTCATCATTGGCGTGCCGGTGTTCTTCGAAGTGGGCGTCATCATCCTCATGCCGCTGGCCTATGGCGTGGCCCGCAGCGCCCGCAAGCCGTTGCTGGTGTTCGCCTTGCCGATGTGCGCGGCGCTGCTCACGGTGCATGCGTTCCTGCCGCCCCATCCGGGGGCGGTGGCGGCGGCCAGCCAGTTGGGTGCCGACCTGGGGCGTGTGCTGATGTTCGGCCTGCCGTTGACCGCATTTCTGTGTTTTGTCGGCTACAAAGTGGCGGGGCGCATGACGCGTCGTTTCTACCCGATGACCGATGACATCCGCGCCGAAGTCTACGGTCCCCACGTCACCAACGAAGACCTGGCCGCCTGGAGCAATGGCAACGGCCGGGATCCGCTGCAAGCTGCCGTCGCGGTGTCCCACATGGGCCTGGAGGAATCCACCGGCACGTTGGTCGCCAAGTTGCCGCCCGCGCCGCCCCCGGGTTTCGGCCTGATTGTCGGACTGATCCTGCTGCCGATCGTGCTGATTCTGCTGGGCACGTTGTCGACCACGCTGCTGCCGATGGAGTCCACGGTTCGTGGGGTCATGACGGTGCTGGGGGCGCCGCTGGTGGCGCTGCTGATCGACACCTTGCTCTGCGCCTGGCTGTTGGGCTCACGGCGGGGCTGGAGTCGCAGCCAGGTGTCTGATGTGATCGGCTCGGCGTTGCCGGGGGTGGCGATGGTGATTCTGATCGCCGGTGCCGGTGGTGTGTTCGGTAAGGTGCTGGTAGACACCGGGATCGGTGCGGTGGTGTCCGAGATGCTGCGCACCACCGGGTTGCCGGTGCTGGCGCTGGGCTTTTTGCTAACCATGCTGCTGCGCGCCGTGCAAGGCTCGACCACGGTGGCGCTGGTGACCACTGCCGGTATCATCAGTCCCTTGATCGCCACCCTCGGCCTGACCCCCAACCACCTGGCGCTGCTGTGCCTGGCCATGGGCGGTGGCGGGCTGGCGATGTCCCACATCAACGATGCCGGTTACTGGATCTTCACTAAACTGGCAGGGCTCAACGTGGCGGACGGCCTGCGCACCTGGACCGTGATCACCACGCTGCTCGGTACACTCGGTTTTGCTATCACTTTGTTGATCTGGCCTTTTGTCTGACCTTTTATTCAAGGAGCGTCGGTATGCCCCGTTTTGCAGCCAACCTCAGCATGCTCTACCCGCAACATGATTTCCTCGACCGTTTCGCGGCCGCGGCGACCGACGGTTTCGATGCCGTGGAATACCTGTTCCCCTACGAGTACAGCCCCGAGGTGCTCAAGCTGCGGCTGGATGACAATGGCCTTGTCCAGGCGTTGTTCAACGCGCCGCCCGGGGATTGGGCGGCGGGGGAGCGGGGGCTGGCGACGTTGCCCGGGCGCGAGCAGGAGTTTCGTCAAGGCTTCGAGCGTGCCCTGGAATACGCCGCGGTGCTCGGCAACTCGAACATTCACGTGATGGCGGGTTTGCTCCCGTCCGAAGCCGAGCGGGCCCGGCACCACGGCGTGTACCTGGAAAACCTTGCCTACGCCACCGCTCGGGCGGCGAAGGCCGGGATCACGGTGTTGCTGGAACCGATCAACACCCGGGACATGCCCGGCTTTTTCCTCAATCGCCAGGATCAGGCCCATGCCATCTGCCGGGAGGTCGGGGCGGAGAATCTCAAGGTCCAGTTCGATTGCTACCACTGCCAGATCGTCGAGGGCGACCTGGCGAGCAAACTCAGGCGCGACTTCAGGGGTATCGGGCATGTCCAGATTGCCGGCGTGCCGGATCGGCATGAGCCGGACTTGGGGGAGGTTCGTTATCCGTTCCTGTTCGGACTGCTGGACGAGCTGGGCTATGACGGCTGGGTCGGCTGCGAATACCGTCCCCGCGGCGATACTTCGGCCGGCCTGCAATGGCTGCGAGACTGGAAAGCGCGCTAGGAACTGTGAGAGATGGTGGTGGGGTCAGCCTGCTTTGATGTTGACTGACCCATTGCCATCGCGAGCAGGCTCGCTCCCACAGGGATTTCGGCTGTTCGCAAGATCCGCATCCGCCATCAATCCCCCTGTGGGAGCGGGCTTGCTCGCGAAAGCGATGGCACAGCTTGCATCAATCTATTTGTGCCACCGCCATCGCGGGCAAGCCTGGCTCCCACAGAAATTTCGGCTGTTCACAAGATTCGCGTTCGCCATCAATCCCCTGTGGGAGCGAGCCTGCTCGCGATAGCGATGGACCGGCTTACGACGATCTTAGGCAGACTGCCCACCCGCCAGCAGCAACTCGACGCCCTGCTTGCGAATGCCATCGGCCGCCGCCGATGCCAGGGCGTCGTCGCTGATGATGAAATCGAACTGCTCCAGCCCGGCGATGCGGTACATGCTGAAGGTGCCGTACTTGGAGCTGCTGGCCACCAGCACCACTTGCGAGGCCGACTGCATCGCCACCTGCTTGACCTCCACCTTCAACGCCGATGGTGTGGTGATGCCCCGTTGCAGGTCCCACGAACTGGTGGACATGAAGGCAATGTCCGTCACCACCTGACGCAAGGTCGCCACCGCCAGCCCGCCGACGCAGGAGTGGTTGGAATGATCCAACTGCCCGCCGGTATGAATCACCGTCACCTGCGGCGCCTCCATCAACGCCTGGACCACTCCGAAATCGTTGGTCACCACCGTCATCCCCGACAACGCCTTGATGTAGGGCACGATCTCCAGCGTGCTGGTGCCGGCATCCAGGTACACCGTCATGTCATCCTTCAACAGCCTGGCCGCCAGTTTGGCCATGGCCTGCTTCTGCGGCAGCTCCACCACGGCCTTGGACTGATGGCTCGGCTCGCTGTGCAACTGGCTGGCGATACGCACCCCACCGGTCACCGAATAAGCCCGGCCTTCCTGCTCCAGCAGGGCAATGTCGCGGCGCACGGTCATGTGCGAGCAATCGAACATCTCCATCAACTGATGAACGCTCAGCACCTGATGCTTGCGCAACTGACGCAGGATCTGTTCCCGACGCTGCTCGGGAATCATCGGTGCGGGGCTGTCGCTGGCCATGTCCTTGGGGGTGGGCATCGGTGTGGGCTCGGTGACTGAAAGGGCAGGGGAGCGGACATAGTAACGAATCCGCGAAGGAATTTATCTGTGGTGAAGGGATTTAGCGAAACGTCGCCCCGCCCCGCTGGACAACTGTAGGAGCTGTCGAGCGAAGCGAGGCTGCGATCTTTCCACTACCAGTTGAATCTCAAGCGAAAGATCAAAAGATCAAAACACAGGCATAAAAAAACCCGCATCTCGCGATACGGGTTTTTCACAGCGACTCTGCTCAGGCAATCAACCCGTCAGGCCCGCTTGCTGGACCAGGGTCAGCAACGGCTGCGGGTACACACCGAGGAAGAACGCCAGGATGGCGATGGCCAGCAGCATCACGCCGCCCGCTTTCTGTTCCCAGTGCAACTCGGCGTCGTGGCGACGCAGGTTGGGTTCCATCAGGTACAGGGTGACCATGACGCGCAGGTAGTAGAACACGCCGATGGCACTGCCCAGCACCAGGGAGCCGACCAGCCACCATTGGTGGGCCTCGACGCCGGTGGCGATGATGTAGAACTTGCCGATGAAGCCGGCGGTCAGCGGGATGCCGGCCAGGGACAGCATCATCACGGTCAGCACGGCGGTCAGGTACGGACGGCGCCAGAACAGGCCGCGGTATTCGTACAGGGCGTCGGCGTCGCGACCGTTGTACGGCGAGGACATCAGGGTGATCACGCCGAAGGCGCCGAGGCTGGTAATCACGTAGGTGACCAGGTACACGCCGATGGCTTCCACCGCCAGGCCCTTGCTGGCGATCAGGGCGATCAGCAGGTAGCCGAAGTGGGCGATGGACGAGTAACCCAGCAGGCGCTTGAGGTTGCTCTGGGTCAGTGCCAGCAGGTTACCGAACAGGATCGACACGATGGCGATGATGGTCAGCACGTTGCTCAGCACACCGCTGCTGGCCACTGGCGAGATCTGGAACAGACGCACCATCACCGCGAACACCGCCACTTTCGACGCGGTGGCCAGGAACGCCGCTACTGGCGCCGGGGCGCCTTCGTAGACGTCCGGGGTCCACAGGTGGAACGGCACCAGCGACAGCTTGAACGCCAGGCCGATCAGCATCATGCCCAGGCCCAGTTGCGCGATCGGGCTAGGCAGGCCGGTGGCCGCCAGGGCCTGGCCGATGCCGACGAAGCTCAGGGTACCGGCTTCGGCGTAGAGCAGGGCCATGCCGAACAACAGGAACGCCGAACCAGCCGCCGACAGCACCATGTACTTGATGCCGGCTTCCAGGGAGCGCTTGTTGAAGAAGGCGTAGGCCACCAGGCCGTAGACCGGTACCGACAGCAGTTCCAGGCCGATGAACAGGCTGGCCAGGTGCTGCGCGCTGACCAGGACCAGGCCACCGGCGGCGGCCATCAGGATCAGCAGGTACAGTTCTTCGCGGTTGCCCGGGTAACCCGAACCGCCATCGCCCAGATAAGCGTGGGCGAGGGTGACACAGGCCAGGGTGGCGACCAGGATCAGCGCCATGTACAGGCAGGCGAAGCTGTCGATCTGGATCAGTGGCGTTACCGCCAATGGTGCGACTTTTAGCGCCGGCAAAATCGACAGCAAGGCCAGGTTCAGCCCCGCCACCGACAGCAGGAAGGTCTGTGAGTGATTGCGCCGCCAGGCGATCGCCAGCATCACCACGATGATCGTGGCGCTGGTGATCAACAGCGGTGCAAGCGCGATAAAGTGTTGAATCGTGAATTCCATAGCGCTCTTACCGGGCCGAAGCGAGTTGAGAGAAGGCGGTGCCGAGCCACTGCTGCACGCCATGCATGGTGGCGGCAGACGTGTCGAGGAACGGCTGCGGGTAGACGCCGAGGTAGACCAGCAGCATCGCCAAGCCCAGCACCATGATCAGTTCGCGACCGTCCATGCCGCGCAGCACTTCGTCCGACTTCGACGGGCCGAAGTAGGCGCGGTGGATCATGATCAGCGAATAGACCGAACCGAACACCAGGCCGGAGGTGGCGATGGCGATGATCCACGGCGCGCTGACGAAGCTGCCGATCAGGATCAGGAACTCGCCGACGAAGTTGCCGGTACCTGGCAGGCCCAGGGAAGCGGCTGCGAAGAACAGGCTGATGGCCGGCAGGTAGGCGATGCGCGACCACAGGCCACCCATCTCACGCATGTCCCGGGTGTGCAGGCGCTCGTACAACTGGCCGCTGAGGATAAACAGCGCCGCCGCCGACAGGCCGTGGGCGAGCATCTGGATCACCGCGCCTTGCAGGGCGAGCTGGCTGCCGGAGTAGATCCCGATCAGCACGAAGCCCATGTGCGAGACGCTGGAGAAGGCGATCAGGCGCTTGATGTCGGTCTGGGCGAACGCCAGGAACGCACCGTAGAAGATCCCGATCAGGCCCAGGGTCATCGCAATCGGCGCGAACTCGGCCGAGGCATTGGGGAACAGCGGCAGGGCGAAACGCAGCAGGCCGTAGGCCGCCGTTTTCAGCAGGATACCGGCCAGGTCCACGGAACCGGCGGTCGGCGCCTGGGCGTGGGCATCCGGCAGCCAGGAGTGGAACGGCACCACCGGCAGCTTCACCGCGAAGGCGATGAAGAAGCCCAGCATCAGCACGTACTCGGTGGTGCGCGACATCTGCACTTTCAACAGGTCGGCGTAGTTGAAGGTAATCACGCCGGTGTTGTTGAAGTTGACCAGCACCAGGCCCAGGATCGCCACCAACATGATCAGGCCGGAAGCCTGGGTGAAGATGAAGAACTTGGTCGCCGCGTAGATCCGGGTCTTCTTGCCGTCCGAAGAACTGTGACCCCAGAGCGCGATGAGGAAGTACATCGGCACCAGCATCATTTCCCAGAAGAAGAAGAACATGAACAGGTCCAGCGCCAGGAACACGCCGACGACACCGCCCAGGATCCACATCAGGTTCAGGTGGAAGAAGCCGACGTGACGCTGGATCTCTTTCCAGGAGCAGAGTACCGAGAGGATACCCAGCAGGCCGGTCAACAGGATCATCAGCAGCGACAGGCCGTCGAGGGCCAGGTGCACGCTGATGCCGAAGCGCGCGATCCACAGGTGCTTGAACTCAAGCGCCCAAGTCGGGTTGGCGCCAGGGGCCGGGGCAAATGAGAAGTCGCCGGTCGCCCACAGCCAGAGGCCGAGCGCGAGTTCCAGGGACATGGTCAGCAGCGCAATCCAGCGCGGGAGCGTGGAGCTGGAACGCTCCGCGATCCAGCACAGCAGGCCGCCGATGAAGGGGATCAGGATTAGCCAGGGCAGAATCATGACGGGCTCGTTTCCTTTCGCAAGTTCGCAAGGTTCATATCAGACCGCTACCAGCACGATGGCGCCGATAACCAGCACGGCGCCAGCCGCCATGGAAGCCGCATACCAACGCAGTTGACCGGTCTCGGTACGGCTCAGGGCAGTGTGGCCGCCCTTGGCCATGCGCGGGATCAGGCCAATGGTCTGGTCGAGCGGGTCTTTGCGCAGAATGTGGCTGATCGCAAGGTATGGCTTGACGAACAGTTTGTCGTAGATCCAGTCGAAGCCCCAGGCAGCGAACCACCAGGCCGAAAGGACACGGCCCAGGCCGCTGTTGGCGATGGTCGTGACGAAACGACGCTTGCCCAGGAACAGCAGGGCGGACAGCAGGATCCCCGCCAGGGCGATGGCACCGGAGGCGATTTCCAGGCTGTGCTTGGCTTCGCCGCCGGCATGGCCGACGCTTTCCGGCAGTACACCGTGCAGCGGCGGGGTGATCATGGCGCCGATGAAGGTCGACAGCACGATCAGCACCGACAGCGGCAGCCAGTGGGCAATCCCGTGGCCGGCGTGGGCTTCGGTCTTGGCTTCACCATGGAACGCGATGAAGATCAGGCGGAAGGTGTACAGCGAGGTCATGAACGCACCCACCAGGCCGGCGTAGAGCAGGCCCTGGTTACCGCTGGCGAACGCTTCCCAGAGGATCTCGTCCTTGGAGTAGAAACCGGCGGTGACCAGTGGCAGGGCCGCCAGGGCCGCGCCACCGACGATGAAGCTGGCATAGGCCAACGGCAGTTTCTTCCACAGGCCGCCCATCTTGAAGATGTTCTGCTCGTGGTGGCAGGCAACGATCACCGCACCGGAGGCAAGGAACAGCAGGGCCTTGAAGAAGGCGTGGGTCATCAGGTGGAAGATCGCGCCTTCCCAGGCGCCGACGCCCAGGGCCAGGAACATGTAGCCGATCTGGCTCATGGTCGAGTAGGCGAGGATGCGCTTGATGTCGGTCTGTACCAGGGCGGCAAAGCCGGCCAGTACCAGGGTCACGCCGCCGACGATGCCGACCAGGTGCAGGATGTCCGGCGCCAGGGCGAACAGGCCGTGGGTACGGGCGATCAGGTAGACGCCCGCGGTCACCATGGTTGCGGCGTGGATCAGAGCCGACACCGGGGTAGGGCCGGCCATCGCGTCCGCCAACCAGGTCTGCAGCGGCAGTTGCGCGGATTTACCGACGGCGCCGCCCAGCAGCATCAGGGTCGCCAGGACGATCCAGAAGTCGCCGACCTTGAAGTGCTCGGGTGCCTTGACCAGCAGTTCCTGGATATTCAGCGTGCCCAGCTGTTGGAACAGGATGAACAGGCCGATGGCCATGAACACGTCGCCGATGCGGGTGACGATGAACGCCTTGAGTGCCGCGTTGCCGTTGTTGCGGTTGCTGTAGTAGAAACCGATCAACAGGTACGAGCACAGGCCCACGCCTTCCCAGCCGAAGTACAGGAACAACAGGTTATCGCCGAGCACCAGGAACAGCATGCTGGCGATGAACAGGTTGGTGTAGGCGAAGAAGCGCGAGTAACCGGCTTCACCGCGCATGTACCAGGACGCGAACAGGTGGATCAGGAAACCCACGCCGACCACGACGCCGAGCATGGTGATCGACAGGCCGTCGATGTACAGGGCGAAGTTCGGCGTGAAGCCTTCCACCGCCATCCATTGCCACAGCACCAGGGTGTAGTGACCACCTTCGGGCGGTGCGACGTTGAACTGCCAGATCACGTAGGCGGCAACGATCGCCGACAGGCCGATGGAGCCGACGCCAACCAGTGCCGAGAGGTTTTCCGACCAGCGTCCACGGGAGAACGCCAGCAGCAGGAAACCGATCAGGGGAAATACGAAAGTCAGAAAGATCATGTTCATCCGCGCATCTCACTGGCAGCGTCGATATCGAGCGTGTGGAAGCGGCGATACAGCTGCAACAGGATCGCCAGGCCGATACTGGCCTCGGCGGCTGCCAGGCTGATCACCAGGATGAACATGATCTGTCCATCGGGCTGCGCCCAGCGAGCGCCCGCGACGATGAAGGCCAGGGCGGCGGCATTCATCATGACCTCCAGGCTCATCAGCACGAACAGAATGTTGCGGCGGACCATCAGGCCGACCAGACCGAGACAGAACAGGATGCCGGCAACCGCCAGACCGTGTTCGAGAGGGATAGCAGGCATGTGATTACTCCTTCGCCTCGTTACGGCCCAAATGGAACGCCGTGACGGCTGCGGCAAGCAGCAGCATCGAGGCGAGTTCGACCACCAGCAGGTACGGACCGAACAGGCTGATGCCCACGGTCTTGGCGCCTACGGTGGTGTGGCCGATGGCCTGGCCGCTCTGGTGAGCGAACAGCACATACAGCAGTTCACCCAGCAGCAGGGCGGCGAGAATCACCGGCCCCGCCCAGATACCGGGCTTGAGCCAGTTGCGCTCCTGCTGCACCGAGGCCGGGCCGAGGTTCAGCATCATCACCACGAACACGAACAGCACCATGATGGCGCCGGCGTAGGCGATCACTTCCAGGGCCCCGGCAAACGGTGCACCGAGAGCGAAGAAAGTCATGGCCACGGCGATGAGCGAAATGATCAGGTAGAGCAGGGCATGTATGGGGTTGGTGTTGGTGACCACACGAAGCGTGGACACCACCGCGATACCCGATGCGAAATAGAAAGCGAATTCCATCTTTCTTCCTTAAGGCAGCAAGCTCTTCACGTTGATCGGTTCGGCTTCATTCTGTGCGGCGCCTTTGGGCTTACCGGCAATGGCCATACCTGCAACACGATAGAAGTTGTAATCAGGGTTTTTACCGGGACCGGAAATCAGCAGATCTTCTTTCTCGTACACCAGGTCCTGACGTTTGAAATCCGCCATTTCGAAATCCGGCGTGAGCTGGATCGCGGTGGTCGGGCATGCTTCCTCGCAGAGGCCGCAGAAAATGCAGCGCGAGAAGTTGATGCGGAAGAAGTCCGGGTACCAGCGACCGTCTTCGGTTTCAGCTTTCTGCAGCGAGATGCAGCCCACCGGGCAGGCCACGGCGCACAGGTTGCACGCCACGCAGCGCTCTTCGCCGTCGGGGTCGCGGGTCAGGACGATGCGGCCGCGATAACGCGGTGCCAGGTAGACCGGCTCTTCCGGGTATTGCAGGGTGTCGCGCTTGCGAAAGCCATGGCCGAAGATCATGACCAGGCTTCGCAGTTGGGTACCGGTACCCTTAACGATGTCGCCAATATATTTGAACATGGGTCAAATCCTCACTGAACCGCGGCCGCAGGCGTGTTCATCAACACGATCGCAGCGGTCACCAGCAAATTGATCAGGGTCAGCGGCAGGCAGAATTTCCAGCTGAAGTCCATCACCTGGTCGTAGCGCGGGCGCGGGATCGAGGCGCGCAGCAGGACGAACAGCATGATGAAGAACGCGGTCTTCAGGGCGAACCACACGAAGGACAGTTGCGGCAGGATGTCGAACGGACCGTGCCAACCGCCGAAGAACAGCGTCACCAGCAATGCCGAGATCAGGACGATACCGATGTACTCGCCGACGAAGAACATGCCCCATTTCATGCCGGCATATTCAATGTGGTAACCGTCCGCCAGTTCCTGTTCCGCTTCCGGCTGGTCGAACGGGTGACGGTGAGTCACCGCCACGCCGGCGACGAAGAAGGTACAGAAGCCGAAGAACTGCGGAATGATGAACCACAGGTGCTGGGCCTGGTACTCGACGATGTCGCGCATGTTGAACGAGCCGGCCTGGACCACCACGCCCATCAGCGCCAGGCCCATGAACACTTCGTAGGACACGGTCTGGGCCGAAGCCCGCAGGCTGCCCAGCAGAGCGAACTTGTTGTTGCTCGACCAGCCAGCGAACAGCACCGCGTACACCGACAGGCCGGCCATGGCGAAGAAGAACAGCAGGCCGATGTTCAGGTCCGCCACGCCCCAGGTCGGGGTGATCGGGATGATCGCGAAGGCGATCAGCAAGGCGCTCATGGCCACCACCGGTGCCAGGGTGAAGATCACCTTGTCGGCAAACGGCGGCGTCCAGTCTTCCTTGAAGAACATCTTGATCATGTCGGCGGCGATCTGGAACATGCCGTACGGGCCGACGCGGTTCGGACCGTAGCGGTCCTGCCACCAGCCCAGCAGGCGACGTTCGACAAAGCTCAGCAACGCGCCTGTGACCACCACGGCCAGCAGGATCACGATGGCCTTGAGGACCGTCAGGATCACATCGATCACTTCAGGGGTGAACCAGCTCATTGCGCTGCCTCCTGCAGACCGTCGACGGTTTTACCGAACACCGCCGGCGGGATGCCCGCCAGACCGGCCGGCAGGGCCACCAGGCCGGCGCCCAGTTCTTCATTGATGCGCAGCGGCAGACGCAGGGTCTGGCCGGCCACGTTCAGGCTCAGCAGGGCGCCGTCGTTGACACCCAGGCGATCGGCTTCGGACTTGGCCAGGGCCACGTAGGCGGCCGGGATGCGCTCCTGCACCGGCGCGGCCTTGGAAGAGTTCTCTTCGCTGCCGAACAGGTGATGGAACGGCACGACCTGCCAGGTGCCCGGTGCCGGGTTGAAGGCACGCGGTACGCTGGCGAACCAGCTCAGGCCATCGCCCTGGCTTTCGATCAGGCGGGTGCCCGGGTCACCGGCACGCAGGTGACCACCGACTTCGTCCTGGAACTTGTTCCAGGCTTGCGGCGAGTTCCAACCCGGCGACCAGGCGAACGGCACTTGCGAGCGCGGTTCGGCGGAGCCCGAGTAACCTTCCATGGAGAAGGCGAACGCGGTGTCCTTGTCCTGCGGGGTGCGTGGCTCATGCACGCTGATGTTGGCGCGCATGGCGGTGCGGCCGGAGTAACGCAGCGGTTCACGGGCCAGTTTCAGACCCTTGATGCGGAACGCGGCGGACGGCGCGGCGTCGACGATGCCGGCCAGTTGCGCGGTGCTCGAAGCCACGGCAGCGGTGACATGGTCCAGTTGCGTCCAGTCGATCGGCTGGTTCAGCAGGGTGGCGCGCAGGGCGTGCAGCCAGCGCCAGCCTTCGTGGACCAGGATGCTGGCGTCCAGGTATTGCGGGTCGAACACCTGGAAGAAGCGCTGGGCGCGGCCTTCCTGGCTGACCAGCGTACCGTCGCCTTCAGCGAAGCTCGCCGCCGGCAACAGCAGGTGGGCGCGGTCTGTGGTGGCGGTCTTCTGGTGGTCGGCAACGATCAGCACTTTCGCGGCGCTCAGAGCAGCGTCCACACGGGCCTTGTCGGTGCGGGTGTACAGGTCGTTCTCCAGCACCACGATGGCGTCGGCGCTGCCGTCGATCACCGCTTGCAGGGCGGCATCGACCGATTCGCCACCGAGCATGGCCAGGCCGAGGCTGTTGGCTTCCGGCACGACCAGGCTGATGGAACCGTTCTTCTCGCGCAGCTTCAGGGCCTTGGCGATGTTGGCGGCGGCTTCGATCAGGGCCTTGGAGCCCAGGGAAGTACCGGCGATCACCAGCGGACGCTTGGCCGCCAGCAGGGCGTCGGCGATGCGCTGGACCAGGGCGGTCGCTTCGCTGTCCAGGCCTTCGACGGCCGGGGCGCTGGCGTCCAGGGCGTGGGCCACGGCAAAACCGATGCGCGCCAGGTCGTCAGGGGCGGCGTGGACGCATTCTTCGGCGACGTCGTCGAGCTTGGTTTCAGCCAGGCTGGCGATGAACAGCGGGTTCAGCTCATGCTGGCCGATGTTCTTCACGGCAGCGTCGAGCCATGGCTGGACGCGCATGGCGTCGGCCATGTCCTCAGCCTTGCCCTTGACCGACTGGCGCAGGGCCAGGGCCATGCGCGCGGCGGTCTGGGTCAGGTCTTCGCCGAGGACGAACACAGCGTCGTGGTCTTCGATGTCACGCATCGTCGGCACGGGCAGCGGGCTGTCCTTGAGCACTTGCAGCACCAGGCGGATGCGCTCCAGTTCAGCGGCTTCGATACCGCTGTAGAAGTGCTCGGCGCCGACCAGTTCACGCAATGCGTAGTTGCTTTCCAGGCTGGCCCGTGGCGAACCGATGCCGACAATGTTACGGCCGCGCAGCAGTTCGGCGGCCTTGTCCAGGGCTTCGTCCAGGCTCAGCTTGGCGCCACCTGCCAGCAGCGGCTGGCGTGGGCGATCCGTGCGGTTGACGTAGCCGTAGCCGAAGCGGCCGCGGTCGCAGAGGAAGTACTGGTTCACCGAACCGTTGTAGCGGTTCTCGATGCGACGCAGTTCGCCGTAGCGCTCGCCCGGGCTGATGTTGCAACCGCTGGAGCAGCCGTGGCAGATGCTTGGCGAGAACTGCATGTCCCACTTGCGGTTGTAGCGCTCGGAGTGGGTCTTGTCGGTGAACACGCCAGTCGGGCAGACCTCGGTGAGGTTGCCGGAGAATTCGCTTTCCAGGGTGCCGTCTTCAACGCGACCGAAGTACACGTTGTCGTGGGCGCCGTACACGCCCAGGTCGGTGCCGCCGGCGTAGTCCTTGTAGAAACGCACGCAACGGTAGCAAGCGATGCAGCGGTTCATCTCGTGGGAAATGAACGGGCCCAGTTGCTGGTTCTGGTGGGTGCGTTTCTTGAAGCGATAACGGCGCTCGTTGTGGCCGGTCATCACGGTCATGTCTTGCAGGTGGCAGTGACCGCCTTCCTCGCAGACCGGGCAGTCGTGCGGATGGTTGGTCATCAGCCATTCGACGACACTGGCGCGGAACGCCTTGGATTCTTCATCGTCGATGGAGATCCAGGTGTTGTCGGTGGCGGGGGTCATGCAGGACATGACGATCCGACCACGGGTGTCGTTTTCGTCGGTGTACTGCTTGACCGCGCACTGGCGGCAGGCCCCGACGCTACCAAGCGCGGGATGCCAGCAGAAATATGGGATGTCGAGGCCTAGCGACAGACATGCCTGTAACAGGTTGTCTGCCCCGTCGACTTCGAGCGCTTTGCCGTCTACGTGGATAGTGGCCATGGTTCAAAGTTCTTCGTTGGCCCGGTGTCAGCGGGCGTGGCTAATGGAATCTTGTTATTCGTCCGAATCCAAACAGCCTGCAAAGGCGTCATCGGACGAAAGGCGAAGGGCACGGACCCTTCGCCTTTTTAAGCGTGTTACGCGCCGACCATGGTCGGCGTGACCACCTGATTGAGATCGCCTGTGCGGGTGGGCGCGATGCCGGCCTCGAATTCAGAGCGGAAGTATTTGATCGCGCTGCCCAACGGCTCCACGGCACCCGGTGCGTGAGCACAGAAGGTCTTGCCTGGGCCGAGGAAACCCACCAGACCCAGCAGGGTCTCGATGTCGCCGGGCTGGCCTTCGCCGTTCTCGATGGCCATCAGCAGCTTGACGCTCCAGGGCAGGCCATCGCGGCAAGGGGTGCAGAAGCCGCAGGATTCGCGGGCGAAAAACTGCTCCATGTTGCGCAGCAGCGACACCATGTTGACGCTGTCGTCCACCGCCATGGCCAGGCCGGTACCCATCCGGGTGCCCACCTTGGCGATGCCGCCGGCATACATTTGTGCGTCCAGGTGTTCCGGCAACAGGAAGCCGGTACCGGCACCGCCGGGCTGCCAGCACTTGAGCTTGTAGCCGTCGCGCATGCCGCCGGCGTAGTCCTCGAACAGCTCACGGCCGGTGACGCCGAAAGGCAGTTCCCACAGGCCGGGGTTCTTGACCTTGCCGGAGAAGCCCATGAGCTTGGTGCCCATGTCTTCGCTGCCGTCGCGGGCCAGGGATTTGTACCAGTCCACGCCGTCGGCGATGATCGCCGGCACGTTGCACAGGGTCTCGACGTTGTTCACGCAGGTCGGCTTGCCCCACACGCCCACGGCGGCAGGGAAGGGCGGCTTGGAGCGCGGGTTGGCGCGGCGGCCTTCGAGGGAGTTGATCAGTGCGGTTTCTTCACCGCAGATGTAGCGTCCGGCGCCGGTGTGGACGAACAGCTCGAAATCGAAACCGCTGCCCAGGATGTTCTTGCCCAGCAGGCCCGCGGCCTTGGCTTCTTCCACGGCACGGTTCAGGTGCTTGGCGGCGGTGGTGTATTCGCCGCGCAGGAAGATGTAGCCACGGTAGGTTTTCAGCGCACGGGCGCTGATCAGCATGCCTTCGATCAGCAGATGGGGCAGTTGCTCCATCAGCATGCGGTCCTTCCAGGTGTTGGGTTCCATTTCATCCGCGTTGCAGAGCAGGTAGCGGATGTCGATGGATTCGTCCTTGGGCATCAGGCCCCACTTCACGCCGGTGGGGAAGCCCGCACCGCCGCGACCCTTGAGGCCAGAGTCCTTCACGGTCTGGACGATGTCGTCCACGGCCATGTCGGCGAACGCCTTGCGCGCGGCGGCGTAGCCGTTCTTGGCCTGGTACTCGTCCAGCCACACGGCTTCGCCGTCGTCACGCAGGCGCCAGGTCAGGGGATGGGTTTCGGCCGAGCGCTGGATGCGGTTGGCGGGCCCGAAGGAAGTCAGGGTCATACGTAGCCCTCCAGCAATTTGGCGACGCCAGCGGGTGCAACGTCACCGAAGGTGTCGTCGTCGATCATCAGCGCCGGGGCCTTGTCACAGTTGCCCAGGCAGCACACCGGCAGCAGTGTGAAACGGCCGTCGGCGGTGGTCTGGCCGAGGCCGATGCCCAGCTTGCTCTGGATTTCGCTGACCACGGATTCGTGGCCACCGATGTAGCAGACCATGCTGTCGCAGACGCGAATGATGTGGCGGCCTACCGGCTGGCGGAAGATCTGGCTGTAGAAGGTGGCGACGCCTTCGACGTCGCTCGCCGGGATGCCGAGGATCTCGCCGATGGCGTAGAGCGCGCCGTCAGGCACCCAGCCACGTTCCTTCTGGACGATCTTCAGGGCTTCGATCGACGCCGCGCGCGGGTCTTCATAGTGATGCAGCTCGTGCTCGATGGCCGAGCGCTCGGTTTCGCTCAGGGCGAAACGGTCTGTCTGGATAAGCGTGCTGTTCATGCTTAGCGGTCCACGTCGGCCATAACGAAATCGATACTACCCAGGTACGCGATCAAGTCCGCGACCATGCTGCCTTTGATCACCGAAGGGATCTGCTGCAGGTGCGGGTAGCTTGGGGTGCGGATCCGGGTGCGGTAGCTCATGGTGCCGCCGTCGCTCGTCAGGTAATAACTGTTGATGCCCTTGGTCGCTTCGATCATCTGGAAGGACTCGTTGGCCGGCATGACCGGGCCCCACGAAACCTGCAGGAAGTGCGTGATCAGGGTCTCGATGTGCTGCAGCGTGCGCTCTTTAGGTGGCGGCGTGGTCAGCGGGTGATCCGCCTTGTACGGGCCTTCCGGCATGTTGCGCATGCATTGCTCGATGATCTTGACGCTCTGGCGCATCTCTTCGACGCGAACCATGCAGCGGTCGTAGGCATCGCCGTTGGCCGCCAGCGGGACTTCGAATTCGAAGTTCTCGTAGCCGGAGTACGGGCGGGCCTTGCGCAGGTCGAAGTCGCAACCGGTGGAACGCAGGCCTGCACCGGTGACGCCCCATTCCAGGGCTTCCTTGGTGTTGTAGGCGGCGACGCCGATGGTACGACCCTTGAGGATGCTGTTCTGCAAGGCGGCCTTGGTGTATTCGTCCAGGCGCTTGGGCATCCACTCGACGAAGTCCTTGACCAGCTTTTCCCAACCCCGTGGCAGATCGTGGGCCACGCCACCGATGCGGTACCAGGCCGGGTGCAGACGGAAACCAGTGATGGCTTCGATCACCGTGTACGCCTTCTGGCGGTCGGTAAAGGTGAAGAACACCGGCGTCATGGCGCCCACGTCCTGGATATAGGTGCCCAGGAACAGCAGGTGGCTGGTGATACGGAAGAACTCGGCCATCATGATGCGGATGACGTCGACCCGGTCCGGCACCTTGATCCCGGCCAGTTTCTCGACCGAAAGCACGTACGGCAGGTTGTTCATCACGCCGCCGAGGTAGTCGATGCGGTCGGTGTACGGAATGTAGCTGTGCCAGGACTGGCGCTCGGCCATTTTCTCGGCGCCACGGTGGTGGTAGCCGATGTCCGGGACGCAGTCGACGATCTCTTCGCCGTCCAGTTGCAGGATGATGCGGAACGCACCGTGGGCCGAAGGGTGGTTCGGGCCCAGGTTGAGGAACATGTAGTCCTCGTTGGCGCCGGAACGCTTCATGCCCCAGTCTTCAGGCTTGAAGCGCGCGGCTTCTTCCTCGAGCTGTTGCTTGGCCAGGGACAGGCTGTACGGATCGAACTCGGTGGCACGGGCCGGGAAGTCCTTGCGCAGCGGGTGACCTTCCCAGGTCGGCGGCATCATGATGCGCGACAGGTGCGGGTGGCCGGGGAAATCGATCCCGTACATGTCCCACACTTCACGTTCGTACCAGTTGGCGTTCGGCCAGATACCGGTCACGGTCGGCACGCTGAGGTCGCCCTCGGACAAGGCGACCTTGATCATTACGTCACTATTACGCTCGATCGACATCAGGTGATAGAACACGGTGAAGTCGACGCCATCGGGCAGGCCCTGGCGCTTGGTGCGCAGGCGCTCGTCCACGCCGTGCAGGTCATAGAGCATGACGTACGGCTTGGGCAGGTTGCGCAGGAAGGTCAGGACTTCGACGAGTCTGGCACGGGCAACCCACAGCACCGGCATGCCGGTGCGGGTCGGCTGGGCGGTGAACGCCTCGGCGCCAAAACGGTTGTTCAGTTCGACGACCACATCCTGGTCGTCTGCCTTGTAGGGCGGGATGTACAGAGCACTGCCTGTAGTCATGGTTATTTATCGCTTTCGGTCAACGTAAAGAATGAAGCCAGGTTCGTGTTTCTTGTTCAGGAACAGAGCTGGATCAGACTTCGTCGGGGCTGCGCAGGTTGGTGACTGCGATACGCTGTTCGCGGCGCTGTTCCTTTTGCGACGGCATCTCGGCGCGATACACGCCTTGATCACCAACGACCCAGGACAGTGGGCGACGCTCCTGGCCAATCGACTCCTGCAACAGCATCAGGCCTTGCAGGAAAGCTTCAGGGCGGGGCGGGCAGCCAGGCACGTAGACGTCCACGGGCAGGAACTTGTCCACCCCTTGAACGACGGAGTAGATGTCGTACATGCCACCGGAGTTGGCGCACGAACCCATGGAGATAACCCATTTCGGTTCGAGCATTTGCTCGTAGAGACGCTGGATGATCGGCGCCATCTTGATGAAGCAGGTACCGGCGATAACCATGAAGTCCGCCTGGCGCGGCGATGCCCGGATCACCTCGGCGCCAAAGCGCGCGATGTCGTGGGGCGCCGTGAAGGCGGTGGTCATTTCCACGTAGCAGCACGAAAGGCCGAAGTTGTACGGCCACAGGGAGTTCTTGCGACCCCAGTTGACCGTGCTGTTCAGCACGTCTTCGAGCTTGCCCATGAAGATGTTCTTGTGGACTTGATCTTCTAACGGATCGGCGACGGTTTCCCGTTCGCCAATCGGATACTGCTCGTTAGGAGCATCGGGGTCGATCCTGGTGAGATTGTATTGCATTGCCAAAGCCTCATTGTTTCAGCTTCGCTTGCCGCTTGCGCCGAGCTTCCGGAGCCCAATCAAGTGCCCCCACCCGGAAAAGGTAGACAAGACCTGCCAACAGAATTGCTATGAAAACGAGAGCTTCGACAAATCCGGTCCAGCCGCTTTCGCGGACGGACACAGACCAGGCAAAGAGAAAGAGGGCTTCGATATCGAAGATCACGAAGAGCATCGCGACCAGATAGAATTTGGCTGAGAGCCGCAAGCGGGCGCCACCGGTAGGCAGCATGCCGGACTCGAACGGTTCGTTTTTGCTGCGGCCCCAGGCTTTTGACCCGAGAAGGCTCGACAGCCCGAGCATGAAGGCACACAGGCCGACGACACCCAGAAGGAAAATGGCAAAGCCCCAGTTGTGGGCCATGAGTCCTGTCGCTTCGGGCATGCTGGAAATCCTTAACAGAGGGCAAAGGCCTCTGAGCTTGAAAAGAAATAACGCAGTGACGATATGTCGCAGCAATCGATCGCGGTGATTTTATGGCTAAACACCGAGCAAGTAAAATTCCTATAGCGAAATTATTTATTGGAATAAGGACATGGCACCTCTCGAAGCGGCCGCAACCCCCCAGCCCTGTGGGTATTGATCGTTTATTGGGCTGTTATATTTCGGACAGTGCACATGATGATAATGCATCTCAAGTGATAATCATTATTGTTTGATAGCAACTTTTCCTGATGGCTTCCTGTAACGTCCGGAAACTTGTGTTACATGAGCGCCGATAAAGTTGTGAGCACCTGCCGTTTTACTCTTTTTCAGACTGCCTGTTACTGCGTTCGATCAATTTTTCTGAAGGCTCTTCGATTTCCTTGTGGGAGCGAGCCTGCTCGCGATAGCGATGCATCAGCTTGCACTGATGTTGAATGTGCCGGCGCTATCGCGAGCAGGCTCGCTCCCACAGGAGAAGATGTGTTGCTGGTAAAGGGTAGGCGAAAAAAAGCCCCGAACCAGTCGGGGCGTCAGATCGTCAGCCTTGCGGTTAGTTTTTATTCGGTCCGCAAGGGCCGTTTACCCGTGGATCAGTGGAACTGTTCTTCTTCGGTCGAACCGGTCAGTGCGGTCACCGACGAGGTGCCGCCCTGGATCACGGTGGTCATGTCGTCGAAGTAGCCGGTACCCACTTCCTGCTGGTGAGCCACGAAGGTGTAGCCTTTGGCGGCGTCGGCGAATTCCTGCTCTTGCAGCTTCACGTAGGCAGTCATGTCGTTGCGGGCGTAGTCGTGCGCCAGGTTGAACATGCTGTGCCACATGTTGTGAATGCCGGCCAGGGTGATGAACTGGTGCTTGTAGCCCATGGCGGACAGTTCGCGCTGGAACTTGGCGATGGTCGCGTCGTCCAGGTTTTTCTTCCAGTTGAAGGAAGGCGAGCAGTTGTACGACAGCAGTTGGTCCGGGTATTCCTTCTTGATCGCTTCGGCGAAGCGACGAGCCTCGTCCAGGTCCGGCTTGGCGGTTTCGCACCAGATCAGATCGGCGTACGGCGCGTAGGCCAGGCCGCGGGCGATGGCCTGGTCGAGACCGGCGCGGACTTTGTAGAAGCCTTCCTGGGTACGGGTGCCAGTCACGAACGGCTGGTCGTATGGATCGCAGTCGGAGGTCAGCAGGTCAGCGGCGTTGGCGTCGGTACGGGCCAGGATAATGGTCGGTACACCGGCAACGTCGGCGGCCAGGCGGGCAGCGGTCAGCTTCTGCACGGCTTCCTGGGTCGGTACCAGTACCTTGCCGCCCATGTGGCCGCACTTCTTCACCGACGCCAGTTGGTCTTCGAAGTGAACGCCGGCGGCGCCTGCCTCGATCATGCTCTTCATCAGCTCGTAGGCGTTCAGGACGCCGCCGAAACCGGCTTCGGCGTCAGCCACGATCGGTGCGAAGTAGTCGATGTAGCCTTCGTCGCCCGGGTTCTTGCCGGCTTTCCACTGGATCTGGTCGGCGCGACGGAACGAGTTGTTGATGCGCTTGACCACGGTCGGAACCGAATCCACCGGGTACAGCGACTGGTCGGGGTACATCGACTCGGCGGAGTTGTTGTCCGCGGCCACTTGCCAGCCCGACAAGTAGATCGCCTGGATGCCGGCCTTGACTTGCTGTACGGCCTGGCCGCCGGTCAGGGCGCCCATGCAGTTGACGAAATCTTTCTCGGGGCGGAAGGCTGGCTTGGCGCCCTGGGTCACCAGGTTCCACAGCTTTTCGGCGCCCATTTTCGCAAAGGTGTGCTCAGGTTGAACCGAGCCACGCAGGCGGACGACGTCAGCAGCGGAATAATTGCGCTTCACGCCTTTCCAGCGTGGGTTCTCAGCCCAGTCTTTTTCAAGGGCTGCAATTTGCTGTTCGCGTGTCAGTGCCATGGAGATAAACCTCGTCGCATCGTCGGGTGTGGAAGATTCCTGCTCCTGCCGTTCACCAATCATTGGCGAAGAAGGCTGCTCGCTGGCCAGGGGGCCGGGCGTACAAGTCGGTTCAGGCGGGGCGGCGACGGGATGAACGATGGGCTCGAGGGGAAAGTGAGCAGGTAGAGGCGGACTGCGGGCGCATTCGGGCGTCGTGGGCCCTTGTACGAACTCAGAGTGATGCCGGGTTACCTAGTTACGCTTCCGTCCCTCGGGACAACTTCGTTCCAGTCGCAACCTCGTCAAACACACCTTGTGGGCAGTACAGACACGAATCGGCTTGCGGGGTAGGTGCAAGCGGCGACCCGAAGGCCCTTGCCAGGGCCCCTGATTAGCGGGAGCGAGGCCATCATGCCTTCGGTTTTTTGGCTCGTCAAACGTTTTGTAGTGCTTTTTTTCAAGCACTACATCTTTGGTCTAATACGACTCGTCAGTCAGTTTTTGGTGCTTCAGTTCAGGGTATCGACTTTGACCCGCAGAATCATGTCGTCGCGGCCCTGGGTCGAGTAGCTGCGGGTCAGGCCCTGTTTGTCGGCTTGGGTCTGGCGATTCACGCCCGCCAGGGTGATCCATTCACCCAGCCGTCCGCTGACAGTTGTGTCGGTACTCTGAACGTTCACTACATCGGGACGTTCCTGGCTCATGCGGTCACGGTTGGTACTGATGCTCAGATGAACGGTCTCGCCGGTGACGCTCGCCGTGACATAGAAACCCTGGGTGACGTTGCGGTATTCGGTCTGGCTTTGCATGCCGCCGTAGCTGTCGGTCTGGCTGCTGGTGAACGGTACGCTCTGGCCGACCTGGATCAGCGCCGGCTGGCCTTCACTGGCTTGCACTTGTTGCACGCCACCGTCACGGCTGGCCGTGCTGCGGTTGATGATCCGGGTCTGGCTGGGGGCGGCGCCGTTGATGGAGTAGCCCTGGTCGCCCTGCAGGTTGTTTTCGTTGGTGTCGACCGTGATCAGCAGGCGCTTGGGGGCGGTGTCCAATTGGGCGAGAAATTCTCGCAGTTCCTCGATCTTGCCGGGCTCGGCGTTGACGATCAGTTGGTTGCCGTAGGCGCTGACCTGGCCGTCCTTGCCGATGAAGTCCTGCGCCACCGGGAGCAGGTCGGCGCTGGTGCGGTAGTTCAACGGCACGATTTGCGTGTCGGCCATGACCGACAGGCTGCAACCGAGCAGCAGGGTGGCCAGGAGGGTGCGTAGCGACATTCCATTTCTCCGCGGGACAAAGGCTTGATATTGCCAGTTTGTCGGCCCAGGGTGGGGCAAGTTGAATGATAGACGGCAAAACGCCCCGGCATCGGTGGATGGCGGGGCGTTTTGAGCGTTGCACGATGCTCTTGTGGCGAGGGGATTTATCCCCGCTGGGCTGCGCAGCAGCCCCAACACAGGCGACTCAATCCGTCTGATACACCGAGTCGCAGGGCTTTGGGGCTGCTGCGCAGCCCAGCGGGGATAAATCCCCTCGCCACAGATAAATCTCCTATTCACAAGGGATCGCTTCAGGCCGAGCGCCGCACCATGTCCACATGGGGAATCCCGGCTTCCAGGAACTCCTCGCTGACCACTGCAAAACCCAGCCGCTCATAGAACGGCGTGGCATGCACCTGGGCGCTGAGCTTCTGTTGCTTTAGCCCGCGCTTTTCGGCTTCGGCGATCAGCGCATGCATCAGTGCATCGCCCACTTTCAGGCCGCGCCAGTCCTTGAGTACCGAAACACGGCCAATGTGACCGTCGGTCAGCAGGCGTGCGGTGCCGATGGGGAAGTCGCCTTCGAATGCGAGGAAATGCACCGCGCCCTGATCGTCGGCATCCCATTCCAGCTCGGGTGGGACGGATTGCTCGACGATGAACACGCTTTCACGAATGCGCCGGATCTCGGCGTTATCCTTTTGCCAGTCTGCGACACGAACGTGGATTTTATTCATCGGCGAACCCCAGGCTGCCTTGCTTGACCAGCTCACAGATCAGGCCGCGACCGTCTTCGTCGGTCAGCCATGGGCCGAGGTTTTCAATGTGCAGGGCGTCGGCCGCGCAGATCATTTTCAACAACTCGCGCAGCTTGCCCGGCAGGTAGCGACTCTGGCCGCTGGCGAACAGCAGCAGGTCATCATCGACTTCCGACCAGGCCAGGCGCGCGCTCGGGTTGCGGATGATCACGGCGCCCTGTTCCAGGCCGGCCAGCAGGTCGTCTTCTTCCAGCTCGGGGCCGACCACCAGTTCCGGGTAGCGCGGCTCGGTCATGAACTGGCCGAACCAGGTCAGCAGCAGGCGCTCGTCGCTCATGTGTTCGGCCAGCAAACCCTTGAGGCGGTCGAGGGCGTCGTGCTGGATCTGGTGCGGGTCGGCCACGGGGCGCGCATCGGCGTCGGTGTAGCGCTCTTCGTCGGGCAGGAACTGGCTGAGGAAGTCGGTGAAGTGGGTCAGCACTTCGGCGGCGCTCGGTGCACGGAAGCCTACGGAGTAGGTCATGCAGTCATCCACGGCCACGCCGCAATGAGCCAGGCGCGGCGGCAGGTAAAGCATGTCGCCGGGTTCCAGGACCCACTCGTCGGTGGCGTCGAAGTCGGCGAGGATGCGCAGGTCGGCGTGAGGCAGCAGCGGGCTCTCGGAGTCGCACATCTGGCCGATTTTCCAGTTGCGCTTGCCATGGCCCTGCAGCAGGAACACGTCGTAGTTATCGAAGTGCGGGCCGACGCTGCCACCCGGGGCGGCGAAGCTGATCATCACGTCGTCGATGCGCCAGCTCGGCAGGAAGCGGAAGTGTTCCAGCAGCTCGCTGACTTCCGGAACGAACTGATCGACCGCCTGCACCAGCAGGGTCCAGTCGCGCTCCGGCAGCTTGCTGAATTCGTCTTCGGCGAACGGGCCACGACGCAGCTCCCAGGGCCGCTCGCCATGCTCGAGTACCAGGCGCGATTCGACTTCTTCTTCCAGGGCCAGGCCGGCCAGTTCATCGGCATCGATCGGGCTTTCGAAGTCGGGAATCGCCTGGCGGATCAGCAGTGGTTTTTTCTGCCAGTAGTCGCGCAGGAACTCCCGTGCCGTGATGCCGCCCAGGAGTTGCAGAGGAATATCAGGATTCATGTGTAACCTATTGAAAAAATATACTTTTCAGACGCGAATAAAAACGCCCGGCGCGGCCGGGCGTCTCAGGGGCAAAGCGCTCGGTCAGATGCGCTTGGCTTGTGCCGCCGCATTGCCGATGTAGCTGGCCGGCGTGAGTTTCTTCAGCTTGTCGCGGGCTTGGGCAGGCATGTCCAGGCCGTCGATGAAAGTCTGCAACGCTTCAGGGCTGATGCCCTTGCCACGGGTCAGTTCTTTCAGCTTTTCGTACGGGTTTTCGATGTTGTAGCGACGCATCACGGTCTGGATCGGCTCGGCCAGGACTTCCCAGCAGGCGTCCAGGTCGGCGGCGATCTTCTGCTCGTTCAGTTCCAGCTTGCCGATGCCCTTGAGGCTGGCTTCGTAGGCGATGACGCTGTGGGCAAAGCCCACGCCGAGGTTACGCAGTACGGTGGAGTCGGTCAGGTCACGCTGCCAGCGGGAGATCGGCAGTTTGCTCGCCAGGTGCTGGAACAGTGCGTTGGCGATGCCCAGGTTGCCTTCGGAGTTTTCGAAGTCGATCGGGTTGACCTTGTGCGGCATGGTCGAGGAACCGATTTCGCCGGCAATGGTGCGCTGCTTGAAGTAGCCCAGGGAGATGTAGCCCCAGATGTCGCGGTCGAAGTCGATCAGGATGGTGTTGAAGCGCGCGATCGCGTCGAACAGCTCGGCGATGTAGTCGTGCGGTTCGATCTGGGTGGTGTACGGGTTGAAGCTCAGGCCCAGTTCGTCTTCGATGAAGGCACGGGCGTTGGCTTCCCAGTCGATCTCCGGGTAGGCCGACAGGTGAGCGTTGTAGTTGCCTACGGCACCGTTGATCTTGCCCAGCAGTGGTACGGCAGCGACCTGAGCGATCTGGCGCTCCAGGCGGTACACCACGTTCGCCAGCTCTTTGCCCAGGGTGGTCGGCGACGCCGGTTGGCCGTGGGTGCGCGACAGCATCGGCACGTCGGCGAAACGGATCGCCAGCTCACGGATGGCCTCGGCGGTCTGGCGCATCAGCGGCAGCATTACATCGTCGCGGCCTTCGCGCAGCATCAGGGCGTGGGACAGGTTGTTGATGTCCTCGCTGGTGCAGGCGAAGTGGATGAACTCACTGACGTTGGCCAGTTCCGGCAGCTTGGCCGCCTGCTCCTTGAGCAGGTACTCGATCGCCTTGACGTCGTGGTTGGTGGTGCGCTCGATCTCTTTGACGCGCTCGGCGTGCTCCAGCGCGAAGTTGTCCGCCAGGGCATTGAGCACCGCGTTGGCTTCGGCGGAAAACGCCGGGACTTCGCCGATGGCAGGATGGGCGGCCAGGCGCTGGAGCCAGCGCACTTCAACCAGGACGCGGGCACGGATCAGGCCGTACTCGCTGAAAATCGGGCGCAGGGCCTGGGTTTTGCCGGCGTAGCGGCCGTCTACAGGGGAAACCGCAGTGAGCGAAGAGAGCTGCATGGGGTGTTCTCGGACAGTCGGGCAACGAAATGGGGCGCGTATCATACATGAAAACAAGCGCCGGTCCGTCGCCAACTGACCGGCGTATTACGCGTAACGAAGTACTATTTATTACCTGTGGCGAGGGAGCTTGCTCCCGCTGGGGCGCGAAGCGGCCCTGAATCCAGGCAAGCCGTTCGACCAGCCAGACGCAAAGGGGCTGCGCTGCAGCCCAGCGGGAGCAAGCTCCCTCGCCACAAAAAAACGGGTTGAGACGACTTATTCGTTGCGCATCAACGGGTAAAGCTCTTTCAGCAATTTGCGTCGGCTGATCACCAGTTGCCAGCGATGCCCCCCCAGTTGTCGCCACAGCCGCGCCGAACGAATGCCGGCCAGCAACAGGGCACGGATCTTCGAGGCGTTGCTGGGCTGTTGCAGGTTGCGCATGTCGCCATGCACCTGGATACGCTGGCGCAGGGTGCTCAGGGTGTCCTGGTACAGCGCGCCGCAGGCAGCGATGACGTTTTCGTGGGAAGGACCGAAATGCTCGACCTGGGACTGGATCTGCGGCAGGCGCTTGCCGATGGTGTCCAGCAGGTCGTCGCGCTTGGCGAGCTGGCGTTCAAGGCCCAGCATCGACAGGGCATAGCGCAGCGGTTCGCGTTGCAGGGCGCTGGGGTCGCGCTCCAGGGCGCCGATCAGTGCGCGATAGCCTTCGCGCAGGTTCAGGTCGTCGCCGCCATAGACTTCCAGGGTGTCCTTGGGGTCGCGCACCAGCAGGCTGCCGAGCATGCAGCTCAGGCCGGCCTCGGAGGTCTGGCCGGTCTTGGCGATCCGGTCCACCAGCACGGCGGCGAGAAACACACCGCCCAACGCCGTCAGTTGCTCCTGGATCGGGTTCATGCCTTGCTGCTCCACGGCTCTGCGACTTCGATCACGCCGCCGCCCAAGCAGATTTCGCCGTCGTAGAACACCACGGACTGGCCGGGGGTGACCGCCCGTTGTGGATCATCGAAGGTGGCGCGGTAGCCGGTGGCGGTCTTTTCCAGGGTGCAGGGCTGGTCGCTCTGGCGATAGCGTACCTTGGCCGTCAGGCGGCGCGGTTCGCTCAGGTCGATCGGGTTGACCCAATAGATGTCGGAAGCGAGCAGGGCACGGGAAAACAACCACGGATGATCATTGCCCTGGCCGACGATCAGCTCGTTGTGCTCCAGGTCCTTGATCAACACGTACCACGGCTCTTCGCCGGCGTCCTTCAGCCCGCCGATGCCCAGGCCCTGGCGTTGGCCGATGGTGTGGTACATCAGGCCATGGTGACGGCCGATGACTTCACCTGAGGGGGTCTTGATCTCGCCGGGCTGGGCCGGCAGGTATTGCTTGAGAAAGTCGCTGAAGCGCCGTTCGCCGATGAAGCAGATGCCGGTGGAGTCTTTCTTCTTAGCGGTGGCGAGGGCGTGTTTCTCGGCGATGGCCCGTACTTCGGGCTTCTCCAGTTCACCCACCGGGAACAGGGTCTTGGCGATCTGCTCGCCGCCGACGGCATGCAGGAAGTAGCTCTGGTCCTTGTTCGGATCCAGGCCCTTGAGCAGCTCGGTGCGCCCGTCGATGTCACGGCGGCGCACATAGTGACCGGTGGCGATCAGGTCGGCGCCCAGCATCATGGCGTAGTCGAGGAACGCCTTGAACTTGATTTCGCGGTTGCAGAGGATGTCCGGGTTCGGCGTGCGGCCGGCCTTGTATTCGGCCAGGAAGTGCTCGAACACGTTGTCCCAGTACTCGGCGGCGAAATTGGCGGTGTGCAGCTTGATGCCGATTTTGTCGCACACGGCCTGGGCGTCCGCGAGGTCGTCCATGGCGGTGCAGTATTCGGTTCCGTCGTCTTCTTCCCAGTTCTTCATGAACAGGCCTTCCACCTCATAACCCTGCTCGATCAGCAGAAGGGCGGAAACGGAAGAGTCCACGCCGCCGGACATGCCGACAATGACGCGCTTCTTGGTGGAGCCGGAAGGAGCTGGATCACGCATAGGAATTCAATGAGTGTCTTGAAAAAGGACGCGATTCTATCAGGCCCGGGCGCGCAAGGCTAAAGAGAAGGGCGTATCAGTGCCAGACTGTGGCGATGGCCGGCCAGATAATCGTCGATACAGCGGATGATCAGCTCGCTGCGCCAACGGTCGCGTTGTTCGAGCAGTTCGTCGCGGGTCAGCCACCGGGCACCCAGGATGCCGTCGTCCAGTTGATAGTCGGGGTGGTGCTTGAGCGCTTTGGCAGCGAAACAGACCCGTTGGTAGGTCACGCCATTGCTGGGGGCGGTATACAGGTAGATGCCGACCACGCTGGTGGGTTCTACGTCCCAGCCGGTTTCCTCCAGGGTTTCGCGCACGGCGGCTTCGCTCAGGCTTTCGTCCGGGTCCAGGTGCCCGGCAGGCTGATTGAGCACCGCGCGCCCGCCCTTGGATTCCTCCACCATCAGGAAGCGGCCGTTGTCCTCGACGATGGTGGCGACGGTGATGTGGGGTTTCCAATCCATGTGGCTTCCTCGAAATCTGAATAGTGAAACACAACCCTTATGGGAGCGAGCCTGCTCGCGATGGCGGCAGGTCAGTCAATACAGGTGTCGGATGATAAACCACCATCGCGAGCTGGCTCGCTCCCACAGGACTTTTGAACGGCCTGGAAACTGTGGAGGCCGAGCTTGCTCGCGATAGCGCTGGGTCAGTCGATGCTAAAGCGCAATGCATATCGCATTGGGATAGTTTTCTTCGTAGTGCCAGATGTCTCGAATATCACAAAGTCTGCTTGTAAAGGATTTAATGGTGATCGTTACCTGTTTGTTGGATACGTCGTGATCGAACTCGACAACAGCCGTTGATTCCGAAAATCCGTCTTTAATAGTCAGATTTGTCACTCCGGCCGGATAATTTTTATCCGGTGTCAGGTAGAACTCGGAAGCCACCCTTGGATTGCCTTCGCCGTGTCGTTCAACTTTGTGTATTTTTCCGGGAGGATAATCCTGGTACACATCACAGCCTGAAAAATAGAGGTTGACGTTGGATAAGAAAGAAAATTTATCCGTGTCCGCGATAACGACTTGCGATACCTTTTTTGAGGGGGCGGGATGCAGTGGGTCATTGGGTGAGTAGGGAATGACCTGATCGTTGATCTGGAGCTCGCACCCTATGTCGGTCTTGTTGCGGTCGGCGGGTGTGCTTGGTGTGTTGATCGCAAGTCCAATGCTGGCTATGAAGTCGTCAAAGATCCAATAGTATGTGTCGATGGCGGCGCGAGGTGAGTGGGTTGAATAGGTTACTTGATTGCCGAACTTGGTTGCGTTGAATCGGTATTCGGCCGATGGGCTTTTGAACAGTAATTCATGGGAGGTGGTGGCGTAGCTGTATCGCTCTCCATAGTGATTGGTGCGCACATCCGTAGAATACCTTCCGCCAGAAGTGCGGAGTTCATTGACTTCACGATACTCAAAAGGCTCACCCTCGCCATCTCTGGCGTGCAGAGTGGGGAATACTGTCAGGTCCAGGAAGCTGAAATTCACAATAGTGAAATGTTTTTGAGCGGGTATGGTCACTTGCGAATCTGTTTTCACGGTGTGTTTCCTCAACGTGTGCGAGCCAGGTGGTGAGTTTTCAACGCGTCCTGTTCGCTGAAAAAACAGACCCTGTGCAAGAAGGATTGCTATCGCCATGCAGGCGATTGCAGCAATCCAGTTTCGCTCCACTTGAGGTCGGTACAACTTTAGTCAATTCCAGCTTCAAAATGACGATCTGACTCTCTCTCGTTCTCTTGCCGAGACATCTCGCATCCATAAGGCTGAAAGGGGTGTGTTTGGGTCACGCCAGGGCTTTCAATGCTGATGGTTTACTTCATGCGCCTTCAGTGAAGAGGGCGTACTTGGAACGATGCTTTTAAGCCTAGGCGGCCTCCGGATTCTGTCAAACAGTCTGCTCGTCCTGTCCGGTGTCGGATGTAAATCGCTATCGCGAGCAGGCTCGCTCCCACAGGGGGGTGCGGTGAGCGCGATAGCTGCCTTGCACTCACCCTTGTGGGAGCGAGCCTGCTCGCGATAGCGGTGGGGCAGGTCAGTACAGGTGCTGGATGATAAATCGTCATCGCGAGCCGTCTGGAAACACAAACCCCGGCACAAGGCCGGGGTTCGTGTACTTGCTTACAACCTTATACCAGCGCGGCAATCGCTGCGTTGAAGGTGGCGCTCGGGCGCATGGCCTTGCTGGTCAGCTCAGGGTTGGCGAAGTAGTAGCCGCCGATTTCCACCGGCTTGCCTTGAACGGCATTGAGCTCGGCAACGATTTTTTCTTCGTTGTCGGTCAGCGTCTTGGCCAGGGTGGTGAACTGCGCCTTGAGGGCTGCATCGTCATTCTGTGCGGCCAGTGCCTGGGCCCAGAACAGGGTCAGGTAGAAGTGGCTGCCACGGTTGTCGATGCCGCCGACCTTGCGCGAAGGCGACTTGTTGCGGTCCAGGAACTCGCCGGTTGCCTGGTCGAGGGTCTTGGCCAGTACCAGGGCTTTCGGGTTGTTGTAGGTCACGCCCAGGTGTTCGAGGGAGGCGGCCAGGGCCAGGAACTCGCCCAGGGAATCCCAACGCAGGAAGTTTTCTTCCAGCAGTTGTTGAACGTGTTTCGGCGCGGAACCGCCAGCACCGGTTTCGAACAGGCCGCCGCCATTCATCAGCGGCACGATCGACAGCATCTTGGCGCTGGTGCCCAGTTCCATGATCGGGAACAGGTCGGTCAGGTAGTCGCGCAGCACGTTGCCGGTCACCGAAATGGTGTCCTTGCCGTCGCGGGTACGACCCAGGGTGAACTTCATTGCGTCGACCGGCGACATAATGCGCAGGTCCAGGCCGGTGGTGTCGTGGTCCTTCAGGTAAGCCTGGACCTTCTCGATCACCACGCCGTCATGGGCGCGCATCGGGTCCAGCCAGAAGATGGCCGGGGTGTTGCTGGCGCGGGCACGGTTGACGGCCAGCTTGACCCAATCCTGGATCGGCGCGTCCTTGGTCTGGCACATGCGGAAGATGTCGCCAGCCTCGACGCTCTGCTCCAGCAGGGTGCGACCGCTGCTGTCCGAAACACGGACCACGCCGTCGGCCTTGATCTGGAAGGTCTTGTCGTGGGAGCCGTACTCTTCGGCTTTCTTGGCCATCAGGCCGACGTTCGGCACGCTGCCCATGGTGGTCGGATCGAAGGCGCCATTGGCCTTGCAGTCTTCGATCACCGCCTGGTAGATGGTGGCGTAGCAGCGATCCGGGATCACGGCCTTGGTGTCGTGCAGCTGGCCGTCGGTGCCCCACATCTTGCCGGAGTCACGGATCATGGCCGGCATCGAGGCGTCGACGATGACGTCGCTCGGCACGTGCAGGTTGGTGATGCCCTTGTCGGAGTTGACCATCGCCAGCGCAGGACGCACTGCGTAGACCGCCTGGATGTCAGCTTCGATCTGCGCCTGCTGCTCGGCCGGCAGGGCCTTGATGCGGGCGTACAGGTCGCCGATGCCGTTGTTCAGGTTGAAGCCGATCTGCTCCAGCACCTGGGCGTGCTTGGCCAGGGCGTCCTTGTAGAACTCGGCGACGATCTGACCGAACATGATCGGGTCGGAGACCTTCATCATGGTGGCCTTGAGGTGAACCGACAGCAGCACGCCTTTTTGCTTGGCGTCTTCGATTTCGGCGGCGATGAAGTCGCGCAGGGCGTTCTTGCTCATCACGGCGCAGTCGAGGATCTCACCGGCTTGTACGGTGGTCTTTTCCTTCAGGACGGTGGCAGTGCCGTCCTGGGCGATCAGCTCGATTTTCACGCTGCCGGCGGCGTCGATCAGGGCGGCTTTTTCGCTGCCGTAGAAATCGCCGGTGCTCATGTGGGCCACGTGGGACTTGGAGTCGGCGGCCCAGGCGCCCATCTTGTGCGGGTGCTTGCGGGCATAGTTCTTGACCGACAGAGGTGCGCGGCGGTCGGAGTTGCCTTCGCGCAGGACCGGGTTCACGGCACTGCCCTTGACCTTGTCGTAACGGGCCTTGGCTTCTTTGTCGGCTTCGCTGGTCACGGTTTCCGGATAGTCCGGCAGTGCGTAGCCCTGGGCCTGCAATTCCTTGATCGCGGCCTGCAGTTGCGGCACCGAGGCGCTGATGTTCGGCAGCTTGATGATGTTGGCTTCAGGCGTGACGGCCAGGTCGCCCAGTTCGGCGAGGTGGTCGGCTACGGCTTTGTCACCCAGTTGCTCGGGGAAGCTGGCCAGGATGCGCCCTGCGAGGGAGATGTCGCGGGTTTCCACGGCAATCTCGGCCGAAGCGGTAAAGGCTTCGACGATCGGCAGCAGCGAATAGGTGGCGAGGGCGGGCGCTTCGTCGGTGAAGGTATAGATGATCTTCGAGCGGGTGGGCATATTCGGATTAACTCTCTTCTTTGCTAAAGCATGCGCAGAAACTCGAGGGGCGCCGGGTAAGCGCGTTCGTTCAAAGTCAGCCGTGAGCCGAATGTCGAGGTTTCTTCGCGGTGATGTTGGGTGCATCAGTCGAGCGTCAAGCGGTCGGGCCGCGATAACGGTCCGGCTTTATAACTGGCGGGAAGGCCCTTGGTAGAGCAGTCAGCCGTCGTGACCCTGCGGTCAGCGGCGGCATTATACATAGGTAGCTGGCAATCTGCCGATGGTTCATAGACCTCCAGATACGTCCATTGGTCTAAACGTCGCAGGACCGGTGCGCTGGCCTATGCTCATATTTGGCGCTTTTCCCTTGGTTTTCAGGCTTGTACGTGGCGAACTGTGCGACTTTCCCCTCGATGGGTCTAACCTAGGGTTTGCGCGTCGATTCAACTGGGGTACGCTCGGACGCAGCCAGATGTTCAATCCAAGCAATGGAGTTCAGCATGGGGTATCAAAAGATTCAGGTTCCAGCCGTCGGTGACAAGATCACCGTCAATGCAGACCATTCTCTTAATGTTCCCGACAACCCGATCATCCCCTTCATCGAAGGCGACGGCATTGGCGTCGACATCAGTCCGGTCATGATCAAGGTTGTGGACGCTGCGGTTCAGAAGGCCTACGGCGGCAAGCGCAAGATTTCCTGGATGGAAGTCTATGCCGGTGAAAAAGCCACCCAGGTCTACGACCAGGACACCTGGCTGCCCCAGGAAACCTTGGATGCGGTCAAGGATTACGTGGTTTCCATCAAGGGCCCCCTGACCACGCCGGTCGGTGGCGGCATCCGCTCGTTGAACGTGGCCCTGCGTCAGCAATTGGACCTGTACGTCTGCCTGCGCCCGGTGCGCTGGTTCGAAGGCGTGCCGAGCCCGGTGAAGAAACCTGGCGACGTGGACATGACGATCTTCCGCGAGAACTCCGAGGACATCTATGCCGGCATCGAGTGGAAGGCCGGTTCGGCCGAGGCCACCAAGGTCATCAAGTTCCTGAAGGAAGAAATGGGTGTCACCAAGATCCGTTTCGACCAGGATTGCGGCATCGGCGTCAAGCCGGTTTCCAAGCAGGGCACCAAGCGCCTGGCGCGCAAGGCCTTGCAGTACGTGGTCGACAACGATCGTGACTCCCTGACCATCGTGCACAAAGGCAACATCATGAAGTTCACCGAAGGTGCCTTCAAGGAGTGGGCCTACGAAGTGGCCGCCGAGGAATTTGGCGCCACGCTGCTCGATGGCGGGCCGTGGATGCAATTCAAGAACCCGAAGACCGGCAAGAACGTGGTCGTCAAGGACGCCATCGCCGATGCCATGCTCCAGCAGATCCTGTTGCGTCCGGCCGAATATGACGTGATCGCGACCCTCAACCTCAACGGCGACTACCTCTCCGACGCCCTGGCGGCGGAAGTGGGCGGTATCGGTATTGCGCCGGGTGCCAACCTGTCCGACACCGTGGCGATGTTCGAAGCCACCCACGGTACCGCGCCCAAGTATGCGGGCAAGGACCAGGTCAACCCGGGGTCGCTGATCCTGTCGGCAGAAATGATGCTGCGTCACATGGGGTGGACCGAAGCGGCCGACCTGATCATCAAGGGCACCAACGGCGCGATTTCGGCCAAGACCGTGACCTATGACTTCGAACGCCTGATGGAAGGTGCCAGGCTGGTGTCGTCCTCGGGCTTCGGCGATGCCATGATCTCGCACATGTAAGCGGATCGACGCGCAATAAGGACGCCCGGCTCGAGTGATCGAGCCGGGCGTTTTGTTGACCGATGACTGCAGATGGTCAATGGGTTTCAGTGACTTTGGTTTTGACTTTGACTGTTTCGGGGGCAGATGTGCTTTCGACCTCGACCGGCGAAATGTTGACCGCGTGCAGGCCCTTGGGCCCCTGGATCACTTCGAATGTCACGGGCTGCCCGGCCTTCAGGGTTTTGTAGCCTTCCATCCTGATGGCCGAGAAATGTGCGAAAAGGTCTTCATCCCTGCCAGACGCCAGAATAAAGCCGTAGCCCTTGGCGTTGTTGAACCATTTCACCTTGCCACTCATCTTGACGACCGACATAGACCATTTCCCTCTGCAACGCACTCCATCACTGGAGTATCATCCAGTTCATCCGCAATCTAATCTTGTTTTAAGGATCGATTCCACGGACCTTTTTAACCCACGATGGGCTCTATTGGTTGTAACACCGTTTTGCCGATAGTCAAGGTGACGCGGCGGTGGCGGTTGAAATCGCCAGCCAGTGCCCCCATCACTGTATTTGCCAACTAAACGAACCTTTCTTTCCATGCATGCAATCAGCCAGATTCGACTAACATTCAATCAGGATCGCCCGGATCTACATGACGACGATTCCGCAGGCATTGCTGTTCAGGAAGCAAAGCCTGCGTTGCAGGCGCCACCGATGTACAAGGTGGTTTTGTTCAACGATGACTACACACCGATGGATTTCGTCGTCGAAGTGCTCGAGGTGTTTTTTAACCTGAATCGCGAGCTGGCGACCAAGGTCATGCTGGCCGTCCATACAGAGGGACGGGCAGTATGTGGAGTGTTTACCCGCGACATCGCCGAAACAAAGGCCATGCAGGTCAACCAGTACGCCCGGGAAAGCCAGCATCCGCTACTCTGTGAAATCGAGAAGGACGGTTAACGCCGACCACTTGGGTATGAGGTGAAGCCATGTTAAACCGCGAGCTCGAAGTCACCCTCAATCTAGCCTTCAAGGAGGCCCGTTCGAAGCGTCATGAGTTCATGACCGTCGAGCACCTGCTGCTGGCCCTATTGGATAACGAGGCTGCCGCCACCGTTTTGCGTGCCTGCGGCGCGAACCTCGATAAACTCAAGCATGATCTGCAGGAGTTCATTGACTCCACCACGCCGTTGATCCCCGTTCATGACGAGGATCGTGAAACCCAGCCAACCCTGGGCTTCCAGCGTGTCCTGCAACGTGCTGTCTTTCATGTACAGAGCTCGGGCAAGCGTGAAGTCACCGGCGCCAACGTGCTGGTCGCCATCTTCAGCGAACAGGAAAGCCAGGCGGTTTTCCTGCTCAAGCAGCAGAGCGTTGCGCGTATAGATGTCGTCAACTACATCGCCCACGGCATTTCCAAGGTGCCGGGGCATGGCGACCATTCCGAAGGCGAGCAGGATATGCAGGACGAGGAGGGCGGCGAGTCTTCTTCTTCGGGCAATCCGCTGGACGCCTATGCCAGCAACCTGAACGAACTGGCACGCCAGGGTCGCATCGACCCGTTGGTCGGGCGCGAGGCGGAGGTCGAGCGTGTTGCGCAGATCCTGGCTCGGCGTCGCAAGAACAACCCGTTGCTGGTGGGCGAGGCGGGCGTGGGTAAAACCGCGATTGCCGAAGGCCTGGCCAAGCGTATTGTCGACAACCAGGTACCGGACCTGCTGGCCAACAGCGTGGTGTATTCCCTTGACCTGGGCGCCCTGCTGGCCGGTACCAAGTACCGTGGCGATTTCGAGAAGCGCTTCAAGGCGTTGCTGGGCGAATTGAAGAAACGTCCGCAGGCCATCCTGTTCATCGACGAAATCCACACCATCATCGGTGCGGGTGCCGCGTCCGGCGGTGTCATGGACGCCTCGAACCTGCTCAAGCCGCTGCTGTCTTCGGGCGATATCCGTTGCATCGGTTCGACCACCTTCCAGGAATTTCGCGGGATCTTCGAGAAGGACCGTGCCCTGGCTCGGCGCTTCCAGAAGGTCGATGTGTCGGAGCCTTCGGTGGAAGACACCATTGGCATCCTGCGCGGCCTGAAGGGGCGTTTCGAGCTGCACCACAATATCGAGTACAGCGATGAAGCCCTGCGGGCCGCGGCTGAACTGGCCTCGCGCTACATCAATGACCGGCACATGCCGGACAAGGCCATCGATGTGATCGACGAAGCGGGTGCCTATCAGCGCCTGCAACCGGTGGAGAAACGCGTCAAGCGCATCGAAGTGCCTCAGGTCGAGGATATCGTGGCGAAAATCGCCCGTATCCCGCCCAAGCACGTCACCAGTTCCGACAAGGAACTGCTGCGTAACCTGGAGCGTGACCTGAAGCTGACGGTGTTCGGCCAGGATGCGGCCATCGATTCGCTGTCGACGGCCATCAAGCTGTCCCGCGCTGGTCTCAAGTCGCCGGACAAGCCGGTCGGTTCCTTCCTGTTCGCCGGTCCCACCGGTGTGGGCAAGACCGAGGCCGCACGGCAACTGGCCAAGGCAATGGGGATCGAACTGGTACGCTTCGACATGTCCGAGTACATGGAGCGCCACACCGTCTCGCGTCTGATCGGTGCGCCTCCGGGGTATGTCGGTTTCGACCAGGGCGGTTTGCTGACCGAAGCCATCACCAAGCAGCCACACTGTGTGTTGTTGCTCGATGAAATCGAGAAGGCGCATCCGGAAGTCTTCAACCTGCTCCTGCAGGTCATGGACCACGGGACGCTGACCGATAACAACGGGCGCAAGGCGGACTTCCGCAACGTGATCGTGATCATGACCACCAACGCCGGTGCCGAAACCGCAGCGCGGGCTTCGATCGGCTTTACCCATCAGGACCACTCGTCCGATGCGATGGAAGTGATCAAGAAGAGCTTCACACCTGAATTCCGCAACCGCCTGGACACTATTATCCAGTTTGGTCGCCTCAGCCATGAGGTCATCAAAAGCGTGGTGGACAAGTTCCTCACCGAACTTCAGGCGCAGCTCGAAGACAAGCGTGTGCTGCTGGAAGTCACCGATGCGGCCCGCAGCTGGCTGGCAGAAGGTGGTTACGATGTGACGATGGGGGCACGGCCGATGGCTCGCCTGATCCAGGACAAGATCAAGCGTCCGCTGGCCGAGGAAATCCTCTTTGGCGAACTGGCCGAGCATGGCGGTGTGGTCCACATCGACATCAAGGATGGCGAGCTGACCTTCGACTTCGAAACCACGGCCGAAATGGCCTGATCGAAACCTGTAATAAAGCAGAAGGCGCCGGAAGGCGCCTTTTTGTTGTCTTGAGAATATCGAACCTGTGGGAGCGAGCCTGCTCGCGATGGCGCCGACACATTCAACATCAATGCAGGCTGATCCACCGCCATCGCGAGCAGGCTCGCTCCCACATTGGATCTGCGTGGTCATCAAATCCCAGGCAAACAAAAACGCCCGGTATCAGCCGGGCGTTTTGTATTGACCTGTTAGCGAGCGCGGTAAGTGATGCGCCCTTTGCTCAAGTCATAGGGCGTCAGCTCGACGCGCACTTTGTCGCCGGTAAGAATACGAATGTAGTTCTTGCGCATCTTGCCGGAGATGTGCGCGGTAACGACGTGCCCATTTTCCAACTCCACACGAAACATGGTGTTGGGCAGGGTGTCGACGACAGTGCCTTCCATTTCGAAGCTGTCTTCTTTCGACATGCAGTAAAGCCCTCGGTGTCCAGTGAATGGCCCGGTGCAACTGCGCCAGGCAAAAGCGGCGTGCATTGTGCCCGAAAAAGGGGGGGCAAGCCAAGGGGTTCTAGTGGCCTGTCTCAGGCGTCGCCAAAAATGAACGGCTTATTTCCGAGGCAGGACACTAGCTGAGGACAACCCAACGTTGGTTAACCAGCAGTTCAATCGGCCGATATTGGGTCTTGTAGTTCATTTTCTTGCAGTTCTTGATCCAGTAGCCCAGGTACACCGCTTCCAGGCCAAGGCGCCGGGCTTCGTTGATCTGCCAGAGAATGGCAAAGCGTCCCAGGCTGCGCCGTTCTTCGTCCGGCTCATAAAAGGTGTACACCGCTGAAAGCCCGTTGGGCAGCAGGTCCGTGACGGCAATCGCCACCAGTCTTCCTTCGAGGCGGAACTCATAAAAGCGGGAAAAGGGCAGGTCACGCACCAGGAAGGTCGAAAACTGATCGCGGCTGGGCGGGTACATGTCGCCGTCGGCGTGGCGCTGCTCGATGTAGCGCTGGTACAGGTCGAAATATTCTTCGCTGAACTGGGGCTTGGCCGGCCGCACCTGGAGATCGGCATTGCGCTTGAAAATGCGTTTCTGCTGGCGATCAGGCGTAAATTGCGCCACCGGGATGCGCGCTGGCACGCACGCATTGCAATGCTGGCAATGGGGCCGGTAGAGGTGATCGCCACTGCGCCGAAAACCCATTTCCGACAGGTCTGCATAGACGTGCACATCCATGGGCTGGCTAGGGTCGAGGAACAGCGTCGTAGCCTGCTCTTCGGGCAGATAACTGCAAGAGTGGGGTTGAGTGGCATAAAACTTCAAGCGCGCCAACTCGGTCATGATCAACCCTCGGGATAAGCTTTGGATTAAGTGTAAGCCACTGGGGCAAATGTCGCTCAGCAAACCCAGGTTGCGTGGTTGGGCTGGTCCAGGTGCGCCTTGAGGTAGCCGGCAAACGCTGAGCGAGTGATCGACCGGGCGCCCAGGCTGTGCAAGTGCTCGGTGGGCATCTGGCAGTCTATCAGCACAAAACCGGCCGTCTTGAGGTGTTGGACCAGAGTGGCGAAGCCGAATTTCGACGCGTTGTCGGCCCGACTGAACATGGATTCGCCGAAAAACAGTTGGCCCATGGCCAGGCCGTACAGGCCGCCCACCAACAGACCCTGGTCCCAGACCTCCACCGAATGGGCGAAGCCGCGCCGATGCAGTTCCAGGTAGGCGGTTTGCATGGCACCGGTGATCCAGGTGCCGTCAGCATACGCCCGCGGTGCGGCGCAGGCCTGGATGACCGCCGCGAAGTCTTGGTCGAACGTCACTTCATAGCGTTGTTTGCGCAGGAGCTTGCCCAGGCTGCGCGAGACATGCAGTTCGTCGGGAAACAGCACCGTGCGCGGGTCGGGAGACCACCACAGGATCGGTTGCCCCTCGGAAAACCAGGGGAAGCAGCCGTGGCGATAAGCCTGGATCAGCCGGTCGGCAGACAGATCGCCGCCGGCGGCCAGCAAGCCGTTGGGGTCGCGCATGGCTTTTTCCAGGGGTGGAAAATCAAGGGAATTGCGTTGTAACCACGTCAGCATTGTTGTCCGAACTTGCAGAAGGGGAGGGCACCAGAGGTTGCGCGCGGATGAATTGTGGCGAGGGGATTTATCCCCGCCGGGCTGCGCAGCAGCCCCAAAAGCAGCCTATTCAATCCGTCTGACCCACCGGGGTGTTTGGTTTTAGGGCTGCTGTGCAGCCCGGCGGGGATAAATCCCCTCGCCACAAGATGCGCGCTTGTCCAAAGATAACCGTCAAACGGCCGGAATGTCATCGAGATACTTCTCGGCATCCA
Source organism: Pseudomonas sp. B21-056 (assembly GCF_026016325.1). NCBI lineage: Bacteria > Pseudomonadati > Pseudomonadota > Gammaproteobacteria > Pseudomonadales > Pseudomonadaceae > Pseudomonas > Pseudomonas sp. B21-056. Next base: position 2,253,867 of record NZ_CP087203.1, read on the forward strand.
GCGCGGCCATGCAGCCGGCACCGGCCGAGGTAATGGCCTGGCGATACACATGATCGGCCACGTCGCCGGCTGCGAACACACCTTCGATATCGGTCGCGGTGGCATTGCCTTCGCTGCCGCCGCGCACGAGCAGGTAGCCGTCGCGCATGGTCAACTGGCCCTGGAACAGATCGGTATTGGGTTTATGGCCGATGGCGATGAACACCCCGGCCAGTTGCAACGTACTGGTCTCGCCGCTCTGGCTGCTTCGCAGGCGCGCGCCGGTGACGCCGCTGGCGTCCCCCAGCACTTCGTCCAGGTTCTGGTTCCAGTGCAGCCTTATATTGCCGTTGGCAGCCTTTTCGAAGAGTTTGTCCTGCAGGATTTTTTCCGAGCGCAGCTTGTCCCGGCGGTGGATCAGATGCACCTCCCGGGCGATGTTGGAGAGGTACAAGGCTTCTTCAACCGCGGTGTTGCCGCCGCCGACCACGGCCACCACCTGGTTGCGGTAAAAGAACCCGTCGCAGGTCGCGCAGGCGGAAACGCCTTTGCCGGCGAAGGTTTCCTCCGATGGCAGGCCCAGGTACTGGGCGGATGCGCCGGTGGCGATGATCAAGGCATCACAGGTGTAGGTGCCGCTGTCGCCGATGAGCTCGAACGGCCGCTGTTGCAACTTGGCGGTGTGGATATGGTCGTAGACGATCTGCGTGTCGAAGCGCTCGGCGTGTCGCTGCATACGTTCCATCAGTACCGGGCCGGTCAGGCCTTCGACGTCGCCGGGCCAGTTATCGACTTCGACCGTGGTGGTGAGCTGGCCTCCGGCCTGTATGCCGGTAATGACAACGGGTTTGAGGTTGGCTCGGGCGGCATAGACCGCTGCACTGTACCCTGCGGGACCGGAACCTAGAATGATCAGGCGTGAATGCTTCACTTCGTTCATAAAAACACCTCATAAGCCTTTGTCACAAAAGACAATGCATGGTCCAATTGGCGCTTGTGCGACCCGTTTCCGACGACGCTGTCACCCGGCGTGCGGGCAATGCCTTGGCGCCGACAAACCCGTACAATGCTTGAGTTTTGAACGCAGGATGGGCTAAAGATCAACATCTTCGGCAACACCTGCGGTTTTCCGGACGCACCTCTCAGTGGTAAAAGTAGTACCGGTTGTGCACATTCACTTTTTTACCTGCTCGTAGTGAGCAGTTTTTATAGTCATTCAACAGATGGACGCGCCATTGGCGCAGGAAAAGAAGCGTTTTGAAGAAATCCACCGCAGCACCTAAAACAGTCGTCCCGCTCTGGCGCCAGCAATTGCACTACCGACTCAAGGAAGGTGCATTGATCGCCATCGGTGCCTTGTGCCTGTTCCTGATGATGGCCTTGCTGACCTACGGCAAGGACGATCCGGGCTGGAGCCATAACAGCAAGATCGACGACGTGCAGAACTTCGGCGGTCCGGCCGGCTCCTACAGCGCCGACATCCTGTTCATGGTGCTGGGTTATTTCGCTTATATCTTCCCGCTGTTGCTGGCAATCAAGGCCTACCAGATCTTTCGCCAGCGCCACGAGCCGTGGCAGTGGAGCGGCTGGCTGTTCTCCTGGCGGCTGATCGGCCTGGTGTTCCTGGTACTGTCGGGGGCCGCGCTGGCCCATATCCATTTCCATGCCCCCACTGGCCTGCCGGCCGGGGCGGGCGGGGCCCTGGGGGAAAGCCTTGGCGATCTGGCCAGGAACGCCCTGAACATCCAGGGCAGCACGCTGTTGTTCATCGCCCTGTTCCTGTTTGGCCTGACGGTGTTCACCGACCTGTCGTGGTTCAAGGTCATGGACATCACCGGCAAGATCACCCTCGACCTGATCGAATTGATCCAGGGCGCCGTGAATCGCTGGTGGGCGGCGCGTACCGAGCGCAAGCAACTGGTGGCGCAACTGCGTGAAGTGGACGACCGGGTCCATGACGTGGTGGCCCCGACGGTGCCCGACAAGCGCGAGCAGGCCAAGGTCAAGGAACGCTTGATCGAGCGCGAGCAGGCCCTGAGCAAGCACATGTCCGAGCGCGAGAAGCAGGTGCCGCCGGTCATCACCATGGCCCCGGCCAAGCCGCCGGAGCAGAGCAAGCGCGTGCAAAAAGAGAAACAGGTGCCGCTGTTCGTCGACAGCGCGGTGGAAGGCACCTTGCCGCCGATTTCGATCCTGGACCCGGCCGAGAAGAAACAGCTCAACTATTCCCCCGAATCCCTGGCGGCCGTCGGCCATCTGCTGGAAATCAAGCTCAAGGAGTTCGGTGTCGAGGTGTCGGTGGATTCGATTCACCCAGGCCCGGTCATCACCCGATACGAGATTCAGCCGGCCGCCGGGGTGAAGGTCAGCCGCATCGCCAACCTCGCCAAGGACCTGGCGCGTTCGCTGGCCGTGACCAGCGTGCGGGTGGTGGAAGTGATTCCAGGCAAGACCACCGTGGGTATTGAGATTCCCAACGAGGACCGGCAGATCGTGCGCTTCTCCGAAGTGCTGTCGACCCCCGAGTACGACAACCACAAGTCGCCGGTCACCCTGGCCCTGGGCCATGACATCGGCGGCAAGCCGGTCATCACCGACCTGGCGAAGATGCCCCACCTGCTGGTGGCCGGTACCACCGGTTCCGGTAAGTCGGTGGGGGTGAACGCGATGATCCTGTCGATCCTGTTCAAGTCCGGCCCGGAAGACGCCAAGCTGATCATGATCGACCCGAAAATGCTTGAGTTGTCGATCTACGAAGGCATCCCGCACCTCTTGTGCCCGGTGGTTACCGACATGAAGGACGCCGCCAACGCCCTGCGCTGGAGCGTCGCCGAGATGGAACGTCGCTACAAGCTGATGGCCAAGATGGGCGTGCGCAACCTGTCGGGCTTCAACGCCAAGGTCAAGGAAGCCGAAGAGGCCGGCACGCCATTGACCGACCCGCTGTACCACCGCGAAAACATCCACGACGAAGCGCCGCTGCTGCACAAGCTGCCGACCATCGTGGTGGTGGTGGACGAATTCGCCGACATGATGATGATCGTCGGCAAGAAGGTCGAAGAGCTGATCGCCCGTATCGCCCAGAAGGCCCGTGCGGCGGGTATCCACCTGATCCTCGCCACGCAGCGGCCGTCGGTGGACGTGATCACCGGCCTGATCAAGGCCAACATCCCGACCCGCATGGCGTTCCAGGTGTCCAGCAAGATCGACTCGCGGACCATCATCGACCAGGGCGGCGCCGAGCAATTGCTCGGTCACGGTGACATGCTCTACATGCCGCCGGGCACCAGCCTGCCGATCCGCGTACACGGTGCGTTCGTCTCCGACGACGAGGTGCACCGCGTGGTGGAAGCCTGGAAACTGCGTGGCGCTCCCGAATACAACGACGACATCCTCAACGGTGTCGAAGAAGCCGGCAGCGGTTTCGAGGGCGGTGGCGGCGGTGGCGACGAAGACGCGGAAACCGATGCGCTCTATGACGAAGCGGTGCAGTTCGTCCTGGAAAGCCGCCGGGCGTCGATTTCCGCCGTCCAGCGCAAGCTCAAGATCGGCTACAACCGTGCCGCACGCATGATCGAAGCCATGGAAATGGCCGGGGTCGTGACGGCCATGAACACCAACGGTTCGCGCGAAGTACTGGCGCCGGGCCCGATGCGCGACTAATGACCCGGGCGGCCCTTCACGCGCCGCTCGAACCCCCACGAATTCATGAGGATTCCCATGCGCCTGATTCGCATGCTGCTGTTGCCCGTACTGGCCCTGACCACCTTGTCGGCCCATGCCGATGAAAAGGACGTGGCCCGCCTGACCCAGCTGTTGGAAACATCCAAGACCCTGACCGCACGCTTTTCCCAGCTGACCCTGGACGGCAGCGGCACCCAGTTGCAGGAAACCGCCGGTGACATGGCGCTCCAGCGTCCGGGGCTGTTCTACTGGCACACCGACGCACCGGCTGAACAGCTAATGGTGTCCGATGGCAAGAAAGTCTCCCTGTGGGACCCGGACCTGGAGCAGGTCACCATCAAGAATCTCGACCAGCGCCTGACCCAGACGCCGGCATTGTTGCTGTCGGGTGACATTTCCAAGATCAGCCAGAGCTTCGACATCACGGCCAAGGAAGCGGGTGGCGTGATCGACTTCACCCTCAAGCCCAAGACCAAGGACAGCCTGTTCGACAGCCTGCGCCTGTCGTTCCGCAACGGCCTGGTCAATGACATGCAACTGATCGACAGCGTCGGCCAGCGCACCAACATCCTGTTCACCGGAGTCAAGGCCAACGAACCGATCGCGGCGTCCAAGTTCAAGTTCGACATCCCCAAGGGTGCCGATGTCATCCAGGAATAAACAATAGCTGATTGGAACACAGGACCTGTGGGAGCGAGCCTGCTCGCGATAGCGTCGGATCAGTCAGCATTGATGTTGAATGTGGTATTGCCATCGCGAGCAGGCTCGCTCCCACAAGGGGATGGTGGTGTCCATGGAACCCAGTGGAGGTTGCATAAGCAGTGATGGACCTGTTTCGAAGCGCCCCGATTGCCCAGCCATTGGCCGCCCGCCTGCGCGCGACCAACCTGGATGAGTACGTCGGCCAGGAGCATGTGCTGGCCCGGGGCAAGCCCCTGCGCGAAGCCCTGGAGCAGGGTGCGTTGCATTCGATGATCTTCTGGGGGCCGCCGGGCGTGGGCAAGACCACCTTGGCACGGCTGCTGGCGGAAGTCTCCGACGCGCATTTCGAAACGGTGTCGGCAGTGCTGGCCGGGGTCAAGGAGATCCGCCAGGCGGTGGAAGTCGCCAAGCAGCAGGCCGGGCAATACGGCAAGCGCACCATTCTGTTCGTCGACGAAGTGCACCGTTTCAACAAGTCCCAGCAGGATGCGTTCCTGCCCTATGTCGAAGACGGCACGCTGATCTTCATCGGCGCGACCACCGAGAACCCTTCGTTCGAACTCAACAACGCCTTGCTGTCCCGGGCGCGGGTCTATGTGCTCAAGAGCCTCGACGAAGCGGCGATGCGCAAGCTGGTGCACCGGGCGCTGACCGAAGAGCGCGGCCTGGGCAAGCGCAGGCTGAGCCTCAGCGACGAAGGTTTCCAGATCCTGTTTTCAGCGGCCGATGGCGATGGCCGGCGGTTGCTCAACTTGCTGGAGAACGCGTCGGACCTGGCCGAGGATGACAGCGAAATCGGTGTCGAGCTGCTGCAAAGCCTGCTGGGCGACACCCGGCGGCGTTTCGACAAGGGCGGCGAGGCGTTCTACGACCAGATATCGGCGCTGCACAAATCCATACGGGGTTCCAACCCCGATGCGGCCCTGTACTGGTTCGCCCGGATGATCGACGGTGGCTGCGATCCGTTGTACCTCGCACGAAGGGTGGTGCGCATGGCCAGCGAAGACATCGGCAACGCCGATCCCCGCGCCTTGAGCCTGTGCCTGGCGGCCTGGGATGTGCAGGAACGCCTGGGCAGCCCCGAAGGCGAGCTCGCCGTGGCCCAGGCCATCACGTACCTGGCCTGTGCACCGAAAAGCAATGCGGTGTACATGGGCTTCAAGGCAGCCATGCGCAGCGCCACCGAGCATGGTTCCCTCGAGGTCCCGCTGCACCTGCGCAATGCCCCGACCAAGCTCATGAAGCAGTTGGGTTACGGTGATGAATACCGCTACGCCCACGACGAACCGGATGCCTACGCCGCCGGCGAAGACTATTTTCCCGAAGCACTCGACCCCCAGCCGTTCTATCAGCCGGTGCCCCGTGGCCTGGAGCTGAAGATCGGCGAAAAGCTGAATCACCTGGCGCAGTTGGATCGCCTGAGCCCACGGCAGCGGAGAAAGCCTTGATTCCCCTGATACTTGCAGTTTCTGCTGGCGGCATTGCCGGCACCCTGGCACGTTTCGCCGCCGGCAATTGGGTCAACGCAAATTGGCCCCGGCACTTCTATACCGCGACGCTGACCGTTAATATCGTGGGCTGTCTGCTGATCGGCGTTTTATACGGTCTGTTCCTGATTCGTCCCGAAGTGCCTGTCGAAGTGCGCGCGGGGCTGATCGTCGGCTTCCTTGGCGGCCTGACGACCTTTTCGTCCTTTTCACTGGATACGGTGCGCCTGCTGGAAAGCGGGCAGGTGCCGCTGGCCCTGGGCTATGCGGCAGCCAGCGTATTCGGCGGGCTGCTCGCCACCTGGGCCGGCCTGTCCCTGACCAAACTTATCTAAACGAGAGACCGACATGCTCGATTCCAAACTGTTACGTAGCAACCTTCAGGACGTAGCGGACCGCCTGGCATCCCGTGGCTTTGCCCTGGACGTCGCGCGCATCGAAGCGCTGGAAGAGCAGCGCAAGACCGTCCAGACTCAGACTGAAAAGCTGCAAGCCGAGCGTAATGCGATCTCCAAGAGCATTGGCCAGGCCAAGCAGCGCGGTGAAGACATCGCGCCGTTGATGGCGAACGTCGAGAGCATGGGCACCGAACTCAACAACGGCAAGCTGGCCCTGGACAAGATCCAGTCCGAGCTGGATTCGATCCTGCTGGGCATTCCGAACCTGCCCCACGAGTCGGTGCCGCTCGGTGAAGACGAAGATGGCAACGTCGAAGTCCGTCGCTGGGGCACGCCAAAAGCGTTCGATTTCCAGGTGCAGGACCACGTCGCCCTGGGCGAGAAGTTCGGCTGGCTGGACTTCGAAACCGCCGCCAAGCTGTCCGGCGCCCGTTTTGCCCTGCTGCGCGGGCCCATTGCCCGCCTGCATCGGGCCCTGGCCCAGTTCATGATCAACCTGCACGTCACCGAGCATGGCTACGAAGAGGCCTACACCCCGTACCTGGTGCAGGCACCGGCCCTGCAAGGCACCGGCCAGTTGCCGAAGTTCGAGGAAGACCTGTTCAAGATCGGCCGCGAAGGCGAGGCCGACCTGTACCTGATCCCGACGGCTGAAGTGTCGCTGACCAACATCGTGGCCGGCGAGATCGTCGACGCCAAGCAACTGCCGATCAAGTTCGTCGCCCATACGCCGTGCTTCCGCAGTGAAGCCGGGGCGTCGGGTCGCGATACCCGCGGCATGATTCGCCAGCACCAGTTCGACAAGGTCGAGATGGTGCAGATCGTCGAGCCGGGCAAATCCATGGAAGCCCTGGAAAGCCTGACCGCCAACGCCGAGAAGGTCCTGCAACTGCTGGAGCTGCCATATCGCACCCTGGCGCTGTGCACCGGCGACATGGGTTTCAGCGCGGTCAAGACCTACGACCTGGAAGTGTGGATTCCGAGCCAGGACAAATACCGTGAGATTTCGTCGTGCTCCAACTGTGGCGACTTCCAGGCCCGTCGCATGCAGGCGCGTTTCCGCAACCCTGAAACCGGCAAGCCGGAACTGGTCCACACCCTCAACGGCTCCGGCCTGGCGGTGGGCCGGACCCTGGTGGCGGTGCTGGAAAACTACCAGCAGGCCGACGGTTCGATCCGTGTGCCTGAGGTGTTGAAGCCGTACATGGGTGGCATCGAGGTCATCGGCTAAATGGACTATCTGCCACTGTTCCATAACCTGCGCGGCAGTCGCGTGCTGGTGGTCGGCGGCGGCGAGATTGCCTTGCGCAAGTCCCGCCTGCTGGCCGATGCCGGCGCGCTGCTGCGGGTGGTCGCACCCGAAATCGAGCCGCAACTGCGGGAGCTGGTCAGTGGCAGCGGAGGCGAGTGTGTCCTGCGCGGTTATCTCGAAGCGGACCTGGGCGGTTGCGGCCTGATCATCGCCGCCACCGACGACGAAACCCTCAATGCCCAGGTCTCGGCCGACGCTCACAAGCGCTGCGTGCCGGTCAACGTGGTGGACGCGCCGGCCCTGTGCAGCGTGATCTTCCCGGCCATCGTCGACCGCTCGCCACTGGTGATCGCGGTGTCCAGCGGCGGCGACGCGCCAGTGCTGGCAAGGCTGATCCGCGCCAAACTGGAAACCTGGATTCCCTCGACCTACGGGCAACTGGCGGGTCTGGCGGCGCAGTTTCGCAACCAGGTCAAACGGCTGTTCCCGGATGTGCAACAACGCCGGGCGTTCTGGGAAGAGGTGTTCCAGGGCCCCATCGCCGACCGCCAGTTGGCCGGGCAGGGTGCCGAAGCCGAGCGCCTGCTGCGCGAAAAAATCGCCGGCCAGGCGCCCCACGCACCGGGTGAAGTCTATCTGGTGGGTGCCGGGCCGGGTGATCCCGATCTGCTGACGTTCCGCGCCCTGCGTTTGATGCAGCAGGCCGACGTGGTGCTTTACGACCGTCTCGTCGCGCCAGCGATTCTCGAGCTATGTCGGCGTGATGCCGAACGGATCTACGTCGGCAAGCGCCGCGCCGACCATGCCGTGCCCCAGGACCAGATCAACCAGCAGTTGGTCGAACTGGCCCGGCAAGGCAAGCGGGTGGTGCGCTTGAAAGGCGGCGACCCGTTCATCTTCGGGCGTGGCGGTGAGGAGATCGAAGAGCTGGCGGCCCAAGGCATCCCGTTCCAGGTCGTGCCGGGCATCACCGCGGCCAGCGGTTGCGCGGCGTATGCCGGTATCCCGTTGACCCATCGCGACTATGCCCAGTCGGTGCGTTTCATCACCGGCCATCTCAAGGATGGCACCACTGACCTGCCGTGGGCGGATCTGGTGGCGCCGGCGCAGACCTTGGTGTTCTACATGGGCTTGGTGGGGCTACCGAGCATCTGCAGCGAGTTGATCAAGCACGGTCGCGCGGCCGATACCCCGGCGGCGCTGATCCAGCAGGGCACGACGTCCAACCAGCGGGTGTTCACCGGCACTCTGGCGGACCTGCCGCAATTGGTGGCGGAGCATGAGGTGCATGCGCCGACGCTGGTGATCGTTGGGGAAGTGGTGCAATTGCGCGAGAAACTGGCGTGGTTTGAAGGGGCGCAGGGGCAGGTCTAGAGACCGCGTCGTCTTCAATCGCGAGCAGGCTCGCTCCCACATTGGGCTGGGTGTAACCAGGAATTTATGGTTGCACCCGGATCCCATGTGGGAGCGAGCCTGCTCGCGATGACGCCTTTAGATCCACTAAAAATCCCGGCTCAGTCCCCGCCCCAGATGCCTTTCCCCACCCACCGCGCCCGATCATGGGCCCCGCTGAAATCCTGCTCCGGCCCCTTGGGCACGATCCCGTTGGGATTGATGGTCTTGTGGCTGCCGTAGTAATGCCGCTGGATGTGGGTGAAATCCACCGTCTCGGCAATGCCCGGCCATTGATACAACTCCCGCAGCCAGTTCGACAGGTTCGGGTAATCGGCGATGCGCCGCCGGTTGCATTTGAAGTGGCCGAAGTACACCGCGTCGAAACGGATCATGGTGGTGAACAGGCGGATATCCGCTTCGGTCAGGTATTCGCCGGCCAGGTAGCGCTGTAAGCCCAGGAGTGCATCCAGCCGGTCGAGTTCGGCGAACAACTGATCGAACGCTTCTTCGTAAGCCTGTTGGGTCGTGGCGAAGCCGGCACGATAGACGCCGTTGTTCACCGCCGGATAGATCCGCTCGTTCAGCGCATCGATCTTGCTGCGCAGGTGTTCGGGATACAGGTCCAGATGGTTGCCGGTCAGGTCATTGAAGGCGCTGTTGAACATGCGGATGATCTCCGCCGATTCGTTGTTGACGATGCGTTGTTGGCGCTTGTCCCACAGTGCCGGCACGGTGACGCGGCCGGTGTAGTCCGGCGCGTCGGCGGTGTAACGCTGGTGCAGGAAGCGCAGGTCGTCCAGTTTGTCGCCGGTGGAGCCGTGGGCCTTGTCGAAGGTCCAGCCGTTTTCCAGCATCAGGTAGCTGACCACCGAGACGTCGATCAGGTCTTCCAGGCCCTTGAGCTTGCGATAGATCAACGTGCGATGGGCCCAGGGGCAAGCCAGGGACACATACAAATGGTAGCGCCCGGCCTCGGCGGCAAACCCGCTCTCGCCCGTGGGGCCGGCGCTGCCGTCGGCGGTGATCCAGTGACGGCGTTGCGCCTGTTCGCGCTGGAAGGTGCCGTCCTTGCTTTCATACCACTGATCCTGCCAGCGGCCTTCGACTAACAAACCCATCTCGATTTCCTCGGCCAATAAACGTTGGAGACGAGTCTATTCCGATAGGTTCGAACAAAAAGCGCAAAGATTAGGCATTAACCATCGGTTAAACCGAACGATCCCGGGCAGCCCAATACTGCCGGGCCTTGTCGAATGCTTCTTCACGGGCCAGGCCGAGGCCGCGCAGAGCCAGCGCCATGGTGGCGATCAGGGCCAATTGCGGGTAGCTGTCCTCCACGTCACCGCGCCAGATGGCTTTCAGATGCTCGGGATCGAGGCTTTCCGGTTTGACGTGGCGCTGCGCGGCCAGCCGTGGCCATTCTTCGTCCCAACTGGTGCCGCCGGTGGTGCCATACAGGTGGCTGTCGGCATCCGGGTTGATTTCGATCTCGCCGCCGTCGCCCTTGATCACGAGGGTCGTGTCCCCCAACAAACCGCTGGCGTCGCGATGCACCGCCTGGTAGCCGGGATGGAAGATGCTTTGCAGCCCGCAGCGGGCCTTCAGCGGGTTGAGGATTCGCGCCAGGGAATGGATCGGTGAGCGCAGGCCGAGGGTGTTGCGCAGGTCGATCATGCGCTGCATCTGGGGCGCCCAGTCCACCAGCGGCATGAAGGCCAGGCCGCCGTTGTCCAGCGCTGTGCCGACCTGCTGCCAGTCGCGGCACAGGGGAATTTGCAGAAAGCCCAGCAACTGTTCGGTGTAAAGCCGACCTGCCGTATGGGCACCGCCGCCGTGCATAAAAATCCGCACGCCGTTCTGCCCGAGGCACTTGGCCGCCAGCAGGTACCAGGGCAAGTGACGTTTCTTGCCGGCGTAGGTCGGCCAGTCGAGGTCCACCGCCAGCGCCGGGGCATCCAGGCGGGCGCGCAGGGCTTCGGTGAAACCGGCCATTTCCTCGGCGCTTTCCTCCTTGTGCCGCAGCAGCATCAGGAAGGCGCCGAGCTGGGTGTCCTCGACCTGCTCGTCGAGCACCATGCCCATGGCCTCGCGGGCTTCTTCACGGGTCAGGTCGCGGGCGCCGCGCTTGCCTTTGCCCAGGATGCGCACGAACTGGGCGAATGGATGTTCGGCCGGGGTCTCGAGGGTCAGCGATGGAACGTCGGTCATAAGCAATTCGTCGGTTTGGGCAGGCCCGCCAGCTTGGCGGCGAGTTTGGCGGGAGTGCCTTTGAACAATCGGTTCAGGTGCAGGCTGTTGCCCTTGTCCGCGCCCAGTTTCAGCGCGGTGTACTTGATCAGCGGCCGGGTGGCGGGGGAGAGCTGGAACTCGTCGTAGAAGCCGCGCAACAGTTCGAGGATTTCCCAGTGCTCGGGGCTCAACTCGATGTCTTCGGCGGCGGCCAGGGCCGTGGCGACGTCGGCGGACCAGTCGTCCCGGTCGGCCAGGTAGCCGTCCTTGTCCAGCGCGATGGCGCGTTCGCCTACGTTCAGCGCGTTCATAACCAGGAGTTGACCTTGTCATGCTGGATCGACAGTTCGACGAAGGCCGGGTAGTCGATGGTCTTGGTCCAGTCAGGTGCTTGCAAGCCACGGGCCTGGAGGTCTTCGGCCAGTGCGAACAGTTTCAGGCCGGCGGCCTGCAATTGTGCAAACGGCGCGCTGCCGGGTTGCAACGCGTAAATCGCATCGCCACACAGCAGCAGCGCATCCTTGTTTCCCAGGACCCGCAGGCAACTGGCGAGGCGGTGATCGCCAAAGGGCGAATGGGACAACACATGCAAGGTCGACATCAGAGGGTGATCACCTGGTCGTAACGGTCAATGAGAGCGGTGATGTCCGGTGCGGTCAGCAGCTTCAGGTCAGCCAGCGCCAGTGCGTCGGTGTCGATACCGCGTTCGGCGGCACTGTCGGCGCAGACGAAGAGGTCTTCGACGCCGAACATGGGTAGTGCCTGCAAGTTCGCGCTCAGGTCCTTTTGCTGGACGGCCTTGGCGTTCTGGCCGGCGAGCAGTTGGAGCACGCCGTCATCGAGAAACAGCAGGCCGATGGGCAGGTCGAACGCCCCGCCGGCCAGCACGATGTCCAGCGCCTCCCGGGCGCCGGGGCCGGACCACGGGGACTGGCGGCTGATGAGCAACAGGGATTTAGCCATTACGCGCCTCCAAAACAGATCAGGCGGTCGGCATCCTGGATCGCGTCGTGCAACTGGCCGAGCCCGGACAGGGCCCAAGGGGCCTCGACGCTCACGGCCGAGCGTTGGTAGCGCTGGGCTTCCTCTGCGTTCAACACCCCACGGCGCAATGCCGCCGCAATGCAGACCACGCCGTCGAGCTGGTGGTCGCTGACAAAGCTGCGCCACTGTTTGGGCAGGTCCTGTTCGTCCTGGGGGGGGACCACGCCGCTGTCGGCGTTGTAGACACCATCCTGATAGAAAAACAGCCGCACGATTTCATGCCCACCGGCCAGCGCGGCCTGGGCAAACAGCAAGGCGCGGCGCGAGGACGGCGCATGGGCGGCGGAAAACAGCGCGATGGCGAGCTTCATGGCAGATCCGAACAATAAAACTGCGGCCATGATAAAGCTTTATGGGCGGGGGGGCGATTGGCACGACTGGGTTGGAGGGCATCATTGTGGCGCGGGGATAAATCCCCTCGCCACAGGTGTTGTTCAATCAGTTCATCTACTGCTCGAGCCCGTGCAACTCGCAATATTCCGCCCAATCCATCCCCGCCATCTCTGCCACTTCCCTGTGCACGTCCATCCGCTGGGCGTGGTAGTCCTGCGGCGAGGCGGCGGTCAGTTGCAAGGTCAATTCCCAGGCAAACAGGCCCAGGCGCTCGGCCTCGGCTTCGAAGGCTTCATGCAAGCGCTCGGCGCGGTATTGTTCCGCCGTCTCGCCCTTGGCCTGGGCCAGCAGCGGGTTGAGGTGGTCCAGCTCGGCGCGCAATTCGGGGCGCTCATCGAGAAATTTTTCCAACGCCCGCTCATGTTGCTGTTCGGTTGCCGCCATGGTGACTCCCTGGTGATGACGAAAGGCTCAAGGTTGCGCGAATCGTCGTCCGGTGTCGCGTATAAATTTCAGCAAAGCCATACGAAGGCCGGGGGCGCGGTGCTACAGTCCGTTTTTTTCTCGATGAGTGAACGCAATGCGAATGCTGACGGTGGCCCTGGCCGCTACCTTGCTGGCCGGCTGCGCCGGTTCGGCGATGAACGAGGCCCGGACCCAGGCGCCTTACAAGACCCTGGCCTCGGACAAGCCGGAACAGATCGTGGCCCAGTGCGTGCAGTTTTCCTGGCAGGATGAGGCAGTGTTCGGCGTCGATGCCGGGGCTTACCTGCAACCGGGCAAGAAAGGTGGCTCGACGGTGTACACCCGCTCCGCCGAATCCTTTGTCGACCTGGAAACCGGCGCCACCGGCACGACGCTGAACTATTACGCCAAGCACGACGACTTCATGGCCAAGCGCCGGTTGGCAGCGTTGGCGACTTGCCTGTAGGCCGGTAAAGCATCGCGAGCAGGCTCGCTCCCACAGGGGATTTGCGCTGAATAGAAATCTTGCGGCCGGCCCGGAATCAATGTGGGAGCGAGCCTGGTGGGAGCGAGCCTGCTCGCGATGGCGGTGGGTCAGTCGACGATAAGGTTGAAGGGTAAACCGCTTCGCGAGCAGGCTCGCTCCCACAGGTTTTGTATTTCAAGCGGACTCAGTCAGGCGCTTCTGGAAGAAGAAACGCTTATGGCCCGGCGGATAGTCGTCGATCTGGCCGCACTCGGTGAAACCGAGTCTTCTGTAGAACTCTGGTGCCTGGAAGTCGAAGGTGTCCAGCCAGATGCCGATGCAATCCTCCTCTCGCGCCAGGGTTTCGGCCGCCCGCATCAGTTCGCTGCCCATGCCTTGGCCACGGGCCTGTTCCGGCACTGACAGCAATTCGATGTACAGCCAGCGGTAAAACAACCTGCCGTAAAGTCCTCCCACTATTTCGGTGCTGTACTCATCCCGCACCAACCATGCCACCAGCTTGGACGCTCCGTCACCCGCCTGGGAAACGTTGTAACTGCGTAGCGGGGCGAGGATGGCCTCACGGTCTTCAGCGGTGGGGGTGAATGTACGTTCGATTCGCAGCGTCATCAGCAATGTCCTTATGGCGGGGAAGATGAACGGCATGAGCCTACCCCAAAAGACCGTCCGGCAGCGAACGGGCGCATTTCGCAAATCGGGCCATACTTCCTGGGATTTCCAAAACAAGAAGAGAGCGACTCATGAAGTTCGAATCCTTGACCCGGACCCTGGTTGCGACATCCCTGGCCCTCAGTTGCTTCTATGTGCAGGCTGCTTCCCAGGCCCCGGTCGCCGCCGAGAACGGCATGGTGGTCACCGCCCAGCACCTGGCGACCCATGTGGGCGTCGATGTCCTCAAGAACGGCGGCAATGCCGTGGACGCAGCGGTGGCGGTGGGGTACGCCCTGGCGGTGGTCTACCCGGCGGCGGGGAACCTGGGCGGCGGTGGTTTCATGACCCTTCAACTGGCCGATGGACGCAAGACCTTCCTGGATTTCCGCGAGAAGGCCCCGTTGGCTGCTACGGCGGACATGTATCTGGACAAGGACGGCAACGTCGTCCCCGACCTCAGCACCCGCGGGCACCTGGCGGTGGGTGTGCCCGGCACGGTGTCCGGCATGGAGCTGGCGCTGAAGAAGTACGGCAGCAAGCCCCGGGCCGAGCTGATCGCCCCGGCCATCCGCTTCGCCGAGGAAGGTTTCGCCCTGGAGCAGGGCGACGTGGACCTGCTGGACACCGCCACCGAGCTGTTCAAGAAGGACATGCGTGACTCGGGCTCGATCTTCCTGCACAACGGCGAGCCGATGCAGGTCGGCCAGAAACTGGTGCAGAAAGACCTCGCCAGGACCCTGCGGGAAATCTCCGCCAAGGGTGCCGACGGTTTCTACAAGGGCTGGGTCGCCGATGCCCTCGTCACCTCCAGCCAGGCCAACAAAGGCATCATCACCCAGGCCGACCTGGACAAGTACAAGACCCGCGAGCTGGCGCCGGTGGAGTGCGATTATCGCGGCTACCATATCGTCTCGGCGCCGCCGCCCAGTTCCGGCGGCGTGGTGCTGTGTCAGATCATGAACATCCTCGACGGCTATCCGATGAAGGAACTGGGCTTCCATTCGGCCCAGGGCATGCATTACCAGATCGAAGCCATGCGGCATGCCTATGTGGATCGCAACAGCTACCTGGGCGACCCGGACTTCGTGCAGAACCCCATCGACCATCTGCTGGACAAAAGCTACGCCGCCAAACTGCGGGCCGCCATTGAACCGCAAAAGGCCGGTGACTCCCACGCGATCAAGCCTGGCGTAGCCCCCCACGAGGGCAGCAACACCACCCACTATTCCATCGTCGACAAGTGGGGCAACGCGGTTTCCGTCACCTACACCCTCAACGACTGGTTCGGCGCGGGCGTCATGGCGAGCAAGACCGGGGTGATTCTCAACGACGAAATGGATGACTTCACCGCCAAGATCGGCGTTCCCAATATGTACGGCCTGATGCAGGGCGAGGCCAACGCCATCGCGCCGGGCAAGGCACCGTTGTCGTCGATGAGCCCGACCATCGTCACCAAGGACGGCAAGACCGTCATGGTGGTAGGGACGCCGGGTGGCAGCCGAATCATTACCGCGACATTGCTGACGATCCTCAATGTGATCGACTACGGCATGAACCTGCAGGAAGCTGTCGATGCGCCGCGCTTCCACCAGCAGTGGATGCCCGAGCAGACCAACCTGGAAACCTTCGCCGCCAGCCCCGACACGCAAAAGATCCTGGAAAGCTGGGGGCATAAGTTCGCAGGTCCCCAGGACCCGAACCACATCGCCGCGATTCTGGTGGGCGCCCCGTCGCTGGGCGGGAAGCCGGTGGGCAAGAATCGTTTCTATGGGGCCAACGATCCACGTCGCAACACGGGATTATCGTTGGGTTATTAACGGTCACTGTTTTGAAGAGGAAAACCATGAGCACCGCTTTACTGATCATCGATGTCCAGAGCGCCCTGTGCAGCGGTGAAGAAGAATGCTTCGAGAGCCAGCGCGTCATCCGGACCATCAACGACCTCAGTGCCAGGGCCAGGGCCGTCGGCTTGCCGGTGATCCTGATCCAGCACGAAGAACTGCAAGGTTCGCTGTTGTACGGCTCCTCCGCCTGGCAACTGGCGGACGGGCTGTTGACCGCCGCGGACGACCTGCGGGTGCGCAAGACCACGCCGGACGCGTTCTACCAGACCGACCTGTTGTCGTTGCTGCAGGCCCGCAGCATCGACCGCCTGGTGATCTGCGGCATGCAGACCGACTATTGCGTCAACGCCACGGTACGCCAGGCCCACACCCTGGGTTATGAAGTGGTCCTGGCGGCCGATGCCCACACCACCGTGGACAACGGCAGCCTGGCGGCGGAGCAGATCATCGCCAACCACAATGAGCGGCTGGGGCGCCTGAGCAGCGCGGTGTCGCGGATTGATGTGGTGCCGGCGCAGGACGTGCGTCTCTGACCCGGTCTCATGTCGATAGTGGAATTGGCTGGCCCGCCATCCCATCAGGCGGGCTGGACGTACTACCAAATGGCTCGGTATCGAAACGCGATCTGATAGTCATATTTTGCTATGTCGATCCTATGGCCGAAAAAGGATTGCAGGATCGATATCCACTCTTCGGATAAGTCAAAACCGCCATCGTAGATCTCTGGCTCGTTTTCCAAACCCAATGCGGTAATTATCGACAAGTCATCAGCCAGGTCTATCGAATACTCTTTGCCTTCGCCCGTTTCGGTTTTCTTGTTGTACCAGTCCAGTCTCAGTTTTAAACCCATTGGGTCCTCACAAGTACTTTTTGATGTTGCGATTTTTTTTGGCCGGGCCCACCTGATGTCCCGTTTCGTGATTAAAAGCCCCTAAATGACTTCCGTCGCTTGCTCGATAAGCTTCCAGTTCCCCATGTCTGGAGTCCCACTCGTAGATTGTCCTGCCTTTAAGATCAGTCCATCTCTCTCTTAACCCGGCTCCTGCTTGTTTTGGTGTTTTCTTTTTTGCCGTCTTGAGATTGGGGAAACCCGTGATTTCTTCGGTTTCTGGGGCCGAATAGTAATCGTGGTCAGCGTTACCTGCTCGTCTTACAGAGACGACTACATAAACAGGGCGAACCCCCGAGTCTGCCGGAAACACCAGAATGAAATCTCTGTACTCCGGCGGATAGATCGGATCGACGATGATGCTGTCGGCCATCGGCGTCGGCGGATAAATCCAGATAGGAGGGGCCTGCGGTGCCGCTTCCAGGGCAGGGATGCCCAAGGTGTCGGACGGATCGACGGCTGGCGTCCAGATCAGCTCGATGCCGTCGCCCAAGTCAGCGACGTAGTGCTCGGCGCGAGGAACCAGGTGAACGACGTCGACCATTTCCCAATCGCGGTTCTGGCCGGTATAGAAACCATAGCCCTTGAGGCTGCCATCGGCCTGCTGCTCGATTTGCAGACGCATGCGGCTGCGGGCCTGCTTCAGGTTGTGTAACTGTTCTTCGGAGTAAAGGGCGCTATCGCCCAGGCTGGAAGGCCAGAGCAAGGCAACCATGCCGGTTAACAGACCCGTGACGACGGTGCCACTGACTGCTGCCCCGGTTGCCTCAAGTGCGGTGCCGCCGAGAGCAAGCCTGCCCAATGACGCGGTTATCGCGCCGGCGCCAATCTGCTTGAGGGGCACAGTCCCCGATGCGTCAGCCCGTCTGCCGCCGAGCCAGACCAGGTCGCCGTACTGCCTGACCAAGTCAGCCGGCACATAGCCGTTGGGGTTGCTGTAATCAATGACACCGTCGGGTAATTTGCCGCTCTTGGCGAATACGCTGCCGTTTATGGGCAGTAGCGTTTTATCGACCTTGGTCCAGCGTTCCTTTTCATAGGCGGCCTGCCGGTCAAGCATGGCTTCGTACTTCAATTGTCCGGCTTCACGCTCGGCCAATTCGCTGGGCGTCATGTCCCGATAGGTGACGTAGTGCCCATCACCGCCGGGCGGGTTCTTGACTTGGGGGATGTCTTTTTGACGTGTCACGGAGGGGCAGATCTCGTCCAATCAATGCGGGAGAGACACTAACCTAGGGACCGAGGCTGGAGCTGTAGGGACTTTTTTGTATTAGTTGTTACGTCTTCCTCAGGCTTTGTAGGAAAAATAAATGGATGTGTGACCAACGTCTTTCAGAACGCACTTTTTGATTGATGTGATTGCATTCGTTTACTGCACCCGAGTGCGACGATCAGTGTGTTTATTGTGCTGTTGGGCTCTGCTGGATCGAGCTACATCGTCTTGCGCCACCGCCTACAACTACGCCAGAATCCGCCGGCTTGTGCGCTTGGGAGGCGGCCTCTATCGTTTGCCGATCACTGACGAATCAGTGATCGGGTTTGGTAGCCCGGGTTTTCGGTGCACAGCGTCACCTCCTGCAAGTGCAATCATGCGCTTCGCTTTTTGGTGGCCATGCGCAGGGCTTCTTCGGAGGCGCCGGTTCCGATACCCGGTCTACCAACCTTCGTATGGCCACCGCCCTTCGTTTGGTAGCGTGAGAGTGATGGCTCCTTTTCAAATGTATCGGAGCTTCATCTATGTTCAAAGTAACTCCCAATCCGCCAGAAGCCGACTCCTCAGCCGCCTCGTACGACAAGGCTGCCGATCGTGCCCTTGACTACTACCTGAAACCTAAACCGACCGAGGCCGATTCGACATCCGATCAACTCTTTACTGTCGTTAACGGCATCGACACTGAAGTCCTGCTTGCCAATCTCAGCGAAACATTGGCCTCGGCCAATGCCATGACCAGTGACCTGGCATTCGAATTGGACGGCTCCCGACGGCACGTCGCCTTGGGTATCCAGCAACTGATTGAACTGGGCACATTGCTGGCGAACCGGGCGCTGGATAACGTCGACCCGCGTTAACGTTCCCTCCCGCTGGGTGGCGAAGCTGCGCTTGTAGGAGCTGGCGAAGGCTCGGGCGCGTTCGGACGATCTTTTGATCTTTTGATCTTTTGATCTTTTGATCTTTCGCTTGAGACTCAAGTGTCAGGGGAAAGATCGCAGCCTCGCTTTGCTCGACAGCTCCTACAGGCGCAACCCGGCGGGCGGTGCCATATTTCGCTAATCCCCTCGCCATAAGAGACTTCGGGTCTTCAGCTCAAGGCGCGCCAAACACCATCGTCCAATACACCCCCGCGTCGCTGCGCGAATCAGTGGCATACGCGGCGCCCACTTGGGTGAACATCGGGTTCATCAGGTTGGCGCAGTGCCCCGGGCTGGCGAGCCAGTCTTGCATGGCCTGGTTCGGTGAGCCTTGGCCGGCGGCGATGTTTTCGCCGATCTTGCGGCCACGAAAGCCGGCACCTTTGGCTCGATCAGCGACCGAGCGGCCGTCCGGGTCGCGATGGGCGAAGTAGTTGCCGCGGGCCATTGCCTGGCTGTGTCCCTGGGCGGCTGATCCGAGTGCGGCGTTCCAGCTCAGTGGCCGGGCGGCGGCAAAGCGTTGGCGGCCGCACAGGCGCGACTTGGCTCTTGCCGCGTTGACTTGGGCGAGCAACGCCTTATTTGCGGATGAGGCGTCGCTGACCGGTGCACCGCCCATGGGCTGTGCCAGGACCACCCGCCACTCATCACCGACCCGGTTGATGCCGATGTCGGCGTACTGGTTGTCCAGCAGGGCGGCGCAGTGCTCGTCCGCCAACCTGTCGAAAGCCTCTTCGGCATCTCGTGCATCCGTCAGGCGGATGCTGCGCACGGCCCGGGCTTGATAACCGGCGTCCTTCAAGGTTTCCCGCAAACCGTCACGAAAGCCGATCGGCAAGGCCAGGCGCGAGCGCAGCGCCAAGGGCGGGGAAGCCCGCACCGTGCGCCATTCACAGCGGCGGGACTGGCTGCGGTAGTCGTTGATGGCGTCCAGCAGTTGCCCTTCGCCTCGAGCGTGGGCAGGGTTGGTGAACAGGGGAAGCAAGGGGAGCAGGCAGAGCGAAACGAAACGGCTGGAGCGAACAGAGTGGCGCATGGACGAACGGCTCGGGAGGGGAGTTGCCTTGGCGCCAGGTTTGGCGCCGATCAACCGCAAAGCGCTTCGCACAGGACGGCGAGGTTTTCACGGCTGGGGTAGGACTGTGGGTTTGAAAACAAGTTTCAGCAGAAGCTACAAACAACACCCCTGTGGCGAGTTCAATTGTGCCCAGCCGCTCCGGCCACAGGCGCCTCGACCCGTTCAACCTTGTGATACGTCAACAGTACGATCCCAGCCACCACGATAGTGCCACCGAGTATCTGACCGGGGCTGAGCATCTGGTCCAGCACCAGCCAGCCGATCAGCAGCGTGGCCAACGGTTCGACGTTCATCACCGGGGCATTGCGCGGCATGTCCAGGCGCGGCACGGAGATGAACAGCACGATGAACCCGGTGCCGTAGAGCGCCACCAGGGTTGCCAGGGCGAACCAGCCGGTGCTGGTGGCCGGCAGGCTGAAGCCGCCGGGGAGGGCGCCGCTCAGGCCGGCGAGATTGACGCTGCTGAACACAATGAAGATCGTCAGCAGGCTGCGCACCGAGCCGCGCACTTGGGACAGCTTGTGATCGGTGATCCACAGCGCGCAGGCGAATGCACAAGCCGCGCAGAAGGCCAGGCCGACGCCCACCAGCCATTGCGAGCCGACGTTCTGTCCGGACGATAACCGCGCCGGCACTTCCAGTACGAACACCAGGCCCAGCAGAATCATCCCCATCAGCGCGGCGGTGCGCGCGGTGGGACGTGGTCCGCCCAGTGCCCAGGTCAACAGCGCGAGCAGAATCGGGAACACATTCCCCACCAGCAGTGCCAGAGCCACCGGTACCCTCGCCACGGCGGAATAAAGACAAAGACTCTGGGTGCCGATCAACAGCCCGAGCAGCAACTGCCAGCGCCAGGCGCCTGGTGGAAGGCGCAGGCCCTGGCGCTGCCATAGCACCATCAAGGCCAGCACCAGCAGGGTTCCACCCGAACGCATCAGGATCGCCAGCAGCACACCGGCGCCATCGTCGAACGCCACCCGCGCCGCGACATGGTTGCCGGCGAAGGCGCAGCCCATGCACAGCAGCACGAGCACGGCGAGGTGGCGTGGAAACGGAGCGGGGGTGTCCGATGCGGCGGTGGGGCGGGTCATGGCAGGATTTCTCAAAGGAACAACGCCGAAGCGAGGGGCCTCGAATCGGTGATTTTAGTTATTGTTGTCGTACAACGTGTCTGAATTTTTACCTTATCTGATCCGGTGGAACAAGTAGCGAAGAGGTCAAAGCTTCCTCCATAACATAGAAATACCCAGCCTTGAGCGGTCATATGATTGTCCTTCTTCAGTAGGTATAGAAGAGCAATCTTGTACGATGTCTTATCACGTAGTAAAACTGTCGTCCCGTCCAATAATAATTAACGGAGAGACGCACGATGGAGACCTCGCAACTCATCAACCCCGCCGACCAAGGCCGCCGGGTATTCCTGAAAAAATCCCTGGTGGTCTCGGCGGCTGCCGCCACCCTCGGGAACCTGCCCGGGCTTGCCCAGGCCGAGCCGTTGAGCCAGCGTTACCCGGATCCATTGATCAACATCCTCGACCCCAGCTTCATGGACCTGCGCATCTTCAACGCCAGCGTGGAAAAACTCGCCACGGGCCTGCGTTGGGCCGAAGGGCCGGTTTGGGTCGGCGACGGCCGCTACCTGCTGGTCAGCGACATTCCCAACAACCGCATCGTGCGTTGGGATGAAATCACCGGCGGCCTGTCGGTGTACCGCGAGAACTCCAATTTCTCCAATGGCATGTGCCGTGATCGCCAAGGGCGGTTGCTGGTGTGCGAAGGCTCCACCACTTCGAGCGAGGGCCGGCGCATCACCCGTACCGAGCACAACGGCACCGTCACCGTGCTGGCGGACAGTTTCGAAGGCAAACCTTTCAACTCGCCCAACGACATCGTGTGCAAGCGCGACGGTTCGGTCTGGTTCACCGACCCACCGTTCCAGACCGGCAACAATTACGAAGGACACAAGGTCACGCCTTCCCAGCCCCACGCGGTGTACCGGATCGACGGCGAAACCGCCAAGGTGACCCGGGTGATCGACGACCTGGCGGGGCCGAACGGCCTGTGTTTCTCTCCGGACGAGAAGATTCTCTATGTGGTGGAGGGCAGAGCCAAGCCCAACCGTCTGATCTGGGCAATCACGGTCAAGGACGACGGTACGCTGGGCGAGCGGCGCAAGCACATCGAAGGCCTGGACTACGCCGCCCTCGATGGCATCAAGTGCGACGAAAGCGGCAACCTCTGGTGCGGCTGGGGTGGCAACGGTGACCCCAAGGCAGACCTGGAAAAGCTCGACGGCGTACGGGTGTTCAACCCGGAAGGCAAAGCCATCGGGCACATTTCCCTGCCGGAACGCTGCCCTAATATCTGCTTCGGCGGACGGGAGGGTAATCGCTTGTTCATGGCCAGCAGCCATTCGTTGTATTCGCTGTTCGTGAATACCCGGGGGGCGACGTTTGCCTGATTGAGATATCGCGATCCATTTGTGGCGAGGGGATTTATCTGTGGCGAGGGGATTTATCCCCGCTGGGCTGCGAAGCGGCCCTAAAACAGGACACCTCGGTGTGCCAGATAGACCACATTGGGGCCGCTCCGCGACCCAGCGGGGCGGTGCGACGTTTCGCTAAATCCCCTCGCCACAGGGTCTTGCTACTACTCGCTTGAGTGCGTTGCCGTACTGCCCCGCACCGTCAACTCAAACGGCAACACCACCCGCCGTTCGGCAATGGGCTTCTTCTCGATCAGCGCGATCAGCATCTCGACAGCCCTGCGGCCAAAAGTCTCGGCAGGTTGCGAAATGGTGGTCAGCGGCGGATCGCAATACGCCGCGAACGGGATGTCATCGAAGCCCACCAGGGAAATATCCTCAGGCACTCGCAACCCTGACGCCTTGATGCGCTTGAGGGCGCCGATGGCCATCTCGTCGTTTTCACAGAACAGCGCGCTGGGACGCTCGGCCAGCGCCAGCATCGTACCGGCGCCGTCGTACCCGGCGCTCAAGGTGAAGTCGCCGTGGCAGATCAGGCTCGGGTCAACGGCCAGGCCGGCCTGGCGCAAGGCGTCCTCGTAACCGGCCACGCGGTCCAGGGTCAACGGGCTGCTGCGGGGGCCCTTGATGATGCCGATGCGACGGTGGCCGAGGCCGATCAGGTGCTCGGTCATGGCTTGGGCGGCGGCGCGGTTGTCGAGGCTGATGGTGGGATAGTCGGCACCCTTGACCACTTCGCAGGCGTTGACCAGCGGCAGGGCTTCGGCACCCGGTGGGAGCGATGCGAAAGGATTACTGGCGCGCAACTGGATCACGCCATCGGCCTGATGTGCATAGACCAGCGCGGCGAATTCCCGCTCGACCTCTTCCCGGCCCTGGGTGTCGCACAACAACAGTCGATAACCCGCGGCCTGGGCGGCCTGCTGGGCACCGCTGATGACCCGGGCGAAGAACGTGTTGGCGATGGCCGGCACCAGGATCACCAGGTTGCCGGTGCGACGGGAGCGAAACTGCACGGCCATCAGGTTCGGACGATAGCCGGCCTGTTCCACTGCCGCGTTGACCCTGTCCCGCGTCTCGGGCAGTACCCGTTCCGGGGATTTCAGCGTTCTGGAAACCGTAGCCACCGACACGCCGGCCAGCCGGGCCACTTCACGGATATTGGACAAAAACCACCTCGATCGAGCGCCGGAAAATAGCGGCACGAGGGGGAGCTTACCGCAGGTTGGACACCTCACAAACGCTTCTGCATGAAGAGGGTGGGGTTTGACATGCCGCGAAACTGCGCCTAGATTCCGCTTTCATGTAACCGGTTACATTGTCATCAGTCCTGGCCTGAGAGAATCGCGATGAATCCTGTGGCACCGAAAATAAGACTGGGTTTCGTGGGCGGTGGAGAGGGCGCTTTCATCGGTCAGGCCCATCGTCAGGCCGCGGGCCTGGACGGCGGTTTCGAGTTGGTGTGCGGCGCGTTCAGCCGCGATGCCCGCAACAATCGGCAAACCGGCGCCACCCTGGGGCTGGCCGCTTCCCGCTGCTACAGCGACTGGCAGCAGTTGTTGGACGCTGAAGCGGCATTGCCTGCGGACCAGCGCATGGAGCTGCTGGTCATCGTCACCCCCAACCACTTGCACGCACCGATTGCCGTCCAGGCGTTGAAGGTGGGCTTTCATGTGTTCAGCGAAAAGCCCGCGGCGTTGAACCTGCCTGAGCTGCTCGCGCTCAAGGATGTGCTGCAAGGCAGCGGCCGCCTGTATGGCCTGGCCCACACGTACCTGGGGTATCCCATGGTCTGGCAGGCGCGGGAGATGGTGCGCACGGGCGTGATCGGCACGGTGCGCAAAGTGCTGGTCGAGTACCCCCAGGGTTGGCTCAGCCAGGACGTCGCCGGGCAGGGCAACAAACAGGCCGGCTGGCGCGATGATCCCCAGCAGTCCGGCCTGGGCGGCTGCATCGGCGACATCGGCACACACGCATTTTCCCTGGCAGAGTTCGTGACCGGGCAGCGCGTCGAACAGCTCTGCGCGGCATTGGGCACCCATATTCCGGGCCGGCAACTGGACGACGACGCCGCGATGCTGTTGCGCATGAGTGATGGCGTCAGCGGTGTGTTGATCGCCAGCCAGGTCTGCGCCGGTGAAGAGAACCCGTTGAAGATTCGCGTCTACGGCGACAAGGGCGCCCTGGAGTGGCGTCAGGAGGAACCGTCGAGCCTGATCCATCGCGCTCTCGATAAACCCCTGGGCACCCTGCGTAGCGGTGTCGGCCAGCCGTGGTTGTGCGAGGCCGCCACCCGCCGCATGCGCCTACCGGCCGGGCACCCCGAAGGTTATCTGGAAGCCATGGCGAACCTCTACGGCGATTTCGCCCGGGCCATTCGCGAACGGATCGAGGGCCCCGATGCGCCTGGCGTACCCGGCATCGAAACCGGCTTGCGCGGCATGGCGTTCATCGAGGCGGCCATTATCAATCATCGTGGCGAGGCGAAGTGGACCGCGCTGAAAACCGGAGAGTCGCTGCTGTGAAGACCGCCGATCAAACACCGGGCGGCCTGCGCGGGCCGGCCATTTTCCTGGCCCAGTTCATGTCCGATGAGGCGCCGTTCGACACCTTGGCGAACATCGCCCGGTGGGCGGCCTCACAAGGGTACAAAGCCGTTCAATTGCCGACCCTGGGCAGCCGCTACATAGACCTGGCCCGGGCCGCCGACAGCCAGGCCTATTGCGACGAACTCAAGGCCACCTGCGCAGCG
Source organism: Pseudomonas sp. B21-056 (assembly GCF_026016325.1). Taxonomy (NCBI): domain Bacteria; kingdom Pseudomonadati; phylum Pseudomonadota; class Gammaproteobacteria; order Pseudomonadales; family Pseudomonadaceae; genus Pseudomonas; species Pseudomonas sp. B21-056. The sequence continues at coordinate 2,279,151 of NZ_CP087203.1, forward strand.
GCCGGTGTCGAGATCAGCGAATTGTCGACGCACCTGCAAGGCCAACTGGTCGCGGTGCACCCGGCGTTCGACGCACTGTTCGACGACTTTGCCCCGGCCCATCTGCGCGGCCAGCCCCACGCCCGGACCGAGTGGGCCATCGAGCAGCTCAAGCTGGCGGCCCGGGCCAGCCAACGCCTGGGGCTCAGTGCCCATGCGACGTTTTCCGGCGCGCTGCTATGGCCCTACATGTACCCCTGGCCACAACGCCCGAGCGGGCTTGTCGAGCAAGGGTTCGCCGAACTGGCCCGGCGCTGGTTGCCGATTCTCGATTGCTTCGAGGCAGCCGGCGTCGACCTGTGCTACGAAATCCATCCCGGCGAAGACCTCCACGACGGCGCCTCGTTCGAGCGTTTCCTGGAAGCCGTCGCTCACCATCCGCGGGCGGCCATTCTCTACGACCCCAGCCATCTGCTGCTGCAACAGATGGACTACCTGGGGTTCATCGACCGCTACCACGCGCGCATCCGCATGTTCCACGTCAAGGACGCGGAGTTTCGCCCCGATGCCCGCTCCGGTGTGTATGGCGGCTACCAGGGCTGGGTGGATCGCCCCGGCCGGTTCCGTTCCCTGGGGGATGGGCAGGTCGATTTCAAATCGATCTTCAGCAAGCTGGCCCAATACGATTTCAGCGGTTGGGCGGTGCTGGAATGGGAATGCTGTCTGAAGGATTCGCAACAGGGCGCCGCCGAAGGGGCGGCGTTCATCGAGCGGCACATGATCAGCAAGACCCGCAAGGCGTTCGATGATTTTGCCGGGGTGACGGCGGATGAGGCGTCCAATCGGCGGCTGCTTGGGTTGCAGAAATAGCCTCTGTGGCGAGGGGATAAATCCCCTCGCCACAGAAGGAAAGCTTCAGTTCTGATAAGAACAACAAACAGACGGTGACTGTCATGACCACGATGAACACACGCTTGAGCGTGATGATGTTCCTGCAGTTCTTTATCTGGGGCGGCTGGTTCGTCACCCTGGGGACCTTCCTTTCCAGCACCCTGGGCGCCAGTGGTGGGCAGATCGGCATGGCGTTTTCCACCCAGTCCTGGGGGGCGATCATCGCGCCGTTCGTGATCGGCCTGATCGCCGACCGCTACTTCAATGCCGAACGTATCCTGGCGGTGTTGCACCTGCTGGGCGCGGTGCTGCTGTATCAGCTGTATTCGGCGCAGGACTTCAGTGGGTTCTATCCGTTCGTGCTGGCGTACATGGTGGTCTACATGCCGACGCTGGCCCTGGTCAATTCCGTGGCGTTCCGCCAGATGCGCGATCCGGCGCTGGAGTTCTCTCGCGTGCGGGTGTGGGGCACCCTCGGCTGGATCGTCGCCGGCGTGGTGATCAGTTTTGTGTTCGCCTGGGATTCACGGGAAGCCATTACGGCGGGCGGCTTGCGCAATACCTTCCTGATGGCGGCGATTGCCTCGCTTGTCCTGGGCATCTACAGCTTCACGCTGCCGGCCACGGCGCCGCTCAAGGCTGACGCCGGCGGTGGCGTGAAACAACTGCTGGGCCTGGATGCCCTGGGGCTGTTGAAGGATCGCAGTTATCTGGTGTTCTTCATCGCTTCGATCCTGATCTGCATCCCGTTGGCGTTCTATTACCAGAACGCCAACCCGTTCCTGGCCGAAACCGGCATGACCAACCCGACGGCGAAGATGGCCATCGGGCAGGTGTCCGAGGTGCTGTTCATGCTGCTGTTGCCGCTGTTCATCCAGCGCTTCGGTATCAAGTTGGCACTGTTGGTGGGGATGCTGGCGTGGGCGTTGCGCTACCTGCTGTTCGCCTACGGCAACAACGGTGACCTGGCGTTCATGCTGTTCGCCGGCATTGCCCTGCATGGCATCTGCTACGACTTCTTTTTTGTCTCGGGGCAGATCTACACCGACGCCAAGGCGCCGGAGCACCTGCGCAGTTCGGCCCAAGGGCTGATCACCCTGGCGACCTATGGCCTGGGTATGTTGATCGGCTTTCGGGTGGCGGGGCAGGTCACCGATCATTTTGCCGAGGCGGGCGGTCATGACTGGACCAGCATTTGGCTGTTCCCGGCCGGGTTCGCGCTGCTGGTGTTCGTCTGCTTCCTGGTTGCCTTCAGCGGCCGGCAAGCGGCGGCCGTTCCTTCAAAGGCCTGAAAGGCAAGCATCGGGCTGGACGTCGGTCATAGATGACTGACGTCCAGCTTGGTGTAGGTCACTTTCCCGCCTTCGCTGGCATAGCCAACGTTGTCCAGGGTGTAGACGCCCGCCTTGAAGTAGAAGTTGTAGCCGTACCAGGACGGGTCGAGCTTCACCTGTTTGCCGAGGTTGTTGATCATCACGGTGACCTTGCCCTGTTTGTCCATCTGCAGGGAGTAGGTGAAGACTTTGTTCAAGGCAACGTTCGGCACGGTGAACATCACCGGGCTTTTTGCATCCTTGGGCTTGACCCGGTATTCGACATCCAGGTTGCCGACCCCCTTGGTGACGCGGTAGACGAGTTTCAGCAACGGGGCGGGCGCATCCTTGGCGTGGATCTGCGCGACGACCACGCGACCGACCGAAGGTACCTGATTCACGGCCAGGGTGCCTTTGAGGGTGTTGATGCCGCTGTTGTAGCGCCAGTTGCGCAGCTTGCCGTCTTTTGAGGTTTCCCGCAGCTCGGAGCGCGGGTACTCGCTTTTGCCCGTATGGGAGCCGGTTACGGGGGCCCAGAACACGATCTTGTCACCGGTGTTGGTGAAGTACTGGTTGCGCAGGGTCGGAACCGCTTTGGTCGCAATGGTCAGGGCTGGGGTTTGTACCGGAAGGGTGATGTTCCAGACAGTCAGGTCAATCATGGTCAAGCGCTCCAACGGGGGCAGCCGGTGCATATCGGTTCAGCCGGCAAGGGCAGTATTTGCCTTCCGTGGCGCAATGATCTGGTTATCGACGCGACGCTGATTCGCTGAAGGAGGTTGGAGGGGCAACTGACGAGTGGCTCTAACTTGGGCGTTGCGGGGGGGATGAGGGTTGCGGGTAAATAATGTCGATTTGATGTTAATCGGGTAGAGTACGCGCCGCCCGAGAGACGGATCCCGGGCGTTTACCCATGGAGTAGTCAATGAAAAGTTTCAGCAAAGTTGTCGCCACTGCACTGTTCGGCCTGGTCCTGGCGGGTTGCACCGGCACCCCGATGAAGACCCAGCAGTACGACAGCAGCCAGTACACCGTTGTCGGTCACAGTGAAGCGAAGGCCACCGGCCTGCTGCTGTTTGGCGTGATCCCGATCCGCCAGAACAACCGCTTCGTACGCGCCCAGACCGCCGCGATCCTGGCCAAGGGTGGCGACGCCATGATCAACACCCAGGTGCAGGAAGACTGGTTCTGGGCCTGGGTCCTGACCGGCTACACCACGTCGGTGTCCGGGGATGTGGTCAAGCTGAAGAACGTTCAGTAAAGGTCAGCTCGATCGTACCCACGCTCTGCGTGGGTACGCCGCCCGGGACGCTCCGCGTTCCGCTTCTAAAGCGTGACGCGGAGCGTCACTGGATGCATTCCCACGCAGAGCGTGGGAATGATCGGTAGACGTGCCGGTCAATGCCCGCCAACCACCATGCGACTGAACGGCTCAACATACGCCTGCAACGTCACCAGTCCGCCCACCAGAATCGCCAGCACCACCGAGTGGAAAAACACGTAGCGCAGGATTTCCCCTTCATGGCCGTACCAACGGGTGGCGGTGGAGGCGACCACGATCGATTGCGCATCGACCATCTTGCCCATGACCCCGCCGGAACTGTTGGCGGCGGCCATCAATACCGGGCTCAGGCCCAACTGCTCTGACGTCACCCGTTGCAAGCCGCCGAACAGCACGTTGGAGGCGGTGTCCGAGCCGGTCAATGCCACGCCGAGCCAGCCCAGCAGAGTGCCGAACATCGGGTAGAAAATGCCCGTTGCGGCGAAGGCCAGGCCCATGGTGGCGTCCAGACCCGAATAGCGCGTCAGGAACCCCAGTGCGAGCATCGCGACGATGGTAATCAGCGAGTAACGCACCACCCACAACGTTCGCAGGTACTGGCGCACCAATTGTGGAATCGAATAGCCCATCAGCAACCCGCCGAGAATCGCCGCCAGGAAGATGCCGCTGCCGGTGGCGGTGAACCAGTTGAACTTGTAGATCGCTTCCTCGGTTTTGGGTTGCGGCACCACCGGCGGGACTTTCTCGATCTGCTGGTGCAGGGTGCTGAAGGTCACCATGGGCGAGAACAGCGGGTTCGCCTCGCGCATCGGCTTGCCTTGGGGGTCGAGTCTGGCCGACTGGGTCTGCGGGTCGATTGCCGGGCGGGTATCGAACAGGTTCTTGAAGCCCTGGGTGCCCCAGGCGAACACGAACACCGTGAGGATGATCCACGGCATCCACGCGCGCAGCACCGCCGGCCGGGTGTCGCTGGAAAATACCGTGCCGGTCACCGGCTGTTGTTCTTCGCTGGCGTCGATCTTCGAATCGTCGTGGCGCCCCGACAATGCCGCGGAAGTGTGCACCGTGGCCGGTTTCCAGACCTTGAGAAAACCGGTGAGACAGGCCATGGAAATCAGCGCGGCGATCACGTCCACCAGCATCGGCCCATGGTAGTTGGAAACCACGAACTGCGGGATGGCGAAGCTGACGCCGGCCACCAGAATCGCCGGCCAGACCTCGAGCATCTTGCGCCATCCGGCGAACGCCCAGATCAGCCAGAACGGCACGATCACCGAAAAGAACGGCAACTGCCGGCCGACCATCATCGACAGTTCCATCTCATCCAGCCCGGTGACCTTGGCCAGGGTGATGACAGGGGTGCCCAGGGCGCCGAACGCCACCGGCGCGGTGTTGGCGATCAGTGCCAGGCCCGAGGCGGCCAGCGGTGAAAAACCCAGCCCGATCAGGATCGCCCCGGTCACCGCCACCGGCGTACCGAAGCCCGCCGCACCCTCGAAGAACGCCCCGAAACAGAAGGCGATCAGCAGCAGTTGCAGGCGCCGGTCGTCGGTGATGCGCGCCAGGGAATCCTGCAAGACCTTGAACGAACCGTTTTCGGTGGTCAGCCGGTGCAGGAAAATGATGTTGAGCACAATCCAGCCGATGGGCAGCAACCCGTTGGCCGCGCCATAGAGTGCCGCCGAACCGGCCATGCCAGCCGGCATGCCAAAGGCGAAAATCGCGATCAGCAGGGCCGAGGCCAGGGCCAGCAACGCCGCCAGGTGGGCCTTGATATGAAAGAACGCCAGGGACGCCAGCATCACCACCACCGGGACCGCCGCCAGGAGCGTCGACAGCACCGCATTACCGAAGGGATCGTAGACTTGTTGCCAGACCATGTTCCACCTCTGCTTTTTATTCTTGGAAGTGCAGGCCCCAGGGGGGATTGGCAGAGGAGTATAGGCGCGGATCGGCCAGGGCATGGGGCAGGGTGGACACCTGTGGCGAGGGAGCTTGCTCCCGCTGGCTCTGTAGGAGCTGTCGAGCGAAGCGAGGCTGCGATCTTTCCCCTGATTCTTGAGTCTCAAGGGAAAGATCAAAAGATCGCAGGCTTCGCCAGCTCCTACAGGCCCAGCGGGGGGCTGGCTAACGCGTGTCGGTGCGGCCACCTTCTTCCAGTCGAAGTTCAACACTCAAGCCATCGCAGCTTTGCGACCAGGCCGTCAGCCATTGCGGCATGATCGGCGATTGTTCGGCCAGCCCCAGTTCGCGGACGAATTCCCCCGGTGCCACCGTGCCCCGGCTCGAGCGGAACAGGCCACGCATGATCACTGTTCCGACCACACGCCCCTGGCTGACGAAGCGGTGTTCCATGAAGGTCCATTTTTCGTCCCAGCCCAGCATCCGGGTATGCACTTCAAATGCTTCGAACAGTTTCAGTTCCCGCCGGAACTTGCCCCAGACATCCCCGACGATGGGCACCGCCCGGTTGCGCAGTGCCACTTTGTAGGCGCCGCTGCGTAGCACGTAATCCATGCGGCCAACGTCGGCCAGGGTGAAATAGCGTCCGTTGGTGACGTGGCGGTTGAGGTCCAGGTCCAGCGGCCACACGCGCATGCGTACCACGGTGGTGTCCAGGGGCGCCGTCGGCTTGCGCCAGGGACGACGGAACAGCATCAGTAACAGTCGGAACCAGAGATTCATGGAAATACCGGAAGGGGAAAAAAGCGCCCACTCTAGACAGGCGGAATGGCCCAGGCCAGGTGCGTAAATGACTGTTTGCGCGGAAAATGCGCATTTGGGACATGTCTGAGTGCTTGATCGCCTTGTGTCAGGCTCATACCCAGGTATGAGCCGCTAGCACCGATGTAGAAATGCCAGCCGTGGGCCTGTCCGTTACAGTGCTTTGCCAGTGCAGCCGGCAATGCGCCGGGGAGGTTCGTCATGGCCACGTTTGTGCAGCATCATCCGCTGGTCTGTGGCGTCATCCTGATCCTGATCGACCTGGCGCTGTGGCAACTCATCGGCGATTCGCGACGTAACCTGCGGATGTGCGCGCGTGTCGGCGTCTTCGTGATGTTTTGCTGGGTCATGACCGCCGCCGGCATCAGCCCGCTGCAACCGCCGCTGTGGCCCGACGATGCGATCCTGAACCTGATGGGCACCGTGCTGGGCATCGGCTGGTGGCTGTTCGCGGCCAGGACCCTGACGGTGCTGCTGGGCAACGGCCTGTTGTCCCGGGTCGGCCACAACGCGCGTTTGCTCCAGGACCTGATGGGCGCGGTCATCTTCCTGATCGGCATCATCGGTGCCGCGGCGTATGTCTTGCAGTTGCCGGTCAAAGGGTTGCTGGCCACCTCCGGTGCCATGGCGATCATTGTCGGCCTGGCGTTGCAGAGCACCCTCAGCGATATGTTTTCCGGCATCGTGCTCAACACCACCAAGCCTTATCAGATCGATGACTGGATCTCCATTGATGGCACCCAGGGGCGGGTGGTGGAAATCGATTGGCGCTCGACACACCTGATGACCGATATGGGCGGCATGGCGGTGGTGCCCAACTCCCTGGCGGCCAAGGCGCGCCTGCTCAATTTCAGCCGGCCGGGAGACGCCCACGGCGTCAGTGTGTGCATCGCGGTGCCCAGCCACGTGCGCCCGCGTCGCGTCATCGAAGCCCTGGAAAAAGCCTTGCGCGGCACCCGGGCGCTGCTGCCGGCGTTCTCCGCCAAGGCCTCGGTCAAGGCTTCTCATCTGGAATACACCGAATATGAACTCAAGGGCTTCATCGCGTCGGCCAGGCACAAGACGGAAGTCTGCAACCTGATGTTCGACCTCGCCCATCGTCACCTCGAAGCCTCCGGCATCATCTGGGGCACCGGCCTGGGCACCCAGCCCTGGAGCCGCCAGCGGCAGTTGCTGGAGGACGTGCGTATTTTCCGTTCGCTGGATAACGACGAGCGCGAACGACTCGCCGACGACATGGCCACGGTGGATTATCAGGCCGATGAGGTGATCCTGGCGTTCGGCGAGATAGCCGATTGCCTGATGATCATCAGCAGTGGTGTGGTTTCCGTTTCGATCCACGACGGCGAGAAAATGATCGAGGCCGGGCGCCTGGGGCCAGGGGAAATCCTGGGCGAGGAAGGAATCCTGGCCGCCAATCCGTCACGGGGCGAATTCCGCAGCATCACCAGCGGACGGCTGTTTCGCATAGAAAAAGCCGCCCTGTGCCAGGAGTTGGTGCACCTCGGCGAATTGAAAGCCGCCTTGAGCAACCTGCAGGGGCAACGCGAGGAAATCCGCGAGACCGTGGTGATGCAGAAAGTCGTGGAGCCCAAGAAAAACCGTTTTCTGCAATGGCTGAAGCACAGGTGACCCTGAAACTGAGGCGGTCGCAGGTTTCGTGTCCGCCGCAAATCCCTTGTGGGAGCGAGCCTGCTCGCGATTGCGCTGTGTCAGTCGACATCGAAGTTGGTTGAACTGGCGCTATCGCGAGCAGGCTCGCTCCCACACTGGGTTTCTGGTGGTTGCTAAATCGGGTTTGTCCGCGTGCTGGGCGACGGAACATAGCCTGTCCCTGCTTTTGATCGTATGGTGCTCTGGAGTACACACCTGATGGAGCCCTATGCCTTTCAATCGATGGTTGTTCATTCTCCCGGCGTTGCTGGTCCTGGCCGGTTGCGGCAGTCGTCAGGCCCAGGAGCCTGAGCGCCAGCCTGCCGAGGTCAAGGCACAGATTGTGCGGTTGTTGCCGGCCAGGACCGCGGATCGCGAAGGCTGGGCCTCGGACATCTATGTGGCGTTTGCCGCACAGCAGATCCCGCCCACGACGCAGAATATCTGTTCGGTCCTGGCTGTCGCCGAGCAGGAGTCGACATTCCAGGCCGATCCCGCGGTGCCGGGACTGGGCAAGATTGCCCGGCAGGAAATCGATCGCCGTGCGGCGAAGCTGCATATTCCCGCAATATTGGTCAGCGGCGCGCTCCAGGTGCGTTCGTCCAATGGCAAAAGCTACAGCGACCGGCTTGCCGCGGTGCGCAGTGAGAAGGAGCTGAGCGGCATCTTCGATGATTTCATTGGCATGGTGCCGCTGGGCAAGACGCTGTTCGACGGTTTCAACCCGGTGCACACCGGTGGACCGATGCAGGTCAGTATCGCCTTCGCCCAGGCCAATGCCCGAAATTATCCTTACGCAGTGGAGGGTTCGATTCGCCAGGAAGTGTTCAGCCGTCGCGGTGGGATGTATTTCGGCATTGCGCATTTGTTGGGGTATCCGGTGAGCTACACCGAGCCGCTGTATCGCTTTGCCGATTTCAATGCCGGTTGGTACGCCAGCCGCAACGCGGCATTCCAGCATGCCGTGAGTCGCGCCTCAGGCATTTCCCTCGCGCTCGATGGTGATTTGATCCTGCATGATTCCATCATGCCCGGCAGCACTGAGCTGGCGGTGCGCACCCTGGGAAAAACGTTGGGAATGCGCAATCCGACCATGCGCGATCAGTTGGAGCAGGGCGACAGCCTGGCGTTCGAGGACAGCAAACTCTACAAGCGTGTGTTCGAGCTGGCTGAGAAGGCCGAGGGCAAGCCATTGCCCCGTGCGGTGTTGCCGGGGATCGTACTCAAGAGCCCGAAAATCACCCGCAAGCTGACCACGGCATGGTTTGCCAAGCGGGTGGATGAGCGTTATCAGCGATGCATGGCACGGTCGGCGGGACGGTAGCGAACAGCGAGCATGAAAAAAGCCCGGCGGATAGGCCGGGCTTTTGTCGGGCAGAGCAGGGTGGCAAGTCATGCGCGGTTCTGGGTCAGACGATCGGAACCACCTTCAGCCACACGGTTCTCGATCAGACGATCGGAACCACCTTCGGCGACGCGGTTCTCGATCAGACGATCGGAACCACCTTCAGCCACACGGTTCTCGATCAGACGATCCGAACCACCTTCAGCGACGCGGTTCTCGATCAGACGATCGGAACCACCTTCAGCGACGCGGTTTTCGATCAGACGATCGGAACCACCTTCGGCGACGCGGTTTTCGATCAGACGATCGGAACCACCTTCGGCGACGCGGTTTTCGATCAGACGATCGGAACCACCTTCAGCGACGCGGTTCTCGATCAGACGATCGGAACCACCTTCAGCGACGCGGTTTTCGATCAGACGATCCGAACCACCTTCAGCGACGCGGTTTTCGATCAGACGATCGGAACCACCTTCAGCGACGCGGTTTTCGATCAGTCGATCAGAACCACCTTCGGCAACGACCGGGTGGGAGGAAGCGGCGAATACGTTGGCTGCCAGAACCGAGAAAGCGAGGCTGAGGATGATTTGGCGTTTCATGATGGTGTGCTCCGGGGTGTAGTGGGTTTGTGTGGGGCCATTGTTGCGTCGGGCAGTCATCATGAGAACTTCATTGACGTGATGGTGAACATCGATGGCGGTGATAACTGGTCGGTCGATGTGCAGGTCGTCCCCGGAGTGGAACATCGGTCGTCCTCGGAGCTCTATCGACTGAACCTTCCCGGGAGGCAGGCTATGTTTCATTTATTGGGTTACCGGCAATCCGGTTCTTCGGCCGTGGAGATTGCCCTGTGCTTATGTGGTGTGCCTTATCGTCGGGTCGATGCCTATTCGACCGAAGACAATGACGCGGCGAAAGAGCTTGAGGCGTTGAATCCCCAGAAACAGGTCCCGACCTTGCAGTTGCCGGACGGCTCGGTGCTGACTGAATCTGCGGCCATCCTGATTCACCTCGGGCTGGCCTATCCGGAATCGAAATTGCTGCCCGAGGACCCTGTCCTGCGAGCGCAAGCCATACGGGGCCTGGTTTATATTGCCGCCAATTGCTACACGCCCATCGGCATCATCGATTTTCCCGAGCGCTGGCTGGCCGAGGCGGATGAGGCGATCCGGCAGCAATTGGTGTCCGGCACGAAGCAACGCTTGTATCGAAACTGGGTGTTGTTTGCCGATCAGTTTCCGGCGCGACCATTCTTCAGCGGCACCGAGCCGGGAGCGCTGGACATCCTGGCGGCGGTGATCACCAAGTGGTCCGGAACGCGCGAGGCGATGCTCAGCGCGCGGCCGGAATTCCATGCTGTGTTGGAGCGCATCGACCGGCATCCACGTGTTGAGCCGGTGCTGTCACTGCATTGGCCTTCGTAGGAGCTGCCGCAGGCTCGGGCCGCGTTTTCGCTTGGGACTCAATTGTCTGGGGCAAGATCGCAGCCTCGCTGCGCTTGGCAGCTCCTACAGGGGTCAGGGGCATGCCTTTTGACGGGCGGCCTGGACGATGAGGTCGACGAATTGCCGGACATTGTTCTGATGCGCCATCACCAGTTCATCGAGGGTGTTTCCGGCAGGCGTCTGCAGGAGGTTGCGGCAGGTGAAGGCGTGGGCTTCGTCGTTCAGGTTGCGCAGGCGCCATTGCACGTCCATGCGCGCGTACTGGCCGGGGACCGAGTCGAAGCGCTGGACGTCCACCCGCAGCAGTACCTTCGGCGCGCCGGGATTGCTCAGTTGTTCCTCCAGGCTGCTGCGCAGCTCATCCGCCAGGCTGGCGCCCCACCATTCGGTTTCCAGGATTGCCAACCCGCTGTTGCCTTGGCGAATGACCATCTGGGGGCGATCCACCTGAGGCGGGACGCTGACCTGCTCGACCCGGATGTCGACGCTGGAGGGCGGCTTGGCCGTCGGTTGGGCCGGGCTCAGGGTGTGGTAGTGAATCGGATCGCTGCGGCAGGCGCCGAGCAGCAGCGCCACGGCGAGCAGCGTGAATTTCAGCATCGGCGGCATGGCGCGTGCTCCTGTGTTCATTCTTTCACCGGGAATGTGAGAGGGGCGTCCTTGGGACGACCGCGCAGCAGCGATTCGGGATGGCGGCTCAAGTAGTCGGACAGCTCACGCAGCGAGCGTGACATGCGGCCGAGATCGTCGAGGGTCTGGGTCAGTTGTTCGCGCTGTGGCGAGTCTTCGGCCAGGGTGGCGTTGGCCGATTGCAGGGTCTTGCTGACGTCTTGCAAGGTGTTCTGCACGCCCGGCAGGGTCTTGCCGTTGAATTGCTTCAGGCCCTTGCGCAACTCCACGAGGTTGCCATCCAGGTTGCTGGCGATGCTTTCCAGCGGCAGCTTGTTGATCCGCTCGACCACCGATTGCAGTTGCTCCTGCAATTGCTGGAGGCTGCCGGGGATGGTCGGGATGCGGACCGGGCGGGCGGCGGGGTCGAACGCGACTTTTTCAGCCTTGGGATAGAAATCCAGCGAGATGTACAACTGCCCGGTCAACAGGCTGCCGCTACGGGCCTGGGCGCGCAGGCCGCGCTCGACGAAACTGCCGATCAGGCGGGCCGAGGCGGCTTCGTCTTCCGGGTCATGATTGAGCGTCTTGAGCAGTTTCTCGTGGGCTTTGCCCAGGCGCTGGGGGTAGATCACCACGCCGACGTTGACCGGAAAACTGCGCTGCTTCTCGTCGAAATCCAGGTTGATGGCCACGACCCTGCCCACCTCTACACCGAGGAATTCTACCGGCGCATCGACCTTCAAACCGCGCAATGCCTGATCGAAACGCAGCGCCAGGTATTGCGCCTTGCCACTGGGCGGGGCCAGGGCGCTTTGCTGGTCGGCGAACAGTTCGTAGCTCTTGTCTTCGGCCGCCGGCGTGTCGTTGGGGCTGTATTCCGGTGCCCTGAACGCGATGCCGCCGACCAGCAAGGCCGAGAGCGATTCGGTCCTGACTGCGAAGCCATTGGCGCCGACGTTCAGATCCACGCCGCTGACGTTCCAGAACCGGGTGTTCTCGGTGACGTAGACGTCGTTCGGTGCGTTGATGAAGACCTCGATATTGACGCCCTTGCCGTCGGCGTCCAGGGCGTAGGACACCACTTGGCCCACCGGGATCTTGCGCAAGTACACCGACGAGCCGATGTCCAGCGAACCGAGGTCCTGGGAGTGCAGCGTAAAGCGCTTGCCTGGTTCACCGTAGGTGATCGGCGGTGGAGCCTCGAGGCCGGTGAACGACTTGGCGCGCACCTTCGAATGCCCGGCGTCGGCGCCGATGAAGTCCCCGGACAGCAATGTGTCGATCCCGGAGATGCCGCCGGCGCCGATACGCGGCCGGACCACCCAGAACACCGAGTCCTCATGGGTGAACGTGTCGGCGTTCTTGGCGAGCTTGACCGTGGCGGTGACGTTCTTCTGGTCGTCGCTCAACTGCACGTCGGTGACCTGGCCGATGACCACGTTGCGGTACTTCACCGCGGTCTTGTTGGCGGTCAGGCCTTCGCCGGTCTTGAAGGTGATGGTGATGGTCGGGCCTTCCTGCAGCCAGTTGTGGACCACCAGGGACAGGCCCACCAGCACCGCGATGATCGGCACGATCCACACCAGCGACACCGACCAGCGGCGGGTGGTGACGTGGGCGCGACCCGGTGCGGGTTGCGGTCCGTCAGTGGCTTGCGACTTCATCCATGGTCTCCTCGGAGGGTGGCGTGTCCCAGATCAGTCGTGGGTCGAAACTCATGGCCGACAGCATGGTGAACAGTACGACGAGGCCGAAAAACAGGATTCCCGGTCGCGGTTCGATATCGCTCAGTGCCTGGAACTTCACCAGCGCCGCCACCAGGGCCACCACCAGCACATCGAGCATCGACCAGTAGCCGATGACTTCCACCAGCCGGTACAGTTTCGCCCGCTGGAGCTGGGCCCAGGTGCTGCGGCGTTGCACGGTGACCAGCAGCAGCGTCAGTACCACGAACTTGATACCGGGCACGGCGATGCTGGCGATGAAGATGATCAGGGCAATGTCCCAGGCGCCGCTGCGCCAGAACTCGATAACGCCGCTGATGATGGTGCTGTCGGCGCCGTCCCCGAGCATCCGGGTGTTCATCACCGGCAGCAGGTTGGCCGGAATATAGAACACCAGTGCGGCCAGCATGTAGGCCCAGGTGCGGGTGAGGGTGTCGGGTTTGCGCCGGTGCAGGGTAGCGTCGCAGCGCGGGCAGGTCGCGGGCTCGTCGGTCATGTCACAGGCCAGGCCACAACCGTGGCACAGGCACAGGTTCAGATCACCGGCCAGCGGCGGGGTAGCCAGCGGTTCGCTGTTCACAGGCGGCTCCACAGGTCACGCACGTCGCGCCCGGCAATCCGGATCATCAGCAGGCTCAAGGCCGCCAGGGCGAACAGGCCGATGCCCGGCAGCACGTCGAGCATCCCGGCGAGTTTGATCACCGCCACCAACGCGCCCAGCAGGCAGACTTCCAGCATGCTCCACGGCCGCAGGGTTTCCAGGCTGCGCATGCACAGATTGAACCCCGGGGCCCGGCGGTTGGCGTGGGCATGGCTCAGCACCCAGAGCAGGAGTGCCAATTGCAGGACCGGTGCGATGATGATCGCCACCGCCGCCACCAGGGCGATGAAGGTAATCGGTCCCTGGCTCAGGGCCACGATGGAATCCCACAGGGTGGCGCTGTTGCTCAGGCCCTGGAAGCGGATGCTCATCACTGGATAGACGTTGGCGAAGGCCCACAGCACCGCCGCCGTCACGCTCAAGGCCAGGCGTTTTTCGATGGTCAGGCCGTCATAGCGCTGGATCACCGCGCCACATCGCACGCACAAGGCTTTCTGATGCGGGACGAGCTCCATCGGCTCGTACACCGCATCGCAATGTTCGCAAATGATCAATCGCTCGGCGTCGGCCATCAGGGTGCTCGGGCAGGGACAACCCCTTCAATATAGAAGTGGGTTGGGAATGAGCAAACCTGACGAGCCGATCATTCGCCGCGAATGTATTGCTCCAGTTGTTGGATCAGGTCCGCCTGTTCGGCAATGGCCTCTTTGACCAGGTCGCCGATGGAGAGCAGGCCGACGAGTTTGCCGTCTTCCACCACCGGCAAATGCCGCAGGTGCTTTTCGGTCATGATGCTCAGGCAGGTCTCGACGGTCTGGTGCGGATCGATGGTAATCACCGGGGATACCATGATGTCGCTGACTTTCGTGCCCACCGACGAGCGACCGTGCAAGACCATCTTGCGCGCATAGTCGCGCTCACTGATGATCCCCAGCACTTCATCGTTCTTCACCACCAGCAAGGCGCCGACGTTTTTCTCGGCCATGCGCATCAGGGCCTGCAACACCATGTCGTCCGGTGAGATGGTGTGCACATGTTGGTTCTTCTCGTCCTTCATCCGGAGCAACTGCGCGACGGTTTTCATTGGGAGGGGCCTCGGGGGTGTTTTTTGCAGGTGTTGTTAAAGAATCGTAGACCCAGCGGCGCAGGGCAAGCGGTAAAACGGCGGTCAGTCGTCCAAAAACGCCATTGCAGCGAATTTATCATTGTGGCGAGGGGATTTATCCCCGCTCGGCGTTGTAGGAGCTGTCGAGTGCAACGAGGCTGCGATCTTTCCATTGACGCTTGAATCCCAAGCGAAAGATCAAAAGATCGCAGGCTTCGCCAGCTCCTACAACGCCCAGCGGGGATAAATCCCCTCGCCACACAGGTTCACTGTTTCCCTGAGAGATGGCGGGTAGAATCACCCCTTACCCAAGATTCGAGGTCACAGCGGTGGATTTACAGCAGGGCTTCGTCCTGACCCGGCATTGGCGCGATACGCCGGCGGGCACCGAAGTGGAATTCTGGCTGGCGACGGACGCTGGGCCCCGGCGTGTGCGGCTGGCGGTGCAGCCGTCGGTGGCGTTCGTGCCGCAGCTGCAGCGTGGCCAGGTCGAGGCTCTGCTGCAAGGGGAGAAGGACATCGAACTGCGCCCCCTCGACCTGCTGGATTTCGAGCATCGACCGGTGCTGGGCCTGTATTGCCGCCAACACGCTCAACTGATGCGCCTGGACACGACCCTGCGTCGGGCCGGCGTGGAGGTGTTCGAGGCCGATATCCGGCCACCGGAGCGCTACCTGATGGAGCGCTTCATCACCGCGCCGGTCTGGTTCAGTGGTACGCCGGGCACCGACGGTCTGTTGCTGGACGCCCAGATGAAACCGGCTCCCGACTACCGTCCGGCGTTGCGCCTGGTGTCCCTGGACATCGAGACCACGGCCCAGGGCGAACTGTATTCCATCGCCCTGGAAGGCTGCGGCGAGCGTCAGGTGTACATGCTCGGCCCACCCAATGGCGACGACAGCGGCGTGGATTTCCAGCTCGAATACTGTGATTCCCGCACGCTGCTGCTGAAGAAGCTCAACGACTGGTTCGCCCGGTTCGACCCCGACGCGATCATCGGCTGGAACCTGGTGCAGTTCGATCTGCGCGTGCTGCACGAGCATGCCCGGCGGCTGGCCGTGCCGTTGCGCCTGGGGCGGGGCGGAGAAGAAATGCAGTGGCGCGAGCACGGTGCGCGCAACAACCATTTTTTTGCCGCGGCGGCCGGTCGGTTGATCATCGACGGCATCGAGTCCCTGCGCTCGGCCACCTGGAGCTTTCCTTCGTTCAGCCTGGAAAACGTCGCCCAGACGCTGTTGGGGGAGGGCAAGGCCATCGGCACCCCTTACCAGCGCATGGACGAGATCAATCGCATGTTCGCCGAGGACAAGCCGGCCCTGGCCCGCTACAACCTCAAGGACTGCGAGCTGGTGACGCGGATCTTCGCCAAGACCGAGCTGCTCAAGTTCCTGCTGGAGCGGGCCAGCGTGACCGGCCTGCCGGCGGATCGCAGCGGTGGTTCGGTGGCGGCCTTCACGCATTTGTATATGCCGCTGATGCACCGCCAGGGGTTCGTTGCGCCGAATCTTGGCCAGCGTCCGCCCCAGGCCAGTCCGGGCGGCTTTGTCATGGACTCCCAGCCCGGACTCTACGAGTCGGTCCTGGTGCTGGACTACAAGAGTCTGTATCCGTCGATCATTCGCACGTTCCTCATCGACCCGGTGGGCCTGATCGAAGGTCTGCGCCACCCGGACGACAGCGAGTCGGTGCCGGGCTTTCGCGGCGCACGGTTCTCGCGCACCCGCCATTGTCTGCCGTCCATCGTGGCCCGGGTTGCCGAAGGCCGGGAAACCGCCAAGCGCGAACACAACGCGCCGTTGTCCCAGGCCTTGAAGATCATCATGAACGCCTTCTACGGTGTGCTCGGTTCCAGCGGCTGTCGCTTTTTCGATCCGCGGCTGGCCTCGTCCATCACCTTGCGCGGCCACCAGATCATGCAGCAGACCCGGCAGTTGATCGAAGCCCGCGGGCATGTGGTGATCTATGGCGACACCGACTCCACCTTCGTCTGGTTGCGCCGGGCCCACGGCCAGGAAGAGGCGGCCAGCATCGGTCGCGAACTGGTGGCGCACGTCAACCAGTGGTGGCGCGAATACGTGCATGAGACGTTCGGGTTGCAGAGTGCTTTGGAGCTGCAGTTCGAGACCCACTTCAAGCGTTTCCTGATGCCGACGATTCGTGGCGCCGAGGAAGGCAGCAAGAAACGCTACGCCGGGCTGGTCACCCGTGCCGACGGCAGCGACGAGATCATCTACAAGGGGCTTGAAGCCGTGCGCACCGACTGGTCGCCGCTGGCCCGGCAATTCCAGCAGGAACTGTACGAGCGAATCTTCCATCGCAAGCCTTACCAGGATTACCTGCGCGACTATGTCCACCAGACCCTCGCCGGAGCGTTCGATGATCGACTGGTCTACCGCAAGCGCCTGCGCCGACCGCTGGATGACTACGAGCGCAACGTCCCACCCCATGTGCGCGCGGCGCGGATTGCCGACGAGTTCAACCAGCGCCAGGGCCGGCCTCGGCAATACCAGAACGGTGGCTGGATCAGCTACGTCATCACTGTCGCAGGGCCCGAGCCGCTGGAAACCCGCAGCGCCGCCATCGACTACGACCACTACGTGAGCAAACAGCTACAGCCAGTGGCAGATGCGATCCTGCCCTTCGTCGGGGATGATTTCCTGACGTTGATCGGGGGCCAGATGGGGTTGTTCTGAGGGGGGGGCGCAGGCGAGCAGGTCGTGTCGGTCCGCGCCGGGGTTCAATCGTCCTCCTGCAACCTGATCCCGCGCATATGCAGCAGGTGAGGCACTACCAGCACCAGCAATGTCAGCCCAAGGACCGTGGCCGAAATGGGCTGTGTCAGGAACACCGTCCAGTCTCCCTGGCTGATGGATAGCGCGTTGCGCAGCTGTTTCTCCGCCATCGGCCCCAGCAGCATGCCGACGATCACCGGCGCGACGGGGAAGTCGAAACGGCGCATCAGTACGCCGGCCCAGCCGATGGCCAGCATCAGCATCAGGTCGAACGAGGAATGACGCATGCCATACACGCCGATGGAGGCAAATACCAGGATCCCGGCATTGAGATAGGGCCGGGGAATCTGCAGCAGCTTCACCCAGAGCCCCACCAAGGGTAGGTTCAACACCAGCAGGATCAGGTTGCCGATGTATAGCGAGGCGACCAGGGTCCAGACCAGCTCGCTCGAAGTCTGGAACAGCATTGGGCCCGGCTGCAGGTTGTAGTTCTGAAACGCCGCCAGCAATATCGCCGCCGTCGCCGAAGTGGGGATGCCGAGGGTCAGCAGCGGCACCAGTGAGCCCGTGGCACTGGCATTGTTGGCCGCTTCAGGACCGGCCACGCCTTCGATGGCCCCCTGGCCCTTGCTGGCGGCAAACTCCTGCGGGTGCTTGCTCAGCTTGCGCTCTGCCGAATAGGACAGGAACGTCGGGATTTCCGCGCCGCCAGCCGGGATGGAGCCAAAGGGAAAGCCGATCAGCGTGCCTCTTATCCAGGCGGGAACGGAGCGTTTCCAATCTGCGCGGGTCATCCATAACGAGGTCATCCGGTGCCGCCCGACGGTTTCTTCCTTCTGATAGAGCAGGCTGTACAAGGCTTCGGCCACGGCAAACAGGCCGACCGCCACCAATACTACTTCGATGCCATCGACCAACTCCGGCACGCCCAGGGTGTAGCGGGCGATTCCCGACGTCGAGTCCAGGCCGATCAGGCCAATGGTCAGCCCGATGCCCAGGGACGCGAACCCGCGCAACATGGAAGCACCCAGCACCGCCGATACCGTGGTGAACGACAACACCAGGATGGCGAAGTATTCCGCCGGCCCGAACTTGAGCGCCAATGTTGCCACCAGCGGCGCAAACAGGGTCAGCAGCACGGTGGCGACAGTGCCGGCCACGAACGAGCCGATGGCGGCCGTTGCCAGGGCAGGCCCCGCGCGGCCGTTGCGCGCCATGAGATTACCCTCCAGGGCGGTGATCATCGATGACGACTCGCCTGGGGTATTGAGCAGAATGGAAGTGGTCGAGCCGCCGAATTGTGCGCCGTAATAGATTCCGGCGAACATGATCAGGGCGCCGGTAGGGTCGACCTTGGCGGTAATCGGCAGCAACAGGGCCACCGTCAGGGCCGGCCCGATGCCCGGCAAGACCCCGATGGCGGTGCCCAGCAGGCAACCGATGAAGCCCCATAACAAATTGACCGGATCCAGCGCCGCAGCAAAACCCGCGGCCAGGCTCAAGAGAATGTCCACGGCGTTATCTCCTCAGATCCAGGCATTGATGAGGGGCGGAAGGGCGACACCCAACCCGGCATTGAACAACCAGTAGATCGGCAACGTCAGCGCGATGCCGATGGCGAGGTCACGCAATGGATGGCGGCTGCCGAACCCCCGCGCCGAACAGGCGAATAGCAGGGCGGCGGCCAGCACGAATCCGATCACATTGATCAGCAATGCAATCGCCACGATGCCCGCTGTCACCCAGGCGGCTCCCCACTTGCCGTTGGGCAGTACGCCGTCACCATTGCCCGCCAGCTCACGAAAGCCGCCCGTGATCGCCTGGTAACTCAGCACGGCACCCACGCCTGCCAGGAACGCGGCGACGGCGCAGGGGTAGACATGGGCGCCGAGGATGACGAAGCCCATCTCGGGTGGAAATCGCAAAGCGCCGATGGCCAGGATCACGCCGATGGCGATCACCCCGACGCCGATTGCCAGCTGTGTCGGCAATACTGTGCGTGCGCGGTCCATGTCAAAGCAGCCCGACCTTGACCAGCATGGCGTGCAGGCGCGCATGTTCCTCTTCGACGAATTTACCGAACTCGTCGCCGGTCAGAATGCTCTGGGTCCAGGCATTGTCCTTGATGTTTTTCTGCCAGACATCACTGTGGGTCGCGGCCACAACCGCGTCGGTGACCTCCTGGCGCTGTGCCGGCGTGAGGTCCGCCGCACCGTAGACACCCCGCCAGTTGCCAATGATCACGTCATAGCCACTTTCCTTGAGGGTCGGTGCGTCGATGCCTTCGACACGGTTGGGGGCGCCAATGGCCAGCAAGCGGAACTGCTTGGCTTGGACATACTTCGCCAGTTCGGCGTAACCACCCGTAATGACGGTGATGTGCCCGCCCAAGGTCGCGGCAACGACTTCACCACCCCCGGCATAAGCGACGTAGTTCACCTGGTTGACCGGGACGTCCATCTTGCCCGCCAGTTCAGCGATGCCGATGTGATCGATCGATCCCTTGGAACCACCGCCCCACTTGATACTGGAGGGGTTGGCCTTGAAGTCCTTCAGCAGATCATCCAGATTCTTGTAGGGCGAGTCCTGGCGGACGGCAAGCACGTTGTATTCAGTGAAAAGCCGGGCGATGGGCGTCACATCCTTCAGGGTGATTTGCGGTTTGTTCTGCTCCACGGCGGTGACCATGATCGCCCCTACCACGAGCAACGCATTGGCATCGCCCTTGGTGCTGTTGGCGAACTGCGCCAGACCCAATGTGCCTCCGGCACCGCCCTTGTTCTCGAATGTAACGGATTTGGCTGTCTTGGCTTCGATCAGGGCCTTGCCCAGGATCCGTGCGGTCTGGTCGTAACCACCGCCCACGGAGCCCGGCGCCATGAACTTGACTGTGTCCAGTGCGAGGGCGGACGTGGCGAGGGTCATGGCCAGCGCCATGGAGGCGTAGCGGCTGAGCTGGCGAACTGTAGTGAACATGGGTTTCTCCCGAGATTATTGTTTTTGTGAGTACCGGTTGAATGGTCAGCAACGATGTACATCCAGCCTAGCAGCGCCGTTGGATTTCGGGAGGATTCAACGTCTTGAGTGGTACGCAGGACACGCGGGAGCGGTCATACCCATGACGAAAGCGTAATCACCGCGACCGGCAGGGCAAGCGCGGCGAGCAGCGTCTGGCCGGCGATGATGCCGGCCATCAATGGGGCATCGCCGCCCATTTGCCGAGCCATGATGTAGGAAGACGATGCGGTCGGCAGGGACTGGAAAAGCAGCACTGCAATCGCGGCATTGCCTTGCAGGCCGATCAGGCGGCAGGCGATCAAGGTGACGGCCGG
Organism: Pseudomonas sp. B21-056; assembly: GCF_026016325.1. Taxonomy (NCBI): domain Bacteria; kingdom Pseudomonadati; phylum Pseudomonadota; class Gammaproteobacteria; order Pseudomonadales; family Pseudomonadaceae; genus Pseudomonas; species Pseudomonas sp. B21-056. Next base: position 2,299,889 of record NZ_CP087203.1, read on the forward strand.
CATGATCAGGAACTTGGTGATCGAGGACATGCCGATCGGTTTCAACCAGCTGCGCGCGGTCTTCAGGTCCAGGGCCGCACCGACACACAGCAGGCCCAGCGGCAATGATGCCTGGCCGAGTGCCTTGAGTACGGCTTCGGGTCCACGAGGTATCCCGATCCCGGTCCCTTGCAAGAGGATGCCGGCCAGGCACGCGAGTATCAGCGGGTTCGTTGCCAATTGCCTGGCGATGAGTTTTACCGGCAATCGTCCTCCGGGACCGAAGCGGGCGAACACCAGCACGCAGAGGATATTGACCGTCGGCACGATCGCCGCGTTGGCCACCGCTGCCAAAGTAATGCCCGATGCACCGAACAGTCCGGCGGCCGCCGATACACCGACATAGTTATTGAAGCGCACGCCGCCCTGGAAGACCGAGGTGAAAGCTGCGTCATTACCCGTAAAGAGCCCTCGCGACCCCACCAGCAATACCGCCACCGTGACGGTCGACAACACCAGCGCGAGGATCATCCCGCCCACCGGAACGTCACCGAGCTGGGCGGTCGCCAGGCCATGGACGAACAGCGACGGCAACAACACGTAATAGCCCAGCCGTTCGGCCTGGGGCCAGAAGCTGTCGGCCAGGAAATTCGATTGCCTGAGCCAGGCGCCCAATGCGATCAACAAGGCAATGGGGAAGAGGGCAAGCAGCAACGCCAGGGTCATCTTGTATTCACCGATCAATTCAGAGGAACAACGCCCTGTCTGGAGACTGCTGTGCAGCCCACGGGGATAAATCCCCTCGCCACGGGGTTTTGCATTATTCCTTCGAGGGAGGGTGAATAAAAAACGATAATAAATTGATCGATGGTCAATTATTTCTCATCAGTCGCGGGGTCGTTCCGGCAGGCGCGAATCGCTTGTGCCAGGGCCGCTGCCAAGCGCGCGACGGGGCGGTCCTCGCGTTCAAGCAGGACCACTTGACGCAAACTCTGTGGTTCTCCGAATGGCCGTATGTCCAAGTCGTGCAGGCGTTCGAGATCTTGCGTTGACAGGGGCGCCACGGCCACGCCAAGCCCGCTTGAAACCATATGGATAATTGCTTCCTGGCTGTCCAGCTCCATGGTTGTCTGGACCCGCAGGCGCATGCGACGCAGTTCCCGCTCGATGCTTCGTCCTGCCCATGCCCGCCGGTCAAAGCGGATGAAAGGCTGCTCCTGGAGCAGCTGTCTCAGGGGCAGATCTTTCAGGTGCGGGGGCGCGATGATCCAGAAAGCCTCCTGGTACAGCGGTGTACTCACCAGCCCGTAGGGGTGGGGTTTGACCGGTTGGGTAGTCACGGCAGCGTCCAGTTCACCGGCTTCGACCCGCGTCGCCAGTTCCGCTGACATCCCGGACATCACGTTGATGCGCAGATGCGGATGACTCTTGCTCAGCGCTGCCAGGGCCGCTGGGAGTATGCCGGCCAACGCGGTGTGGATCGCCCCGACGCGCAGGCGTCCGCGCAACTCACTGTTCTCGCCGACGTCCGCGGCGATGCTGTCATACAGCGCAAGAATCTCGTTGGCCCGTTCCACCGCCAGGTGTCCGGCTTCGGTGAGCACCGGCAGGCGTCGTGACCGGTCGAACAACGGCGCGTTGAACTCATCTTCCAGGCCTTTGATATGCAAGCTCACTGCCGATTGGGTCAGGTGCACCGCTTCGGCGGCTCGTGCAAATGAACCATGCCGGGCGATGGCGACCAGGGTGCGCAGTGCTCGTAGGGACATTGTGATTCGCTCCTGGTTGGATGACCGCCAGCACAACACCGGCGTAGTGCAAGGTCTTGATCGTTCACGAGATAGGAACGTAGAGATCGGACTTGATGTTGCTCATCGATACCAGCGTCTTGAAGCGCTTGACGTTGTTGCTTTCGAAGAACAGCTCACGGGTCAACTGTGTGTACTGTTCCATGTGCTTCACCAGCATGATCAGCACGAAATCGCATTCTCCCGCCACGTAGTAGCACTGCTGCACCTGCGGGCAGGCGAGAAAGAGGCGCTTCATGGCATCGAGCAGGTCAAGGCGTTCGTTTTCGACCTCCACCTCGGTGATGACCGTCAAGGTGTAGCCCAGGGCGGCCGGGTCGACACGGGCGACGGTCCCCAGGACGACGCCTTCGGTGTTCAGTTTCTTCAGGCGCCGGTTCACGGCGGCCGAAGACAGGTTGACCCGCTCCCCGAGGTCCTGTTGGGAGGTGGTGGCGTCACGCTGGATGGCGTCCAGCAGGGCATGGTCGAACGGGTCGAGGTTCATGAAGGCTCACCTGAAAAACATCAGTCTGCACAAAGTCCCTGTGGGAGCGAGCCTGCTCGCGATGGCGGTGTGTCATGCCGATTGATACACCGCCATCGCGAGCAGGCTCGCTCCCACAAGGGTTGCGATAACGCAATAAAAGTTCATTTTCAGCCTGAAAATCAAGATTTTCATTCACTCTAGGGGAATAGAATTTCTTCACGACGCCAAGATCCACCCCCAGGAGACTCTGATGCACGATCTGCACCTCAACGGCCCCCTCATGCTCCAGCAGATTCAAACCCTCGGCCGGTTGGGCGCCGATGCCGAGAATGGCGGGCGCACCCGGATTGCATTGACCGACGCTGAAAAGGCCGGACGCGATCGGGTTCAGGGCTGGATGCGTGAGCTGGGGCTGGAGATCCAGATCGACCGGATCGGCAATCTGTTCGGCACACTGCGCTCGGCGAGTGACCGGGGTGATCAGCGTCCGCTGATGATGGGGTCTCATATCGACACAGTGACCAATGCCGGTGCGCTGGATGGTTGCTACGGGGTGCTCGCCGGCCTGGCGGTCATTCGTGCCTTCCGCGAGGCCGGCGTGTTGCCCGCCCGCTCCATCACGGTCGGCGCGTTCACCAACGAAGAGGGCGTGCGCTACCAGCCCGACATGATGGGGTCGCTGGTCCATGCCGGCGGCCTGTCCGTCGAGGAAGCACTCGACACCATCGGTACTGACGGTACGCGCCTGGGGGACGAACTCGAACGCATTGGCTACGCTGGTGCCCTGGAACCCGGCGCTATCGTTCCCCATGAATACATCGAGCTGCACATCGAGCAAGGCCCGATCCTGGAGGCCGAGGGCACCTTGATCGGTGTCGTCGAAAACCTTCAGGGCATCTCCTGGCAGCAGATTGAAGTGAAGGGCAACGCCAATCACGCCGGTACCACGCCTACCCATCTGCGGCATGACGCCGGCCTGGTGGCCAGTTCCATCGCGGTCGAGCTGCGGCGTATCGCGGTCGAGACCGGGACCACCCTGGCCACCGTCGGGTGCATGAAGTTCGAACCGAATGTCATCAACGTGATTGCGCGCAAGGCAACCTTCACCGTTGACCTGCGTGATCCCGACGAGGCGAAGCTGGTCGCTGCCGAAAAACGCTTGTCCAGGTACCTCGGCGACATTGCCGAACAAGAGGGCGTCGATATCTCGACCGAACAGCTGGTGCGTTTCCAGCCGGTCACTTTCAACGCCGCACTGGCCGATGAAATCGAGGCCAGCGCGCAGCGCTTCGGCTTCAGTCACCGTCGGATGACCTCCGGCGCCGGGCATGACGCGCAGATGATTGCCCGCATCGCACCGGCCGCGATGATCTTCGTCCCCAGCCGCGGCGGGATCAGCCATAACCCTCGCGAGCACACCGACGACGATCAGTTGATCAAGGGCGCGCAGGTGCTGCTCGACGTCGTCACACGGCGCCTCAACGCCGCCTGAAAATCCTTGCCTGTCCGATGGAGTTCCCCATGTTGATCGCCAACCCCAAGGCCACTCGCCAAGCCTATCCCGAAGCACTGCGCCAGATCATGAGCGTCGAAAAAGCCAACGAGAGCCGGCAGTGGCTGTCGCAATGGTCGCGCCTGAATGCCTCGGCCACGCCGCTGTACGCGCTGCCCGACCTGGCCGCCGAACTCGGTGTGGCGCAGGTCCTGGTCAAGGACGAGTCGCAGCGCTCGGTACTGGGCAGCTTCAAGGCGCTGGGTGCGCCGATTGCCCTGGTACGTTTGATCTTGCGTACTTTTCCTGAGCAGCACTTCTCCGCCCGCGATCTGCTGGAAGGCAAGCATGCCGACGCGTTGGCCGACTTCACCGTGATCAGCGCCACCGACGGCAACCACGGACGCGCCCTGGCTGCGGCGGCCCAGAGCATGGGTTGCCGGTGCAACATCGTCCTGCATGCGAACGTCAGTGTTGAGCGCGAAGAGGCCATCGCCGCGTATGGCGCCACGATCGTGCGCATTACCGGCAACTATGACGAGTCGGTGGAGGAGGCCGCGGCATTGGCTGCCGCCAATGACTGGACCGTGGTTTCCGATACGTCCTACGAAGGGTACGAAGTCATTCCTCGTGACGTCATGCAGGGCTACGGCACGATCTCGGCTGAAGTGATTGAAGCGTTGCAGGCTGACGCGCCAGTTACCCACGTGTTCCTGCAGGGCGGCGTCGGTGGCCTGGCTGCCGGTATCGCGAGCTATCTGTGGGAGCAGTACGGCGCACAACGCCCCGTATTCGTCATGGTGGAACCCGCACAGGCCGATTGCCTGTACCAGAGTGCGGTCCAGGGCCGGGCGGCCAAAGCGACCGGCTCGGTCGACTCGGTGATGGCGGGCCTGGCCTGTGGCGAGACGTCTCCGCTCGCCTGGCGCTTCCTGGAAAACAGTGTCGATTTCTTCATGACCATTGAAGACGACGAAGCCGTGGCCGCCATGCGCCGACTGGCGGCGGGCAGTACTCGCGACATTCCGCTGGTGGCGGGGGAGTCGGGAGTCGCCGGTCTTGCCGGCCTGATGCACGTGGTCGGGGGTAAAGGCTTGGCGGCTGACCTGGGCATCAATGCCGATTCCCGCGTGCTGGTGGTCAACACCGAAGGCGCCACGGCGCCGGGGGTGTATGCCGGGTTGTTGGGGGAGAGTGATGTGTCGGTTCTACGGCGGCAGGAGGCTTGGCTGGGCGCCTTGCACACCGATAAAGATTTTCTTGCCATGCGCTAAAAGTAATCTGCTTTGTGCGGCCAGCGGCCTCTGCCCACACTCGAACTCAGGTTTTGATAACAGAGTCGAGGGCTGGAGATGTTCAAGTGGCATGGGATTGAATCGTCGCGGGCACGGGTATGACCGCAGTGCCCATGCAGGGCGTTGCCCGACCCAGTATTCCAGCTGCCTACTTCGCCGCGGTGCTGGGCCTGGCCGGCCTTGGACAGGCCTGGCGCACGGCGGTGGGCGTATGGGGATTGCCCGCTGCGGTCGGGGAAGCCTTGCTGATGGTCGCGGCTGGGGTCTGGGCGGTGCTGATCGTCGGTTATGCCTGGCAGGCTTTGCGCGACTACGGCGCGGTAAAAACCGAACTTCTTCATCCTGTCCAGGGCAGTACGCCTGCCTTGGTGGGTGTCTCGACCCTGTTGATTGCCATCGCCGTTCTTCCGTATTCGCTTGTCCTCGCGTGGGCATTGGCCAGCGCCGGTCTCACCTGGCACATCGGGTTTTCCCTGTGGCACACCGGGACGCTCTGGAAGGGTGGCCGCAACGCGATGGATATGTTGCCGACCCTGTACCTGCCAACCGTTGCAGGTAATTTCACGGGTGCGGCGGCGTTGGGTGCCCTGGGGTGTTCCGAATGGGGCTGGATGCTGCTGGGGGTGGGGCTGTTTTCCTGGTTGGCCTTCGAGTCGCTGATTCTCCACAGGCTCTTGCACTCGGCCACGATACCCGCGCCGCAACGCCCGCTGATCGGCATCCAGTTCGCCCCGCCGACGGTGTGCGCCATGGCCTGCCTGGCGTTGTCGCCGGGTAGCGCGGATCACCGGCTGCTCATGTTATGGGGGTACGGGCTGTTCCAGCTGCTACTGGGCTTGCGCCTCAGGGGCTGGCTGGGGGCGCAGTCCTTCAACCCGGCGTATTGGGCCTACAGTTTTGGTGTCGTTGCCACCGCTATCACCGCGCTCAAACTCGCATCGGCAGGCGTGGCACCGGCACGGATACTCGCGCCACCGATTTTTGTCGGTGCCAACCTGTTCATCGGCTATCTCGGGTTGCGCACGGTGCATCGGTTGTTGAGCTATTTCCCACAGGGTGAGCCAGACACCATCAACCGTCCCGTTCAGTCGGACTGATTTCTTTCATTGCTCGGAGATAGACAGGACATGGCAAAGAACACCTACAAGGCGATGCAGGTCACCCGGCCGGGCGTGCTGGAGTTGGTTGAACGGGAAGTCCCCGAGCCCGGCACAGGCGATGTATTGATCGAAGTGCAGGCCTGCGGGGTCTGTGGCGCGGATGCCGGGGCCATCGAAGGGTTGGAGGCGAACTTGCAGTTGCCGCGTGTGCCCGGTCATGAGGTGGTCGGGCGGATCGTGGCCCTCGGCACAGGTGTCCAGGGCAACTGGCGGGTGGGCCAGCGGGTTGGCGTCGGGCGGCTTGGAGGCCATTGCAATGTCTGTGAGCAATGCCGCCGCGGGCACTTCAACCTGTGCAGTCACCAGCCTGTGATGGGCAGCTCCCGGGATGGCGGCTACGCAGAGTTGATGACCGCCCGCGCCACCGGCCTGGTGGCGATCCCGGATGAACTGGATGCCGTGGCAGCGGCGCCGCTGTTGTGCGCGGGCATTGCCACGTTCAATGCCTTGCGCAAGTCCGGCGCCCAGGCGGGTGATCTGGTGGCGATCCAAGGCATCGGCGGCCTCGGCCACCTCGCGCTGCAATACGCGCGCCGGATGGGCTTCAAGGTCGTGGCCGTCGGACGAGGTGCCGATATTGCCGAAGATGTCCTGGCGCTGGGCGCTCATTACTACATTGATACCCATGTCGAGGAACCGGTCGCCCGGCTCAAGGAGATGGGCGGGGCCCAGGTGATCCTGACCACCATCACCGACAGCGCCGCGGCATCTGCGCTGATGCCGGCCCTTGCGCCGCAGGGGCGGTTACTGGTGGTGGGCGTGGGGCGCCAGCCGCTGGCGATCATGCCCGGTGCGCTGGTGGGCGGTGAACGCAGTGTCCAGGGCGCCATCACCGGCACGCCCTACGAGTCCGAGAAAACCCTGGACTTCAGTGTCATGACCGACGTGCGCGCCATGATCGAGACCCAGCCTTTGGAGAACGCCTGGGAGGCCTACCAGAAGGTGAAGTCCGGCGAGGTGAAGTTTCGCATGGTACTGACGGTGGGCACAGGCGAAAGCTGACGCTCAATAGATCGGCTGCTGCTCCCGGGCGATATCCAGGAAGCCGGCAATGTAGTCGATGCGTTCTTCATCCTTGCGCACGCCCAGGTGGATGCTCTTGTGCAGGCCATGAGGGCCGATGCGCAGGGATTTGAGGGGCAGCTTGTCGCCTTCTTCGCGCAGCAACCATTCCGGCAACACGCTGATGCCTCGTTCCGCCGCTGTCAGTTGCAACATCAACTCGGTGGTTTCGGCCGTGATGCGGTGATGCGGCCGGCAATTGGCCGGCACCAGGAAGCGGCCGTAGATGTCCAGGCGTTCCAGGCTGACGGGTACGGTGATCAGCGTTTCGGCGATCAGATCATGGGGATCGGCCCAGGCGTTAGTGGTGAGGGGGTGGTTTTCGTGCAGCACCAGTACCAGCTCGTAGTCGAAGACGGGTGTGAACAGCAGGTCTGGCTGATCGATCGGGTCCGGGGTGATCAGCAGATCGATCTCATGGCCCAGCAACGCCGCCACGCCATCGAAGCGAAAAGCCGTGCAGATCTCGAAGTCGACGTCCGGCCAACGCCGCAGGTACGGGCCTGTGACGCCCATCAACCACTTCTGGCAGGGGTGGCATTCCATGCCAGCACGCAGGGCTCCGCGGCGGCCATCAGCGAAATCCGCCAGCACCCGTTCGGCATGATCGAGCTGGGGCAGGATCCGTTCGGCCAGGCCGAGCAGGTAATTGCCGGCCTGGGTGAAACGCAGGTTGCGACCATCCTTCATCCACACTTTGGTCCCGTGCCGTTCCTCGAACTTGGTGATGGCATGGGAGACCGCGGACTGGCTGACATTCATTCGTTCGGCCGCCGCCGTGACACTCCCGGTGCGGGCCACTTCACGCAGGATCACCAGGGGTTGGAAATCAATCATTCATGTCTCCTGCTCATGGTTTTATGAAGTAATACCATTTTTGTTCATGATCCGTTGTTGTTACTAATACCGCAAGGCGCTTGAGCGCCACCCTCCGTTGTCAGGCTGGATACAAGAACAATGAATACCCAAGCAGTCGCACCCCAGGCCCAGGCCTGCCCCTTCGATGAAGTGATTGATCGCAAGCACACCAACTCCATGAAGTGGGACTACGGACACAATTTCCTCACGCCCGAGGAGTGTGCCGCCGACCCGCTGCCGATGTGGGTAGCGGACATGGATTTCCGTTCGCCGCAACCGGTGATCGATGCACTGAGTGAAGCCGTGCAGTCGGGTGTGTTCGGTTACGCCGGCGGTGCGCGCAAATCCTATGTCGACGCGGTGATCGGCTGGCAGGGCCGGCGTTTTGGCTGGGACGTGTCCCGTGACTGGCTGTTCCAGGCGTCGGGCATCATCACCACGATGAAGACCGCCATCCAGGCCTTCACTTCACCGGGTGACTCGGTGTTGATCCAGCCACCGGTCTACGTGCACTTTCATGATGATGCCCAGGTGAACGGTCGACGCCTGGCGCTGGCGCCACTGGACTTCGATGGCGAGCGCTACCGTTTTGACGAGCGCAAGTTCGAGGCGGCGATCCAGCCCAACACGCGCCTGTTTATCCTGAGTCATCCGCATAACCCGACCGGCAATGTCTGGTCGGAGGCGGAACTGCGGGCGATGGGTGAAATCTGCGCCCGGCACGATGTGCTGGTACTCAGCGATGAGATCCACCAGGACATCCTGCTCAACCCGAACAGGAAGCACATACCGTTCGCATCCCTGGGCGAGGCCTTCGCCCGCAACAGCATCACCTGCACGGCCCCGAGCAAGACTTTCAACATGCCGGGGTTGCAGACCGCGAACATTTTCATCCCCAACAAGCGGATCCGCGAGGAACTGGTCCGGCAGTACGACCGTAATCTCTATCGCTACGTCAATGCCCTCGGCATGGTCGCGGCGGAAGCGGCCTATACCCATGGCGAGCCCTGGCTGGAGCAGATGCTGGCCTACGTGCGTGGCAACCAGGCGCACTTTGCCGCATCTCTCCACGCCGCTGTACCGCAGATCAAGGTCGTGCCCACGGATTCGCTGTACCTGGCCTGGATGGATTGTCGCGGCCTGGGCATGGACGCCACGGCGCTCGACCGGTTCATGCTCACCAAGGCGCGGGTCTGGCTCGACAAGGGCCAGAAATTCGGCGAGCAGGGCCATGGATTCATGCGGGCGAACCTGGGTTGCAGCCGCGTGACGGTCAACGAAGCCATCCAGCGGATCGTTCGCGCTGTTCAACAGCGCTGAGCAATACCCCGAACACTTTCAAATAACAAACGCTCGCGCTGTGTACGCGAGCGTGTAGCTGCACCTATGCCCTGGCTGCCGCCTTAATAACCATCACAAAAACAAGGTGAACATGATGAAAAAACTGGTCCTCGCGCCAATGGTCTGCCTCGCCGCATCCCTGGTTTGCGGCATGGCTTTCGCCGGAACCGTCAAGGACGTGCAAGCCCGTGGAAAGCTCAATTGCGGAGTATCCACCGGCAACACGGGGCTGTCCGCACCGGATGCCAAGGGAGCCTGGCAAGGACTGGACGTCGCCCTGTGTCGCGCTGTCGCGGCAGCGGTACTGAAAGATGCCAATGCGGTCAGTTTCGTACCGACCACCGGGCAGACACGCTTTACCGCCCTGGCTTCCGGTGAAGTGGATGTGTTGATACGCAACAGTTCCTGGACCTTCACCCGCGACGTCGACCTGAAGCTGACCTTTGCCGGAATCAACTACTACGATGGCCAGGGCTTCCTGGTACGCAAGGCGTTGGGGGCCAAGGAGGTCAAGGATCTCAACGGCGCCTCGATCTGCGTCCAGACCGGTTCCACCCATGAGCTGAACCTGGCCGAGTACTCGCGCAAGCACGGCATCAAATACGAGCCGGTGCCGATCGAGTCGACTGCCGAAGGGGAACAGAAATACCTGGCCGGCGCCTGCGACGTCTTTACCAACGACGTCTCCGGACTCGCGGCTTCCAAGGCCAGTTTCGCCTCGAAGGACGAGCACATGGTGCTCAAGGAGTTGATCTCCAAGGAGCCCCTCGGACCGATGGTGCGCCAGGGCGACGATCAGTGGGCAGACGTTGTGCGCTGGACCCTTAACGCGTTGGTCGCCGCCGAAGAACTGGGTGTGACTTCCGAGAACGTTTCGAAACTGTCGAGTGGTTCGGACAACCCGGAAATCAATCGCCTGCTGGGCACCGAAGGCAACTTCGGCGAGCAACTGGGACTGGATAACCAATGGGCCAGCCGCGCCATTGCCGCCAGTGGCAACTATGCACAGATCTTCGACAACTCCCTGGGCAAGAACACCCCCATCGGCCTTGAGCGCGGTCTTAACGCGCAATGGAATCAGGGCGGCTTGCTGTACGCCGAACCCTTCCGCTGATCCGATGTGCCCACCGGCACGCTGATTGACCATTGCCGCGAAGGGCTGACCAGGCCGTATCGGATCCGGGTCAGCCCTCCCTTCACGGGAGAGAGATATGTCCACCCTGACAATGACCGACAAGAAGAACGGCCAGGCCGCCTTCTCGCTGGGCATGCTGTTGCACGACAAGCGTTACCGTTCCTACACGATCCAGATCATCGCGCTGATGTGCCTGATGCTGGCTGCCGCCTGGCTGCTGGACAACACGGTCCGCAACCTCGCGGCCCTGGGCAAGGACTTTTCCTTCAGCTTCCTTTGGAATGCGGCCGGCTACGACATCAACCAGCAACCTATCGCCTATGACAGCCAGATGACCCATGGTCGGGCGGCATTGGTGGGGCTGCTCAACACATTGATCCTGGCCATTCTTTCCTGCGCCACGGCCACGGTCATCGGCGTTCTGGCCGGGGTATTGCGGCTCTCGGACAACTGGATCGTCTCACGGTTGATGGGCGCCTATATCGAGCTGTTCCGCAACGTTCCCGCATTGTTGTGCATCCTGATCATTGGCGCGGTCATGGCCCAGTCGATGCCTGCGCCCAGCAGCTATCGAAGCGCAGGAATCACTGAGACAGCCATGGCCGTGACCAACCGGGGCGTCTACGTTCCCGAACCTCTTTTTACCCGAGAGCTGGGTGTATTGGATCTCGGCGTTGTCCAGCCCAGCCTCAATGCGCTGGCAATCATCGGCCTGATCCTGCTTTGCCTGTTGGCGGACCGCTGGCTGCGCCGGCATGCCGATGCCGTGCAGAGCCGGACGGGCAAGCGTCCGCTGCTCTGGTACAAACGTCTGGCGGTGCTGGTGCTGCCCACTGTGCTTTTGCTCTATGCGCTGGGCTTTCACCTGGGTTATCCGCAGCTGCGCGGATTCAACTTCCAGGGCGGGCTGCAACTGCGCAATTCGCTGATCGCCATGTGGCTCGGGTTGAGCGTCTACACCGGCGCCTTCATTGCCGAGATCGTGCGCAGCGGCATCCAGTCCATCACCCGGGGGCAGACCGAAGCGGCCAATGCCCTGGGCCTGCGCCCGGGGCGCACGATGCGCCTGGTGATCCTGCCCCAGGCATTGCGGGTCATCGTGCCGCCGCTGACCTCGCAGTACCTGGATATCACCAAGAACACTTCGCTGGGGCTTGCGGTCGGCTACATGGACCTGCGCTCGACACTCGGCGGCATCTCCATCAACCAGACCGGCAGGGAGCTCGAAGGCATCCTGCTGATGATGCTGATCTATCTGGCCATGAGCCTGCTGACCTCGGGTTTGATGAACCTGTACAACAACCGCGTGAAACTGCAGGTGCGCTGACATGACACAACACTCCATAGCCTGGTCACGCCAGCAACTGCTTCCTCAGGCCGAGCCTCCCGTGGGGCAGGGCGGCTGCCTGTTCTGGATTCGCTCACGGTTGTTCAACGGCTGGTGGAGCAGCCTGCTGACCATCCTGTCGTTAGTGGCCCTCGCGGCGCTGATGCACGCGGTCTTTCCCTGGCTGGCCAATTCGGTCTGGCAGGCCGATTCACTGGGCGAGTGCCGACGGATACTCAATGGCGAATCGGGCGCCTGTTGGGGCGTGATCCGTGAGCGTTGGCCGCAACTGGTGTTCGGTTTCTACCCGCCGGCCGAGTACTGGCGACCACTGGCGGCCTTCGTGCTGCTGTTCGTTGCGCTTGGTCCGATTCTGTTCAAGCGTCTGCCGCGCAGGCTGGTGTGGTTCAGCGTTGTCTATCCGGGGCTGGTGTTCTGGCTGATCTGGGGAGGTTCGCTCTGGGCACCGGGGATGGTCTACGCCATTGCGGCGGCAGGCGGGGTGGCCTTCAGGCTGTGCCGCCGCTTCGGCGCGACGACTGCGCTGATCGTGGCGATCATGGTCGTGGCAGGCGGCTGGCTGCGCGCTGCCGGGTCTATCGCGATGCTGCTTGAGCAAATCATGCCCCTGGCGCTGTCCCCGGTGTCGTCCCGTGATCTGGGCGGCTTTCTGCTGTCCCTCGTGGTCGGCGTCACCGGCATAGCCATGTCCTTGCCGCTGGGGATTGTGCTGGCATTGGGCAGGCGTTCGTCGATGCCACTGATCAGGTTGATGAGTGTGACCTTCATCGAGTTCGTCCGTGGCGTACCGCTGATCACACTGCTGTTCACCGCCTCGCTGCTGCTCAACTATTTCCTGCCACCGGGCACCTCGTTCGACCTGATCCTGCGGGTGATCATCATGGTCACGGTCTTTTCCACGGCCTACATGGCGGAGGTCATCCGGGGAGGGCTGGCCGCGCTGCCTCCAGGTCAAAGCGAAGCTGCGCAGGCACTCGGGCTGGATTACTGGAAAGCCCAGCGCCTGGTGATCATGCCCCAGACGCTGAAGATCTCCATTCCAATGATCGTCAGTACTTTCATCGGCCTGTTCAAGGACACCACCCTGGTGGTGTTCATCGGCTTGCTCGACCCCATAGCCCTGTCCACGGCGATCCGCGCGAGCACGCAGTGGCAAGGCATCTACTGGGAGCTGTTCCTGTTCATCGGCGGCGTGTTCTTCCTGTTCTGCTTCGGCATGTCCCGTTACTCGATACACCTTGAGCAAAGGCTCAAGACCGATCACCGCTGAGGAGCCTTGCATCATGAAAAGCCAGCATTCGACAGTAAGCCGTGCACCTTCCCGGGAGGTCGCCATCCAGATCACCGGGATGAACAAGTGGTATGGCAATTACCATGCGCTGCGCGACATCGACCTGACCGTCAGCCGTGGCGAGCGGATCGTTATCTGTGGCCCGTCGGGCTCGGGTAAATCGACCATGATCCGTTGCATCAATCGCCTGGAAGAATTCCAGCAGGGCCGGATCGTGGTCGACGGCACCGAGCTCACCAGCGACGTGCGCAAGATCGATGAGGTCCGCCAGGAAGTGGGCATGGTCTTCCAGCACTTCAACCTGTTCCCGCACCTCACGATCCTGGAGAACTGCACGCTCGCACCGATCTGGGTGCGTCAGGTCCCGCAGAAGCAGGCGGAGGAACAGGCCATGCATTACCTGACCAAAGTGCGGATCCCCGAGCATGCGCACAAGTATCCGGGGCAGTTGTCCGGTGGTCAGCAGCAGCGGGTCGCCATCGCCAGGGCGTTGTGCATGAACCCGCGGGTCATGCTGTTCGACGAGCCGACTTCAGCACTGGACCCGGAGATGATCAAGGAAGTGCTCGATACCATGATCCAGCTGGCGGAAGAGGGCATGACCATGCTCTGTGTCACCCACGAAATGGGTTTTGCCCAGGCAGTTGCCGACCGGGTGATCTTCATGGACCAGGGCCAGATCGTCGAACAGAACGAGCCCAAGGCCTTTTTCAGCGATCCGCAGTCGGAGCGCACGCGGATGTTCCTGAGCCAGATCCTGCGGCATTGAGCTGCTCACGCCGGGGCTGCCTTGCAGCCCCAACCGCCACCAAGGAGTCACCATGAGCGCTTTCCTGTTCATCATCAACGACGCCTGCTACGGCTCGGAGCGGGCATTCAATGCATTGCGGCTGGCCGGTTCGCTGTCGGCGCGCAAGCAGGCCCAGGTCCGGGTCTACCTGCAGTCGGATGCGGTGAGCTGCGCCCGTGCCGGGCAGAAAGTGCCGATGGGGCACTACAACCTCGAACTCGTGCTGGCCAAGATCCTGCGCAAAGGGGAGGTGGCGCTGTGCGGCGACGGCATGGACGCCAGGGGCATGACCGACGTGGAACTGGTTGCGGGTGTCCGGCGCTCATCGCCGGGGGAGTTGGCGGACTGGACGGTGGATGCCGACAAGATACTGATTTTCTGATACCGGTCCGAATAACCGCTGCGGGACTTCTCCACCCCAGGCAGGGCGCTTGCTCCCGTTGGGTCGCATGGCGGGCCGGAAACGGGGGGGCAGTTCGTTGTGACGCGCATGTCGGGCTTTCCTGCCTTGATCGTCTAATCTTTGCCGCTGGAGATGATGCCCAGGGCAGAGTGGGTCAGGACATCCAGGAGTTTTTGTTCCGGGACCTCAATGCTCTGCCAGAGGGATTGTCCGTAGAGCATGCCGATGACCACCTCTGTAATCATGTCTGTGCGCTCACCGATGCAGTCGGTTTCGCCACATTCAGCGCAGATGATGGCCTTCAGCAGGTCTGCGTGGTTGCTCCTGAGTCGATTGATTGCCTGTTGTTGCTCATCAGTCAGATTGACCGATTCGCGTGTCACCAGCAGCAGCCGGCGCCTCTCGGCCAGGTTGAAAACGACGAACGCGTGGACAAAGCGCTGAAGGCGATCGCGGTGAGTCCTGGCGCCCCGCATGCGCCGTTTGGTGTCGGCCAGCAGGTCGGATACCGCACCTTCGATCAGCTCGAACAGCAGGCACTGCTTGTTCTCGATGTGGTTATACAACGAGCCGGCATGCAGCCCTAAAGGGCCTGCCAGATCGCGCAGGCCGATGGCCTGGTAGCCGTGGGTGGCGAACAGCTCCAGCGCCACATCCAACAGGCGGTCGCGGGCATTATTGGGTACGGATTTCGAATGGACGGTGGCCGCGGTCATAGCGTTGTCCTGTGACTGAGCGAAGGCTTGCCGACCATTGTCGGACAAATTGGGTTTGACCAAATGTAAGACAACAGGCATCTTACGTAAAGACTAATCGCGGAGGTGTTTTATGGATGGGCAAACGGTCGTAATCGTCGGTGGCGCTTCGGGTCTGGGATTGGAAACCGCCAAGCTGATGCGTAAACGCGGGGCGACGAAAATCGGCATCATCGACCGAAATGAGCCGTTGATGGTCGCCGCTGCCGAGCTGCTTCGCGCCGAGGGTTGCGAAGTGGCGACGGCCGTAGGCGATATCTCCCGGCAGGTATCCGCTCATGGCGCTTTCCAGCAAATTGTCGATGCCCTGGGGCGCGTGCATTGCTTGGTCAACAGTGCCGCGATTTATCCGCGCAAGGACATTTTCGAGATCACTGACGAGGAATGGGATCTGGAAAATGCGGTGAACATCAAAGGCACTTATCACATGATGGTGGCGGCGGTGAAACATATGCAGGCGTACGTGGCGACGCCCGCCGTGACCGGTCGCATCGTCAACGTCACCTCGGTCGACGCCTTCAAGGCGCACCCGCAGAACGCCCACTATGCCGCGACCAAGGCGGCCGTCGTCAGCCTGACCAAATCCTTCGCCCAGGCCTGCGCCAAGGACCAGATCCTGGTCAACTCGGTGGCGCCGGCCGGTTTTGCCACCGAGCGTGCCAAGCAATTGGGTTTCCTCGGCGAACTGGCCGCCGCCAACCCGTTGGGGCGTGCGGCGGAACCCGCCGAAATCGCTGAATGGATCGTGATGATGGGCAGTAGCCGTAACAGTTACGCCACCGGTGAGAACGTGATTGTCAGCGGGGGATACATCTATGCCTGATGCCGTATCGATTCCAGCGATTTATCGTCGGGCGCTGGTCACCGGCGCCACCAGCGGCATCGGCAAGGCCGTGGTCCTGGCATTGCGTGACGCGGGATTGCAGGTGATTGCGGTGGGTCGCAGCCCCGAGGCATTGGCGCAGTTACGTTCGGAGCGGGACGTGATCGTCGTTGAGGCGGATGTACGCCAGGCGGATGCGTTCACTGACCTTCTGGCTCGTTACCCGGTGGATGTGTTGGTGAATAACGCGGGTGTGTTGTCCACGCGGGCGTCTTTCCAGGAGATGGACCCGACAGAAATCGACAACATGTTCGACATCAATCTGAAGGCGCCTTTGCACCTGACGCGCAAGGCGTTGCCTGGAATGATCGAGCGTGGTCACGGCCATCTGTTCTTCATTGGCTCCAGTGCCGGCCGTGCACCGCATCCGGGGGCGGCGGTTTATGGTGCGTCCAAGGCCGGCATCAGCCTGTTCTGCGATGCATTGCGCTGCGACTTGCTCGGCAGCGGGGTGCGCGTGACGGAAATCGCCCCGGGACGAGTCCAGACACAACTGTACAAGACCGCCATGGGCATGCAGGCCGCCGGTGCCGAGTTGTACGAAGGGTATGAGTTGATCATGCCGCAAGACATTGCGACATTGCTGTTGGCGGCGTTGAGTCTACCGCAGCAAGTGGACGTGTCGCGGTTGGAGGTTTTCCCGACGGCCCAGGCGGTGGGCGGGGCGCGTATGGTCAAGACCCGGGAGCAATGAAAAATGGCCGGGATCTTACGGATCCCGGCCATCCATTTTGTGTGTGAAAAAGCAGAATGGTATGTGTCGGTACTTGACTGCCTGTAAGACAACTTATAACTTACATTTTGACATGACTCGACAGCCTCTTGTCATGAATCAGGAATTTCAGGGGATACGACGATGACTGCTACTTCATGCCGGGTCGGCGTGGACATAGGTGGGACCTTTACCGATATCGCGCTGGACGTAGGCGGGGTATTGCACTCAACCAAGATTCTGACTGACTACGAGCTGCCCGAGCGCGCCATCCTCACCGGTGTGAAAAGTGTCATCGAGGCTGCCGGCCTGAAGTTGTCCGATATTGATCAACTGATTCATGGCACCACCCTGGCGACCAACGCCCTGATCGAGCGGCGTGGGGCCAGGACCGCGTTCATTACCACCGAAGGTTTTCGTGACACGCTGGAAATGCGCACGGAAAACCGTTTCGAACAATACGACATCAACATCACGTTGCCGCCGCCTCTGATCGAGCGTGAACATCGCTACACCTTGCGCGAGCGCCTGGATGTGCACGGTGATGTGCTGATCGCACCTGAGTCGTCCGATATCGATGCGCTGGTCGAGCGGGTGGCTGAGGGCAACTACGAGAGCATCGCGGTTGGCCTGATTCACAGTTACGTCAATGGTGCCCATGAACGTTTGTTGCGCGATGCCTTGCAGCGTCGCTTGCCGAACGTTTCGGTCTCGATTTCCAGCGAAGTCTCGCCGCAGATGCGTGAGTTCGAGCGTTTCAATACCGTGTGCGCCAATGCTTACGTCAAGCCGCTGATCAAGTCCTACCTGGATCGCCTGGTGGTGACGCTCAAGCAGTCCGGTGCCGATTGCCCGGTGTTCATGATCCACTCCGGTGGCGGGATCATTTCGGTACAGAGCGCTGCGGAGTTCCCCGTGCGCCTGGTCGAGTCCGGCCCCGCCGGTGGTGCGATTTTCGCCGCCGACATCGCACGCAAATATTCGCTGGATTCGGTGGTGTCCTTCGACATGGGCGGCACCACGGCGAAGATCTGTCTGATAGAAAATCAGGTTCCGAAGACTGCCAAGACCTTTGAAGTGGCACGCACTTACCGCTTCAAGAAGGGCAGTGGCATGCCGATCTCGATCCCGGTGGTAGAGATGGTCGAAATCGGTGCCGGTGGTGGCTCTATCGCCAGCATCGACAGCATGCGCCAGATTCGGGTCGGGCCGCACAGCGCCGGGTCCGAGCCAGGCCCTGCCTGCTACGGACGTGGCGGCCTGGAGCCGACCATCACCGATGCGAACCTTTTGCTGGGGCGCCTGGATCCGGACAACTTCGCCGGTGGGGCCATGCACTTGTCCGTTGAAAGCGCCGCTTCGGCAACCGCACGGGTCATTGCTGCACCGCTCAATATGGAGGCGGTCACAGCGGCCTACGGTGTCTGTGAGGTGGTCGATGAAAACATGGCCAACGCGGGGCGTGTCCATGCCGTCGAAAGTGGCAAGGACATTGCCGAATACACCATGATCACCTTTGGTGGCGGTGGTCCGCTGCACGCCGCGCGCCTGTGCGAAAAAATGGGTGTATCGCGCTTCCTGGTGCCGGCCGGCGCGGGTGTCGGATCGGCCATTGGCTTTCTACGTGCGCCGTTCGGCTATGAGGCGGTGCGCAGTTCATTCGTGCGCTTGTCGGAGTTCGATGCGTCGCAGGTCAATGCCCTGATCGATGACATGAAGTCCGAATCCATCGGTTTCCTGCGCCAGGGCATGCCCGAAGGCGAGCCCGAGCTGGAATGCACGGCATTCATGCGGTACGTCGGCCAGGGTTGGGAAATTCCGGTAGCTCTGCCGTTCAAGCGGTTCAGCCGTGATGACACCGGGCAGTTCAAGGCGCTGTTCGAGGCAGCTTATACCCAGTTCTTCGGTCGCCCAATCGAAGGGCCCGACATCGAGATCGTCAGTTGGTCGGTCAAGGCCAGCTCTGCGCTGATGCCGGTGCGGCCGGTCAATCAGATCAATGCTTCGCATCGGGCCCATGAGGTTGCGCGTCGTAACGTCTTCGACGTCGTCAGCGGTGGCTTTGTCGATGCCGGCATCTTCCAGCGTGAGGAGTTACAACCAGGGGCGCGCATTGATGGTCCGGCCATCATTGCCGAGCGCGAAACATCGACCTTCGTGTCTTCCTCCTTCATCGCCACCGTTCAGCCTGATGGCTGCCTGCTGGTCGTTCGGCGCTAAGCGTCCCTTGCATAGAAGGCGATTTTTCCATGAGCGATACCTTGATCGATATTCAAATGCAGGTGATGTGGAATCGCCTGATTTCGGTGGTTGAAGAACAGGCCCTGACGCTGATCCGCACGGCATTCTCGACCAGTGTGCGTGAGGCGGGCGATTTGTCCGCCGGCGTCTTCGACCGTTCCGGCAACATGCTTGCCCAGGCGGTGACCGGTACTCCCGGGCACGTCAACACGATGGCCGAGGCGGTGGTGCATTTCATCAATGACATCGGCCAGGAGAACATCTTCGAAGGCGATGTGTACGTGACCAACGACCCCTGGAAGGGCACCGGCCACCTGCACGACATCACCATCGTTTCTCCCTCGTTCTACAAGGGCAAGCTGATCGGCTACTTTGCCAGCACGGCCCATGTCGTCGATATCGGCGGCCGTGGTTTTGGCCCGGATGCCCGTGAGGTCTACGAAGAAGGCCTGTTCATTCCGATCATGAAGCTGTTCGAGCGCGGCCAGGTCAACCGCGACCTGATCAATATCCTGCGCAACAACGTGCGCGAGAACGATCGGGTGGTCGGTGACTTCTATGCCCTGTCGGCCTGCAACGAAACCGGTCACAAGCGCTTGTTGAGCATGCTCGAAGAGTTCCGCCTCGATGATCTGGAACACATCGGCGGGTTCATTCTGGAGCACAGCCGCCAGGCGACGCTGGAGTGCTTCAAGTCCCTGCCGCATGGCACTTACCAGAACAGCATGACCCTGGACGGCTATGACGTTCCCGTGACCTTGTCGGTGACGCTGACGGTCGGGCCGGATGGCATTCTCACGGATTTCAACGGCACCTCCGGCATGAGCCAGTTCGGTATCAACGTACCGCTGGGCTACGCCAAGGCATATGCCTGCTATGGCCTCAAATGCATCGTCGCCCCTGAGATCCCGAACAACTCGGCATCCCTGGCGCCGTTCGATGTGGTGGCGCCGGAAGGGTGCATCCTGAATGCCAAGCACCCGGCGCCGGTGTCGGTGCGTCACGTGCTCGGGCACTTCGTGCCGGACCTGGTGCTCGGTGCCCTGCATCAATGCCTGCACGGCCAGGTTCCGGCCGAGGGCGCCAGTGCGCTGTGGAACCTGCACTTGAGTGTCCGCCCCCTGGACAGCAATCCCGAGGGGCGTAACGCCGAGATGCTGATGTTCAACAGCGGTGGCATGGGCGCGCGCGCCGGCAAGGATGGCTTGAGTGCCACGGCGTTCCCGAGCGGTGTGCACACCATGCCGGTCGAGGCCACCGAGCATGCCGGGCCGGTCATTGTCTGGCGCAAGGAGCTGCGCAATGGATCGGGCGGCGCCGGTCAGTTGCGCGGAGGTCTGGGACAGGAAATCGAAGTGTCCGCCGCCGAGGGGTACTCGTTCCGTTTCAGCGCCATGTTTGATCGCATTCTCTATCCCGCCCGAGGGCTTGAGGGGGGCAAAGAGGGGGCCCACGGATATGTCGGTCTGGATGATGGCACGTTGTTGCGCGGCAAGGGCCAGCAATTCGTGCCGGCGGACCGCCGCCTGATTCTCAGTTTGCCGGGCGGTGGTGGCTACGGCGACCCGCGCCGGCGTCCGCGAGAGGACGTCGAGCGTGATCTGCGCTTTGGCTACATCAGTGTCGAACAGGCGCGTGACGACTATGGCTATGAAGCCGGGCAAGGGAGCAAGTAATGGAATTTCAAAGTTCGCGGGTCAAAACAGTCAAGAGTTCGCCAAGCATGGCGGTATCTGTCCTGGCCAAGAAAATGCTCGCGCAAGGCGAACCGGTCATCAACCTCAGCCTTGGCGAGCCGGACTTCAATACGCCGGCCCACGTCATCGAAGCGGCCTATCGGGCCATGCTGGAGGGCAACAACCACTACACCGCGCCCAACGGTTACGAGGTATTGCGCCAGGCCATCGTCGATAAGTTTGCCCGCGAAAACGACTTGCACTACGGCCTGGACGAAATCTGCATTGCCAACGGCGCCAAGCAACTGCTGTTCAATGCTTTCCTGGCAACGCTGGAGCCGGGCGACGAGGTGATCACGCCGGCGCCCTACTGGGTGTCCTACACCGATATGGTGCTGCTCAACAGCGGTGTGCCCAAGGTCATACCTTGCGGTTCGGAGTATGGCTTCAAGCTCGATGCCGCACGCCTCGAGGCGGCGATTACGCCGAAGACCCGCTGGTTGATGCTCAACTCGCCGAACAATCCCTGCGGCGCGATCTATACCCGGCAGGAGTTCGCGGCATTGGGAGCGGTGCTGAAGAAACATCCGCGGATCCTGGTCATCTCCGATGAAATCTATGAGCACATCATTCTGGGTGACAAGCCTTTCGTGCCGTTCGTGACGGCCTGTCCCGAACTGCGCGAGCGCACGCTGGTGATCAATGGCGTATCGAAAGCCTACGCCATGACGGGGTATCGCCTGGGGTATGCGGCAGGGCCGAAAGAACTGATTGTCGCGATGAACAAAACCCAATCGCAGACCACGACATGCCCCTCGGCCATTTCCCAGTTGGCTGCCGCGGCAGCTCTGAGCGGCCCCCAGGACTTCGTGCGTGATGCCAATCGCGAGTATCAGGCCCGGGGTGCAATGGTCGTCGAAGGCCTGGCGGCCATTGACGGGCTGGAGCTGCAGATGCCCGAAGGAGCGTTCTATGCCTTCCCGAAATGTTCGGCGTTTCTCGGCAAACGGACACTCGATGGGCAAGTGATCGAGACCGATACCGACCTCGCCAATTACTTGCTGCGTGTCGGCAAGGTCGCGACGGTCCCGGGTTCTGCATTTGGTCTTGAACCCTACATTCGCCTGTCTTTCGCGACGTCTCGCCAACAGCTTGAGCAGGCCATCGTGCAGATGCGCGCGGCTCTGGCCTTGTTGGTTTAAGCGTCGCCGTCACTGACTAATTCGAGAGTTTTCCGATGAGCAAGCCTTTTAAACGATTGTTGATTACCGGGGCTGCGGGCCGCCTGGGCAAGATCCTGCGTGCCGAGATGGCCGCGCATGCCGAATATCTGCGATTGACCGACATCGCCGACATGGGTGAAGCCGCACCTCACGAAGAACTGGTGCGCTGCGATCTGGCCAGTTTTGCCGACGTGCTGCCGTTGGCCGAAGACGTCGATGCGATCATCCATGCCGGTGGGGTTCCGCTTGAGAACACGTTCGAGTTGATCCTCAACGGCAACATCGTCGGGACCTACAACATCTATGAAGCCGCCCGGCAGAAAGGTGTGAAGCGGGTGATCTACACCAGCTCCAATCACGCCATCGGTTTCTACGACCGTACCGAAACCATCGATGCCAGCGTCCCGCATCGACCTGATTCGCTCTACGGCTTGAGCAAATGTTTCGCCGAGGACCTGGGCCGTTATTACTGGGACAAGTTCGGCATCGAGTCCGTCAATATCCGTATCGGCTCATCGTTCGAAAAGCCGCTGGACCGTCGCATGCTGGCGACCTGGCTGTCGTTCTCCGACTTTGCCCAGATCGTCGAGCGATCCCTGCATGCGCCCCGTGCAGGGCACATGATCGTCTACGGCATGTCGGCCAACCGGGAGTCACTCTGGGATAACCGGATGGCTTCGTCCTTGGGCTACGAGCCGCAAGACAGTGCGGACGATTACCGCGAAGCCGTGCTCGCCGAGCATCCGCCGCTGGATCCGAATGAGCCTGCCGCTCGTTTTCATGGCGGCAACTTTGCCGGTGCCGGTCATTTCGAAGATCCGAAGTAACGCCTATTCATCGAACTCCAAGAGGTCCGAGCCATGGCTTCGACAGCAACAAAACAACATTACGACGTGGTGATCGTGGGCGGTGCGGTGAACGGCAGTGCCACGGCGTATTTCCTGGCCAATAACCCGGATTTCACCGGGTCGGTGCTGGTCATCGAGCGTGACTGGACCTATGCCCAGTCGGCGACTGCACTTTCGAGCAGCTCGATTCGCGTGCAGTTTTCCAACCCGATCAACATTCAGATCTCCCGGTTTGGCGCCCAGTTCATCCGCGACTTTGCGCAACTGATGGAGGTCAATGGCGAAAAGCCGGATCTGGCCTTCAAGGAAAACGGCTACCTGTTCCTGGCCGACCAGAAAGGTTTCGACGTACTCAAGCGTCTGCACCAGACGCAGCTGGACAACGGCGCCGATGTGACGCTCATGGACACCGAGGCGCTGATCAGGCGTTTCCCCTGGGTCAACCCCGATAGCCTGGCCGGCGGGACCTACGGTGAGAAGGATGAGGGTTGGTTCGACAACTACGGCATCATGAACGGCTTTCGCAAGAAAGCGCGTTCGATGGGGGTCGAGTACATCGAGAACGAAGTGGTCGAGGTTCTGCGCAAGGGCGATCAGATCAGCGGCGTGACCCTGGCCAGTGGCGAGCGCATCAGCTGTGATTACCTGGTCAACACGGCCGGTACCCGCGGGCCCACCGTGGCAAAGATGGCCGGCTTGCAGATCCCGGTCGAGTCGCGTCGGCGCTCACTGTTTGTTTTCGATTGCCATACGCCGCTGCAAGGCGTGGTGCCGTTGACCATCGATCCAACCGGTGTGTTTTTTCGCCCGGAAGGTCATCTGTACCTTGGCGGCACTTATCCCAAAGTCGACCCGGAAGTCGCCTTCGATGACTTCGACGTGCTGCACGACGAGTTTGACGAAGAGGTATGGCCGATCCTCGCCGAGCGTGTTCCCGCGTTTGAGGCGATCAAAGTCGTTAACTCCTGGGCCGGTCATTACGACTTCTGCGTGCTGGATCACAACGCCATCGTCGGCCCCCACAACGAAGTACGCAACTTCCTGTTCTGCAACGGCTTCAGCGGTCACGGCCTGCAGCAGGCGCCGGCTATCGGTCGGGGCTTGAGTGAGCTGATCACCTATGGCGAATACCGCAGCCTGGATTTGAGCGCCCTGTCTTATCAACGCGTAGTTGAAAACCGTCCCTTTTTGGAAGACTCGGTCATCTGACCGCGTGGCCTGATGGAGAACAAAAATGACTGACAACAATTCCACGGCAACCCGTACAGGCGGTCAGGTACTGGTTGATGCGCTGCGTATCAACGGCGTCGAGCGGGCTTTCTGCGTGCCGGGTGAGAGTTACCTCGCGGTGCTCGATGCGCTGCACGATGCGCAGGACGATATCGAGTTGATCGTCTGCCGCCAGGAGGGAGGCGCGGCCTATATGGCCGAAGCCTATGGCAAGCTGACCGGTAAGCCGGGGATCTGCTTCGTCACCCGCGGTCCGGGTGCCACGAACGCTTCGGTCGGGGTGCACACTGCGTTCCAGGACTCCACGCCGATGATCCTGTTCATCGGTCAGGTGGCCCGGGATCAGGTGGAGCGCGAAGCGTTCCAGGAGATCGATTATCGCCGCATGTTCGGCCAGATGGCCAAATGGGTGGTGGAAGTGGATGATGCCGCACGCTTGCCCGAACTGCTCAGTCAGGCTTTTCATCGCGCCATCAACGGTCGCCCCGGCCCGGTGGTCGTGGCCTTGCCGGAAGACATGCTGACAGATCGGGTCAGCGTTGCCGATGCCGGCCCTTCACAGGTCATCGAACCGGCCGCTTCGCCTGCTTCGCTTGAGCAACTGCAGAGCCTGATCGGTCAGGCGCAGCGCCCGTTGGTGGTGCTGGGCGGTGGTGGCTGGAGTGCTGGAGCAGTGGACGACATTCGTTCGTTCATCGAAAAACAGAATCTGCCGGTGGCCGCTTCGTTCCGCTGCCAGGATCTGTTCAACAATACGCTGCCCAACTACGCGGGTGACCTGGGGTTGGCTGCCGGGCCTGAACTGGTCGAGGCGGTCAAGCATTCGGACCTGCTGCTGGTGATCGGTGCGCGTCTTGGCGAGATGACCACGGGCGGTTATGCACTGGTGGACATCCCGGTCCCCAAACAAAAACTGATTCACGTGCACGCGGGTATTGAAGAACTCGGACGGGTCTATCAGCCCACCCTGGCAATCAACGCCGGAATGAAAACCTTCGCCGCGCAAGTGGCGGCATTGCCAGCGGTCAATCCCCAAGGGCTGGCAGCCTGGACTGCGCAACTCAATCGTGGCTACCGTGCCAACTTCGACTGCCCGGCATCGCCAGGGCCGGTGCAGATGAGCGAAGTCATCGCCTGGCTCAATGATCGCCTGCCGCACGACAGCATCATCACCTGTGGTGCCGGCAACTACACCGGCTGGGTGCACCGCGGTTATCAGCACCGCACCTTCCGCACCCTGTTGGGTCCAACCAACGGCTCCATGGGGTACGGGGTGCCGGCGGCGGTGGCGGCCAAGATCACCGCGCCTGCGCGTACGGTCGTGGCATTTGCCGGCGATGGCTGCTTCCTCATGAACGGCCAGGAACTGGCCACCGCTGCCAACTATGACGCCCGCCTGGTGGTGATCGTGGTGAACAACGGCATGTACGGCACGATTCGCATGCACCAGGAACGCAGCTACCCAGGTCGCGTTTCTGGAACCGAACTGCACAACCCGGACTTCGCCCTGCTGGCGCGTGCTTATGGCTTCCATGCCGAAACGGTGGTGGCCACCGAACAGTTCGCTGATGCATTCGAGCGCTGTATCGCCTCGCAGAAACCAGCCCTGATCGAGATTCAGGTCGACCCGGAAGCGCTGACCCCTCGCATGAGCTTGAGCCAGATACGCGAAAAAGCCCTCGCTTCGCGCTGATTTTCCTCCAAGGCGGGACGGATGCGTCGTCCCGCCTTTTTTTCACCCATTTTTACGAGCACTCATCATGAGACTGGCCGATCCTGAACTGCTGCGTGAACTTTGCTACATCGATGGTCAATGGGTAGCGGCTGACACTGCCGGGACCATTGATGTGACCAACCCCGCCACCGGCGAGGTGATCGGTTGTGTACCGCGAATGGGAAGCGGCGAAACTCGGCGTGCGATCAACGCCGCCCACGCCGCGCTTCCCGCCTGGCGTGCACTCACCGCGAAAGAGCGTGCAGCGCGCCTGCAAGCCTGGTTTCGCGAAATCATGAATCATCAGCAAGACCTCGCGCAGATCATGACCGCCGAGCAGGGCAAGCCACTGGCCGAGGCGCGAGGTGAAATTGCCTTCGCGGCTGCTTATGTGGAGTGGTATGCAGAGGAGGGCAAGCGCGTTTATGGCGATGTGATCCCGTCGCCCCATGTTGATCGGCGGCTTATCGTCACCAAAGAGCCCATAGGCGTCTGTGCCGCGATTACCCCGTGGAATTTCCCCGCGGCAATGATCACCCGCAAGGCCGCGCCAGCGTTGGCGGCCGGCTGTACGCTGGTGCTGAAACCGGCTTCACAGACGCCCTTCACGGCGCTGGCGCTCTGTGTGCTGGCTGAGCGGGCCGGCATTCCCCGTGGTGTGTTGAGTGTGGTCACCGGTGATTCCAGTGCGATCGGCAGCGAACTGACCTCCAGTCCGATCGTGCGCAAGCTGTCGTTCACCGGCTCCACGCCCATTGGCATCCAGCTTTTTGAACAGTGCGCCGCCACGGTCAAGAAAGTCACCCTGGAGCTGGGAGGCAATGCGCCTTTCATCGTCTTTGACGATGCTGACCTTGACGCGGCGGTCGAAGGTGCCGTCATCGCCAAATTCCGCAATGCCGGTCAGACCTGTGTGTGCGCCAACCGCTTCTTCATCCAGGATGGCATCTATGATCGCTTCGTCGAGAAATTTGCCGCTCGAATCAACGAGCTGGTGGTCGGCGATGGCGCGCAGGCGGGCACCGAGGTCGGTCCTATGATCGACGCCAGGGCGTTGGTCGGGGTCGATACATTGGTGACCGAAGCGCGAGAGGGCGGGGCGCGGGTGATGACCGGGGGTAAGCGTCACGCATTGGGTGGTGCCTTCTATGAGCCAACGTTGCTGGCCGACGTCACGACCGATATGCGTGTGGCCCGGGAGGAAATTTTCGGACCCGTGGCGCCACTGTTCCGTTTCAGCACGGAAAGCGAGGTGATCGCTCAGGCCAATGCGACGGAGTTTGGCCTGGCCTGTTACCTCTATGCCCGTGACCTGGGGCGGGTGTGGCGGGTGTCCGAAGCGCTGGAATACGGCATGGTCGGGGTGAACGTGGGCGTGCTGGCTACAGAAGTTGCGCCATTTGGCGGCATTAAATCTTCTGGCCTTGGCCGTGAAGGCTCGCGCTACGGTATCGAGGATTACGTCGAGATCAAATACCTGTGCCTGGGGCTGGGTTGACCAGGTGAAACGGCAGGGCGGAGATCACTCTCCGCTCTGCACCAGGCGCTGATAGCGCGAAAGGCTTTCTTCAAGGTGCTTGCGCAGTGCGGTGCGGGCACCGTTGATGTCGCCCATGGTAATCGCCGAAAGAATCGCGCCGTGTTCCCGGCCGATTTTCTTGATGTGTGCCTGGCGACTCTTGCCGGTGGATTGCCCGTGCTTGAGGTGCAGGTCAAAGATGATATCCGGCCCCAATGCTTCCAGAAGCTGAGTGAAATGAGGGTTGTTGGTGGCGCGGGCGATCGCCAGGTGAAACTCGAAATCGGCCTTGGCCTCTTCTTCAAGATCGGTGCCATCCAGCGCATTGAAACGATCGAATGCCTGGGTGATGTCCGCCATGCTGGTCGGGCTCCGGCGTTCGGCGGCTCGGGCAACGGATTCGGTTTCGATGCCCAGGCGAAGTTCCAGCACCTGGGCCGCTGCGCGGACATCATCGACGGCGGTGCTGAGTGCATAGCCGATGCGCTTGACGTCCTGCTCGACGACGAACACGCCCACACCCTGGCGCGCGATCAACCGCCCACCCAGGCGCAGTGAGGCGACCGCCTCGCGGATGACTGGCCGGCTGACGTTGAATTCTTTGCACAGCGCCTGTTCGGAAGGCAGCTTCTCGCCGGGACCGTAGGTGCCCACGTCGATGCGATTGGCCAGTTCACGGATGACCGTCTCTGCAAGATTGCCCCTGCGCGTACCTGTTGTCGCGTCCATTGTGTTGCTCCTGAATCTGATTGCTCATCACGGAAGATGAAGGGTTGACCGCCGGGTTGGCCCCGTCAAATAAGTGCAAAGTCTCGGTTTATTTCATCAGTAGGCCGATGATCCGGGCAGTTGACCGCGCCCCGTATGTTATCAAACAACTGACTTCACAGGGCGTGGTCATCCGGCATTTTCATGGATGCCAGCATATACCAATTGACAGTTGCCTGCTGACTGTTATCTTACAAGCTCGGTCGGCTACGATGGCCGTACCAGCAGTGAGATTGTCCCGAATAAAAATCCGGGTGCCGTGACAAGGCTCCGGGCATGGAAAAGAAGATTTGCACGTCAACGTGCTCAATTCGTTTTGTCCGATGATTTCTGGGAGGGGTATATGCGTAAACACAACCTGATCTTCACAGCACTCGCTGCGGCCATGGCTTCAGCGCTCAGTGTCGGGATCGCCACTGCTGCGGACACCGAGCAGGTCCGAATAGGCTTTGCCGGGCCATTGACCGGGCCATCCGGTCACCAGGGGCTGGACGTTGAACATGGCGTGAGCATCGCCATCGAAGAGGCCAATCAGCAAAAACTGAAAATAGGCGACAAGGTGGCCGAGTTCAAGCTGGTCTCCGAAGACGACGTGGCGGACCCACGCACCGGCACTGCGGTAGCCCAGCGCCTGGTGGATGCCAAGGTCGCCGTGGTCATCGGCCACTACAACTCGGGCACCAGTATTCCGGCCTCCAAGATCTATGGCGATGCCGGCATTCCTCAGATCACGCCCTCGGCAACCAACCCTGCGTTGACCAAGCAAGGCATCAAGTCGGTGTTCCGCGTGGTCAATGACGACGCCACGCTGGGTCGCTACGCCGGCAACTACCTGGTCAATAAACTCGGTGCCAAACGCATTGCGATCTTCGATGACCGCACTGCGTATGGCCAAGGCCTGGCGGATGAGGTGAACAAGGCGGTCAAGGCGGCGGGCGGCAATGTCGTGGTACGTGAGTACACCAACGACAAGGCCACCGATTTCAACGCCATCCTGACCACTGCCAAAGCGCAACAAGTGGACGCTGTGTTCTTTGCCGCCCTGGATTATCAGGCGGCGCCGATGGCCAAGCAGATGAAAAACCTGGGCATCAAGGCCAGGTTCATGAACATCGGCAATCTGCCTAACGATGAATTCAAGAAAATGGCGGGCAGCGCGGCTGAAGGTGCGTACGCCTGGAACTACGGCACGCCGTTGCAGGAGATGCCGAAAGGCGCTGCTTTCGAGCAGAAGCTCAAGGCCAGGTTCGGCACGGGCGTGGTGCAATCGTCGCCGGCCGCATACGACGCCACCTGGGCTGCGATCAACGCAATGGTCAAGGCGCAATCGGATGATCCGGCTGTTTACCTGCCCGTCCTGAAAAGCTCCAGCTACGAAGGTGTCACCGGCACCATTGCATTTGACGAGGCCGGCAATCTCAAGAACGCGGCAGCGACGATTTTCCAGTTTGAAGACGGCAAATGGAAAACCCTGGCGGTGGAGCGCGAGTAAGTTTGAGCAGCAACCCCAAGCGGGCCTCCATGGCCCGTGACCATAACAAGAAGACTTTTTCTGATCTGCCATGAATGTCACCGCGCCGGCGCTACAAGCCGGCGCGGTGAACACGACGCAGTTTCGAGGAATCACGAAGTGGACGCCAATCTCAATATCTTGTTGCAGCAGATCCTCAATGGTCTGGTGCTCGGCAGCATCTACGCCCTGGTAGCGCTGGGTTACACCATGGTCTACGGCATTATCGGCCTGATCAACTTCGCCCACGGCGAGATCGTGATGGTTGGGGCGATGGTGACGATTTCGGTGCTGACCATGCTTGCAGGGTTCGGATTTGCCCCCGGCGTGCTGACACTCCTGCTCGCAATCATGATTGCGGCAGTCGTGTGCATGTTGATGGCGCAAGGTATGGAAAAATTTGCCTACCGACCGCTGCGCAAAGCTCCTCGCCTGACGCCACTGATCCTGGCGATTGGTATCTCCATTTTTCTGCAGAACCTGGCGATGATGATCTGGGGACGTGGTTACAAGACCTTTCCCGAGGTGGTTGAAACCCAACCGATCGATGTGTTTGGCGCCACCATTACCAATATCCAGATGAGCATCATGATCATCTCGGTGGTCATCATGTTTGCGCTGTGGTTGCTGGTCGACAAGACCCGGCTCGGCAAGGCCATGCGGGCCACCGCGCAGAACCAGGAGGTCGCCGGGCTGATGGGCATCAACATCAACCGGGTGATCTCCGCCACCTTCGTAATCGGCGCATCGTTGGGGGCAGTGGCCGGTGTCATGCGCGCGGTCAACTATGGCCAGGCCGACGCCTACATGGGCCTGTTGCTGGGGCTCAAAGCCTTCTCCGCCGCGGTGCTTGGAGGCATCGGAAATCTTTTCGGCGCGATGGCGGGCGGGATTCTGCTGGGGCTGATCGAGTCCCTCGCCGCAGGTTATACCGGGCAATTGACCGGCGGATTCCTGGGCGCCAACTATCAGGACATTTTTGCCTTCATGGTGTTGATCATGGTCTTGCTTTTCCGGCCCAACGGCCTGATGGGTGAGCGCCAGGCCGACCGCGCATAGGAGGCTTTGCCATGAAGATAAAGAATATCCGCGCTCAATATGCACTGCTCGCGCTGGCCTTCGTC
Organism: Pseudomonas sp. B21-056; assembly: GCF_026016325.1. Classification (NCBI taxonomy): domain Bacteria; kingdom Pseudomonadati; phylum Pseudomonadota; class Gammaproteobacteria; order Pseudomonadales; family Pseudomonadaceae; genus Pseudomonas; species Pseudomonas sp. B21-056. The sequence goes on from NZ_CP087203.1 coordinate 2,330,523, forward strand.
GCCTTGCCATTCGTGGTCGACGCCATACCGTTCCTGGGGCCGACCTGGGTACGCATTCTCGGTTTTGCCATGCTCTATGTACTGCTGGCACTGGGGTTGAATATCGTCATCGGCTATGCCGGGCTGCTGGACATGGGCTATATCGGCTTCTATGCCATTGGCGCCTACCTGTATGCGCTGCTCTCATCCCCGCACCTGAACATGACGGGGTTGACGGAGGGGGTCATGAATTGGCCCCTATGGATCATCATTCCGTTGGCCGCCGTCATTGCCGCGATATGCGGTGTACTGATCGGCGCACCGGTGCTCAAGTTGCGCGGTGACTATCTGGCGATCGTCACGCTGGGCTTCGGTGAAATCATCCGCATCTTCATGAACAACCTGGACCAACCGGTAAACATCACCAACGGTCCGCAGGGCATTTCCGGCATTGCCCCATTGCACGTCGATGCCGGCGCCTGGAGTCATGCCAGTGGGCAGGCCCCCGAGGCCATCATCTCCTTGCAGGCCAAATGGAGCCTGTTCGGGTTGCAGGTTTCGCCGGTCATCAGCTACTACCTGTTCTTTCTGGCGGTGGTCATCCTTTCGATCATCTTGTCCAAGCGCCTGGAGGTTTCCCGCATCGGGCGTGCCTGGATGGCGCTGCGCGAAGACGAGGTCGCCGCCGAGGCGATGGGCCTGAACAAACGCAATCTCAAACTCCTGGCATTTGCGATGGGGGCAACCTTCGGTGGGGTGTCAGGTGCGTTGTTTTCCGCGTACCAAGGGTTTGTCAGCCCGGAATCGTTCACCTTGATGGAGTCGATCATGGTCCTGGCGATGGTTGTGCTGGGGGGCATGGGCTCGATCCGCGGTGTGGTACTCGGTGCGCTGATCCTGTCGGTCATGCCCGAGGTCTTCCGCGACCTGGTGAACTGGGTGCAACCATTCGTCCTGGACAACGTGACCTTCATCAGCCGCGAAGTGCTGCGCAATGTCCTCGATGCCTCAACGTTGCGGATGCTGGTGTTCGGCCTCGCGTTGATCCTGGTCATGCGGTTCCGGCCCGAAGGGCTGTGGCCATCGAACCGTCGCCGCGCCGAGCTGCACGAAGATGAAAGCGAGCCAATGGTTCTGCCCCCCGCGCTGGACAGCACCGTAGAGCATCTGCAACCCGTGTCAGCCGAATTCGGACTGAAAGAGGTGAACAAGGTATGAGCGACGTACTGCTGGAACTGCGTAACGTCAGCAAGTTCTTCGGTGGGTTACAGGCGCTGCATGGCATCGACCTGAGTATCCGGCGCGGTGAAATCCGCGGCCTGCTCGGTCCGAACGGTGCGGGCAAGACGACGCTGTTCAACGTGTTGACGGGGCTGTATCACGCCGAGGAAGGCAAGGTCGATTTCAACGGCAAGCCGCTGCGGATCAGCAAGCCTCACAAGGTGGTCGAGGCCGGCATTTCCCGGACCTTTCAGAACATCCGCCTGTTCCACAACATGACGGCGCTGGAGAACGTCATGATCGGCCGTCACGTCCGCACGAAAAGTGGCGTGTTCGGCGCTATCTTGCGCACCCGTCGTTGTGTCCAGGAAGAGCGCGAGATTCATGAGGCGGCGCGCTACTGGCTCGATTACGTCGGTATCGGCCGTTTCGCGGGCGAATTGGCAAAAAACCTTTCATACGGCGACCAGCGTCGACTGGAAATCGCGCGGGCACTGGCAACGGAGCCGCTGCTGGTCGCCCTGGATGAACCGGCGGCCGGCATGAACGCCTCGGAAACCGAAGGCTTGCGTCAGTTGATGTGCAAGATGCAGGGCGACGGCAAGACCGTGTTGCTGATCGAGCATGACGTGAAACTGGTCATGGGACTTTGCAATCACGTGACGGTGCTGGAGTTCGGCAAAAAGATCGCTGACGGCCTGCCTGCGCAGGTTCAGAAGGACCCTCGGGTGATCGAGGCATATTTGGGTACTGAGACGGTAGCTTGAACATGAAAAAGATCCTCCAGGTAAACGATCTCAAGGTTTCCTATGGCGCCATCCAGGCCATCAAGGGGCTGGACTTTCATGTGGGCGAAGGTGAAATGGTCGCCTTGATCGGGGCCAACGGCGCTGGCAAGACCACCACACTCAAGACCCTGGCCGGCATGCTGACACCGACCGCAGGGCGGATTACCTTCGACGGGAAAGAGCATGCCAGGATCAAGAGTCACGACTTGATACGGGAAGGCTTGGCGCTGGTGCCGGAAGGGCGTGGCATCTTCCCCAAACTGACGGTTCACGAAAACCTGGAAATGGGCGCCTTTTCCCGTACCGATGGCAAGACGGCTATCGAGACCGACATAGAACGCATGTTCAACATTTTCCCCCGGCTCAAGGAAAGGGCTTTCCAGCTCGCCGGCACCATGTCCGGTGGCGAGCAGCAGATGCTGGCGATCTCCCGCGCCCTGATGGGTAAGCCCAAATTACTCCTGCTCGACGAACCCTCCATGGGGCTCGCTCCGATTATCGTGCAGAAGATATTCGAGACTATCCGTGAGGTGGTGAAGGGCGGCGTCACGCTGCTGCTGGTAGAGCAAAACGCGAAGCTCGCCTTGCAGACATGCCAGAGAGCCTATGTGATTGACGGTGGCCGGATTGCCCTGGAAGGGCAAGCGCAAGAGTTGCTTCACAATGAGCAGGTGCAGAAAGCCTATCTGGGCGAATAGATTCCTGGGTGTCCTCCATCTCCGCCGGAGCACATAGACAAGGCTTTTGCGCGCTCGGCAGGATTGACGCATTCGGTGGTGGATCCATCACAGCTCACGCTGGCGCCGACTCCCCACGCATATACGCGTGCGGGCTGCTGCCCAGTTCCTGGCGAAACGCATAGATGAACGCGGAGGTGGAACCGTAGCCCAGCTCCAGGGCCGTGCGGGTCACGTCCAGGCCATCACCGAGCAGTTCGATGGCTCTGAACAGGCGCAGTCGTCTTCGCCAGGTACGCAGGCTCATCCCTGTTTCGCTGACAAAATGGCGCGCCAGCGTGCGCTCGGACATTCCCAGTTTCCGAGCCCAGCTGTCCATTTCCGTCGGATCCGCCGGGTCGGCATACAGGGCTTCGCACAGCGTCACCAACGCCTGATTACGGGGCCAGGGCAGGGCGGTGGAGATAGGGGTGGTGCGACGCAGTTGGTCGAGGATCAGTTGCGTGATGCGACCGGTGTAGCCGTCGTTGTCTTCTTCATCTTCTATCCGGGCCGCTTCGATGATCAGCGCCTTGAGCAAGGGCGACACGTCGAACAATGTGGGGTGATCGCCAGGCAGGCCGGACGGGATGTGATCGCTGATCCACAGGCTGCGAAACTCCGCACCGAACATTGAGCCGACCTTGTGACTGAGTCCGGTCGGCAGCCAGGCGGCCTGTTCCGGCGAGATCACGAAGGAGCCGGAGTGCGTATTGACCGTCAGCACGCCGGAAATCGCATAGACCATCTGGTGCCAGTCATGGGCATGCTCGGGAAAACTGTGTCGCGCAGGGATGGACTGGGCGCGTACCTTCAAGGGCGCGGGGGGGGTGAGGCCGTGGGGGGCTTCGATGGTGTCCCACTTCATGATTGATCTCGGACAGAAGGTCAGGTGTTGGAGTACACGAAAATCGAATGTCTCGCCAGCCCCTGTACCCCCTGATCAGCTGCATCGACTGCGCCGGCGACATAGCCGGGAAACTGTGGCGACCATTCACTGGCGATACCGGTAAGGCATCCACGCCACGGCCCGGAGACTGCCATGGCAGAGGGCGCTGCTGCATGTTGACTCGCACCCGTGAGATCAGCCTCGGTGGCGGTAAATGGCTCTGCTGCCCAGTCTTTCACGAACTCGGCTTTCGGAGCACCGGCCTGTGGACCAAACATCCGGACCAACTGGGCGCGGCAAAGTGATCGTAACTCGTGTTCAGGCACTGTCTTGCGAACGGTCGCCGGAACACCAATGAAGCCGAACAGCGCGGCGCTGCCCTGTGGAATCGAAGCGTCATGGATCTCCACCAGGGGGCCAACTCCGCTTCGTCCTTCGCCGGAGAGTCCTTGCTCGCGCCAGAAAGGTGTATCGAAGATTGCGAAGTACTTGGCGTGGGGGGCCATCCATGTGCCGGTCTCTGCCCAGCTTCGGGCGAGCTCCACCGGCAAGGCTGGCGAAAAATCGATCGTGGCCTGTGCCAGGCGTGGAGGCATCGCGAGGAGAACCTGTTCGACGTCCCAGATGGTGACCTGGCCTGATGAGTCGGTGCTATCCAATTCAATGCCATGTTCTGTGCGGCGCATGTTGCGCACCGTTTGCCCAGTGAGGATTCGCGTTGAGTCCAGGTGCTCACGCAAGGTGTCGGTAAGGGCGCCCATGCCACCCTCCAGACGCATCGAAGGCGGTGAATTCACGTAGCCGCGCGTGCGAGCAGCAGGTATGTCGCGTGAACGCTCCACCATCATGTCGCCTGTCTCATACTGCTCGTAACGACGCAGCTTCAGTTCCTGGATGACACGATCCAGCTGCCGTTGATAGCCAGGCCAGAACCACGAGGGACCCAGGTCGAAGCGGTCCTGTCTGGAGTTCATGACGCCGGAAGGAGGGATGGATACGATGCGTCCCCCCGGCACGTCCCGGGCTTCGAGCACTACATAGTCCGTGACACCTTTTTTCTGCAGTGCATAGGCGGCATACAGGCCACTCAAGCCCGCCCCGACAATCGCCACTCGAGCTTTTCGCATGCTTAAATCCCCACCGGCATGTTGAGCAGATGTCCGGTCTTGAGATACACGGTGGCACCTTGGCTGCCGGCGGTAATGTCCGGATAGGCGCCCGGTGGCAAGCGTATCCAGCTGCCGCGCTCGAATGCTTGCCCCACCGTTTCAATGTGGCCGGAAAGCACCAACAACTCGGCGCTGTCGATGCTCTGGGTAAAGAGAGGATCTCCTGGTTGTAGACGTAGCAGGCAGACCTGTTCGTCTTCTCCCGAGAACAGCGGGCAGATTTCCCGACTGTCCTGCTGCTGCCAGGCCCGGGGATCGTTTGTATCGATCCGCACCGGATCCTTCTCATCAGGTTTCATCTGCCAAAGCTTGACGAAGATGAGCGCACCTTCATGGCTGGAGGGCTGATGGGACGATCCTGGAGGATTTCGCAGGTACCAGCCGGCGGGGTAGTGTTGGTCTTCTTCCGAAAGTGTTCCAGACAACACCAGGATTTCTTCGCCGCCAGGATGCGGGTGCGAGGGGAAAGAAGTTTCCGGGGCATAGCGCACAATGCTGGTCGCTCGGGCCGTCTCGCCCCCCAGCCGATCCAGCATGACGCGCTCGATGCCGCCTTGCGGCGAAGCCACCCATTGGTAACTGTGGGACGCGACGATGGCGCTGCGGGAGAAGTCTGCGTTGACGAGCATGAGCTTGATTCCAGAAATCAGCAAAAGGGCAGGGGCATGGCACATCCGCCGCTTTTTTGAAGGTCGAGTGTTCGGGGGCACGCGTGCGCCTTGAGATCGCGTGTTGTGTAAGTCAGGTGCGCGACATGGCTTCTCCCTTGGAACCCGATTATTCGTGGCTTCCCTTCGCCGCGACAAACCACATAAAGTGTCTTTCCGAGAAAGAAAAAGTTTATCGACATGAAGCTGCCAGTCCACCTCAATGCTTTGCGTGCCTTCGAGGCCAGCGCCCGTCATCAGAGCTTTTCCGCCGCGGCGGCCGAGCTCAATGTCACACCTGCCGCTGTCGGTCAGCTCGTGCGCTCCCTGGAGGAGTGGCTGGGCACACCGCTCTTTCATCGGGCGTCCAGCGGTCGGGTCAGGCTTGTTGCGACAGAGGCAGCCGAACATGCACTGCCTGATATTCGGGCCGGTTTTGACAGGCTCACGCTAGGCCTGGAAAGGCTCAAGGAAGACTCGAGTGGCAGCGTCCTCACGGTCACGGTCAGCCCCGCATTCGCCGCCAAATGGCTGTTGCCGCGCATCGAGAGTTTTCATGCCGCCTGGCCCGACATGGATGTGCGCCTGGACACGAATCTGCGGGCTGTGGATTTCGTCGCCCAAAGGATCGACATCGGCGTGCGTTACGGGCCGGGGAGCTGGCCAGGACTGGTTGCGGAAAAGTTGATGGATGAGGAAGTCTATCCCGTCTGTTCGCCCAGGCTGCTGGTCGATTCTACGCGTCTGCAGACGCCGGACGATCTTGCCCGGGAAACACTCATTCATGACTTGTCCATGGATAGCCATATGGATTTCCCGACGTGGGCGGCGTGGGTCGGAAAGTTGGGCCTTACCCGTGTAGCGACCTCCCGCGGCATGAAGATCAATAACTCGGCGGCAGTCTTGCAAGGGGCAATCGATGGACAGGGGGTGGCGCTGGCTCGCAGTGTCATGGCCCGCGATGACCTGGCAGCGGGGCGACTGGTCAGGTTGTTCCCGCAGATAAAGTTCGAGTCGCCCCTGGCCTATTACGTGGTCTACCGTCCAGGGTGTTCGAGCCTGCCGAGGCTGAAGGCCTTTCGCGATTGGTTGTTCGAGATTGCGGCCAAGTAGAAGTCGAGCCATACCTCGGCTCCAGCATCCGCGTCACGTCGGGTCCGCCGTCGGCACCGGAGACATTTTCATGGGGTTCTGGAATCTCGTTCATGTTGGATGCATGGCTGTCTTCTGTTCTACATCACGTGGCAGTTAGTCGAAAGTCTGCCAGCAGCGTTTGAAGTCTAATGTTCCTCATTCGTTTGAACCGGAACACTCAGGAGCCTTGCGTCCGATGACCTGCCTCGACCGTTACAGTCTGCCCCTTTCGACCACGTCCAACGTTGCCGCCGAGCGTTATCGCACGGGTGTGGACTTGTTGCTTTCCCTGTGGCCTGGCGCAGCTGAAACCCTCGAAGAAGCCATTTCAGCCGATCCGGATTTCGCCCTGGCCCATGCTGCCCGTGCCCGCTTGCACGCGGTGCGTGCCGAAGTCAGCGAGGCCAAGGCCAGGATCGCCAAGGCGATGGAACTGGCGCAGGCCAACGGCACCGAGCGTGAGCGAAGCCATGTGCAGGTGCTCTGGTTCGCCATCAATGGCCAACCGGCCAAGGCCCTGGCCGGCGCCTTGCAACATACGGATCGTTGGCCCCTGGATATCGTGATCCTGTCGCTGCCGCTGGGTGCGTTCGGGCTGTTCGCGTTCTCCGGCATGGCTGACCATGACCAGGCCCGGGTGGAGCTGTGCGAGCGTCACGCCCGTCATTTCCCGGAAAACGACTGGTGGTTTCTCACCTATCGCGGCTGGGCCCATGGCGAGAACGGTGATGTCGCCCTCGGCCGTGAACTGACCCAACGGGCGCTGGAACTGCGCCGCAACAACGTCAACGCCGTGCACGCGGTAGCACACGTGCTCCATGAGTCCGGGGCCAACGACGAAGCGGCCGGGGTCATCCGCGACTGGCTGCCCGGCTACGACCGCAGCGGCATCCTGCACGGTCATATCGCCTGGCACGGCGCACTGGTGACGCTGGAGCGCGGCGATACCGAAACTGCACTCGGTATCTATACCGAGCAAGTGGCGCCTTCGGTGTCCACCGGCGTACCGATCAACGTGGTCAGCGACAGCGCTTCGTTCCTGTGGCGCTTGCAGGCCTACGGGCACGAGGTGCCGGCCGGCCTGTGGGACGAGGCGGCCGGCTATGCGTCCGGTTACTTCCAGCAGCCGGGCTTCCCCTTTGCCGATTTCCACATGGCTATTCTCGCGGCCGTCACCGGCGATGAGCACGCCCTCGAGCAGCGGGCCAACGCGCTGAGTGAATTGGTGCGCGATGGCAACCTGCGCGCGGGGGCCGTGGTCCCGGCCCTTTGTCATGCGGTGCAGGCGTTCGCCCAGGGGCGCTATGCTGATTGTGCGAAGATCCTCGAGCCGGTGGCCCATGATGCCGTGCGCTTGGGGGGCAGCGGCGCCCAGCGCGAAATCGTCCAGGACACGTTGCTGGTGGCGTTGATGCGGGCCGGCGAAGTGAAGAAGGCCAGGGCTTTGCTGGATCAGCGCCTGCATCGCCGGCCATCGCCACGGGACAGTCTCTGGCTGGCCGGGCTTGCCGCGGGCTGATGCCTGCCAGTGCTGTCCCTGTGGGAGCGAGCCTGCTCGCGATGGCGATGTATCCGTCGACGAAAGTGTTGCCTGGTATTCCGCTATCGCGAGCAGGCTCGCTCCCACAGGGGATGTAGTGTGAACCTTCTATTCATCCATCCTGCGGCGTGCGCCCTGGTGACCTGAAAATGACTCTTTCCGTAGCTGCCACGCCGTCAGGTTTGCGTGGCCTGCTCATCCGTTCGCTGGGGCCGGTGGCGACGATTGCCGTGGCCCAACTGTTCGGTACTTCACTGTGGTTCAGCGCCAACAGTACCGCCGAAGAGCTGATGCACGCCTGGAATGCCACGTCCACCGACATCGGCTGGCTGACCAACGCCGTGCAACTGGGCTTTATCCTCGGTACGTTGAGCCTGTCCCTCAGTGGTGCTGCCGACCGTTTTCGCGCGAGCACGCTGTTCGTGTGCAGCGCCATCGCCGGTGCGCTGTTCAACCTGGGTTTTGCCTGGCTGGCGGAGGGGCTGCTGAGCGGTGGCATGCTGCGCTTCTGCGTGGGCATCACGTTGGCCGGTATCTACCCCATGGGCATGAAGCTGATCGTCGGCTGGGCGCCGGAGCGCACCGGCCTGGCCCTGGCTCAACTGGTGGCGATGCTGACCCTGGGCACCGCGCTGCCCCATGCCTTGCGCATGGTGGGGGCGGATTGGCCGTGGCAGGCAATCATCACCGCATCCTCCGTGCTGGCGCTTGCCGGCGCGGTCCTGATCGGCGCGTTGGGCGAAGGCCCCCATGCCCGCGCCGGCTCCGCCCCTGGAGCCGTGAGGACCCGGCGGGCAGGGGCGATCCTCGGTGCGTTCAGGATCAGTCGCTTTCGGGCGGCGACCCTGGGCTACTTCGGTCACATGTGGGAGCTGTATGCGTTCTGGACGCTGGTGCCGTTGATCGTCAGCCGTACCGCGTTGGCGTCTTCCTTCCCTGCCTTGGGGGTGGCGGGCCTGTCGTTCTGCATCATGGCGCTGGGGGCGGTGGGGTCGATCCTGGGGGGCATGTTGTCCCAGCGAACCGGCAGTGCCAAGGTGGCGCTGGGAGCGTTGAGCCTGTCGGGGGCCTGTGGACTGCTGTTTGTCCTGAGTGCCCACCAATTGCCGATGTGGGCACTGTTGGCGCTGCTGGGTGTCTGGGGCGCGTCGGTGGTGGCCGACTCGCCGCAGTTCTCCGCACTCGCGGCGCAGGCCTGTCCCCGGGATGCGGTCGGCAGTGCCCTGGCCATCCAGAACAGCATCGGCTTTGCCATCACCGTTGTTTCGATTGCCGCAACCACCTGGCTGTTCGAGCGTATTGGTATCGATGCGCTGTGGTTGCTGGTGCCGGGACCGGTGCTGGGTGTCAGCGGATTCATCCTTTCCTCCCGCCAGGCCGACGCTTGATGCTTCAGCCTGGCAGGCGGGGTGTCGTCACACCATCGCCAGTCGCTGCTTGCCCTGGGGTTGTGGAAAGATCAGGTCGAGGGCTGCCAGGTCCTGGGGCGCCAATTGCAGATTTGCCGCTTCGGCGTTCAAGCGCACATGTTCCGGTTGCACGGCCTTGGGTATGGCGATGACCTTGTCCTGGCGCACCAGCCAGGCCAGTGCGATCTGCGCCGGCGTCGCACCGTGGCGCTCGGCGATCTGTCGCAGGGTGTGGTCCTTGAGCAGATGCCCGCCCTGGCCGACCGGGCAGTAGGCCATGATCGGCATCGACTGCTGCCGGCTCCAGGGCAGCAGATCGAATTCGATCCCCCGTTCCTGGAGGTTGTACAGCACCTGATTGGTGGCGCAGGCCGGCGAAGCCAGTTCTTCAAGGTCGTCCACATCAAAGTTTGATACGCCCCAGCGGCCGATCTTGCCTTCTTCGCGCAGGCGTTCGAATGCTTCGACGGTTTCTTCCAGCGGGTATTGGCCGCGCCAGTGCAGCAGGTACAAGTCGATGTAGTCGGTGTCGAGTCGCCGCAGGCTGCGTTCGCAGGCCAGCGCAATGCCTTTGCGGCTGGCGTTGTGGGGATAGACCTTGCTGACCAGGAACACCTGGTCCCGCTGGCCGGTGATTGCCTCGCCCACGATGGTTTCAGCTCCGCCCTCGGCGTACATTTCCGCCGTGTCGATCAGGGTCATGCCCAGTTCGATGCCCAGGCGCAGGGCCGCTACTTCTTTCTTGCGGGCGGACGGTTCCTCCCCCATGTGCCAGGTGCCCTGGCCGATCACGGGTACGGACACGCCGGCCAACTCCAGAGTCTTCATGCCTGTCTCCTATGTGCTTGAACGTCAGAGGTGTGGCAGCAGGATAGACCAAGTGTTCAAGGTTGATCGACGGGGAGGCCTGCGCCGTTCCCTGTGGGAGCGAGCCTGCTCGCGATAGCGGTGGGTCAATCGGCTTTGATGTCGACGGATACACCGTCATCGCGAGCAGGCTCGCTCCCACACTTCAGCCAGACAGTGTGGGAGCGATCAGGTAGGGGTTATTTCGCAGAGAACTTCAACACCATGGTCTGGGTGTAGGTCTGGCCCGGGTCAAGCCGCGTCGATGGGAATTTCGGCTGGTTGGGCGAATCGGGGAAGTGCTGGGTTTCCAGGGTGAACGCGCTCCAGTGCGGATAGACCTTGCCGTGCTTGCCCTTGACCGTGCCGTCGAGGAAGTTGCTGGTGTAAAGCTGTACACCGGGCTCGGTGGTGTAGAGCTGCAAGCGGCGCCCCGATTGCGGATCGTAGACATCGGCGGCCGGCCTGCTCACGTCACCGTTGGTGTCCAGTACCCAGTTGAAATCGAAGCCACCTTGCTTCGGTTCGGCGAACTTGAGTTGTGGGTGGTCAGCCTTGATGTGGGTGCCGAAGGCGGTGGGTTTGGTGAAATCCATGGGCGTGCCGGCCACGGGCGCCAGTTCGCCGGTGGGGATGAGCTTGGCGGTCACCGGTGTGTAGTGGGCGGCGTACAGGGTGGCGACCTGTTTCAGGATGTCGCCGTTACCGGCACCGGCGAGGTTGAAATAGCTGTGGTTGGTCAGGTTCAGCACCGTGGGTTTGTCGGTGGTGGCCTTGTAGTCGATGCGCAGCTCGTTCTGTTCGGTGAGGCTGTAGGTGACGTCGGTCTTCAGCGCGCCCGGAAAACCCATCTCGCCGTCCGCCGACAGGTAGGTCAGGGTCACGCCCACCGAGTCCTTGCCGTTGTGGGGCTCGGCCTTCCAGACGCGTTTATCGAACCCTTGCGGGCCGCCGTGCAAGGAGTTGCCGTGGTCGTTCTGGGGGACCTGGTAGCGCTTGCCGTCCAGTTCGAATGCACCGTCGGCCAGGCGATTGCCGAAGCGGCCGATGGTCGCGCCGAAATACACGTTGCCGTTCTTCTGATAGCCCTGGACATCATCGAAGCCGAGCACCACGTCGGCGGCCTTGCCGTGTTTGTCCGGCACGATCAGCGACTGGAGAATCCCGCCATAAGTGATGACCGTGGCCTCCATGCCATGACTGTTGCGCAACACATATTTTTCCACCGCGGTGCCGTCGTCGGTCTTGCCGAACGCAGCGCGTTCATTGGTCAGGCCGGCGGCCTGGGCAGAGGTGGCGATCATCAGAGACACTCCGAGGGCCGTGAGCAGATGTCTGGATTCAAGCATGGTAGACCTTCCTTCCTGTGGTTTTGTTGTTGTTTTGAACGCGGGTCGAGTCGGTTACTTGGTCGGACAGCAGTAAGGGTTTTTCTGTTCAGTAGTCTATCTATTTGAAGGTTGAGAAGGGATTTATAGCCACAATTCGAAAATTATCAATTAAAAAGTAATACTAATTAAGCGAGGCGAGTCTTGCCCAAACGTCAGCTTCCACACCTGGCACTGCACTTTTGGGCTTTTTGCCGCTCTATCCATGGCCAGGAAGCGGCGACTCCCACCGCTTCCCCATGCCCAGATCGAGATTCAATGGCCGGTGTTTCCTATTGTCTGATGGTGTTACGACGTCGCTGTCCAGGGCTGGTGGCCGGGGTGTTGATGCTGCTCAGCGGCGGTTGCAGCCACCAGCAAGGGCAGGACATGGTCACGCAGTTCAGCAACGCCCGGCCCCAGGAGTTCTTGCAGACCAGCGTTGATCGCATGGCCACGTTGGCGATGCACGACAACCTGCAAAGCCTCTACCTGTTGATGAGCAAGCTTTACCTGCGCAATCCCCAGGAACTGCGCAAATCCGGCTTCCTCGATGCCCGCACCGCGGAGAAGCAGGTGCGCATGGCCATCGAGCAGCAGCAACCCTTGCCAACCCTGGGCGGCAAGAAGGACCTGGCGGCCCTGAGCTACGCCATGAGCCCGGAATTCCTCGGCGATCGGGTCGGGGCCTTCATCTATGCCATCGGCAGCATGCTGGTCACTGCCCATGGCAATCGGCTCGAGTTCTACATGACGGATACCATCGACCCGCGCTTTGTCAGCAATGCGGCACGCAATATCGAAAAAGCCACCTGGATACTGAGCCAGCGACAGGACAAGGACGGCAACCTGCTGCTGTTCTCCAACGAGATCTCGGAGGAGGGCAGCAACCTGAGCTTTGCCGTGGAGTTCGGCAAAATCGTCGCGCGACTGGATTTGCTGACGCAGATGCTGGACGAACGTTACCGACGGATCGGGCTGAACTACGCTCAGAGCCTGTTGTTCCTCAACTTCTTGCCGGTTCAATAGGCCTTGAGGAAAAAAGGCATAAAGATAGATCACATCGATATAGGGCGGTTATAAGAAAAATCGCTATGCTCGCGGCGAGATTTTCCACGCGGTTATGCTGAGACGGGTTTGATGGATTTCGGTAATGTCGGTTTAGTCGTAGCAGGCCTGGTGGTCGGCTTCATCGTCGGAATGACCGGCGTCGGTGGCGGTTCGCTGATGACCCCCATTCTGTTGTGGTTCGGTATCAATCCTGCGACTGCCGTGGGTACGGACTTGCTATACGCGGCCATTACCAAATCCGGTGGCGTGCTGGTGCATGCCAGGAACCGCAATATCGACTGGGCGATCACCGGTTGGCTGACCTTGGGCAGTGTGCCGGCGGTCGGGCTGACGCTGTGGTTTCTCAGCAGCCTGCACAGTTCGCCGGACGCCATGAACGCCGTCATCAAGCAGGCCCTGGGCTTCGTGCTGTTCGCCACGGCCCTGGCGATCCTGTTCAAGAAACGCCTGCTGCAATTCGCCCATGATCGCGCTGGCGGTCACTACAACCCCTCCGGCGTGCGACTCAATGTGCTCACGGTCATCACCGGCCTGGTGCTGGGCACGATGGTCGCATTGACCTCCATCGGCGCCGGTGCCCTGGGCACCGTCGCCTTGTTCATTCTCTATCCGTTCCTGGTCACCAAGCGCCTGGTGGGCACCGAAATCGCCCACGCCGTGCCCCTGACCCTCGTGGCCGGCCTGGGCCATGCGAGCATGGGCAACATGGACTGGCACATCCTCGGCTATCTGCTGGTGGGCTCGTTGCCGGGTATCTACCTGGGCAGTCACTTGTCGGGACGCATCTCCGACGAACTGCTGCGCCCGTGCCTGGCGGTGATGCTGGCGATGATCGGGTTCAAGCTGGCGTTCTGATTACTGTGGGGCACAGCCCTTTGAGTTTTCACATGACCCATGTGGGAGCGAGCCTGCTCGCGATAGCGGTGGGTCAATCAGCATTGATGTCGACTGACCCACCGTCATCGCGAGCAGGCTCGCTCCCACAGTAATCCGTGTCTGCCTCCGCATCGACTTACTCCTTCCCGCATCACGGTTGCGCAATAACCCCGCTGACCTAAGCTTCATGGCAGGCCGGCGCAGCATTGGGCGACTCTCTCGCGGAACAATTGCCGCCCTGTGCAATCAGTACAGCGTGAATATCAAAAGGAGAGGCGCATGCTCATTCGGTCGTTGACCTTGGCAACCTTGCTGGCCATCGCCGGCCCCCTGTTCGCCGCTGACGGTGACTCACCCCTGGCGGCGGAGGTGGGCAGATCCCGCTCTCTGGTCGTCATTGCGCCCAGCACTGTGGACCCTGCCTGGGTCAGCCTGAAGAAAGCCCTGGAGGAACCTGCGGGCAAGCAGGGTTTCTCCGAGCGCAACATGGTGCTCTACACCGTGCTCAATACCATGGGGCAGCGCGATGGCAAGGACCTGGACCCCCAGAGCACCATGGCGCTGATCCGCTCACTCAAGCTGGGAGCCGGTGCCCAGACCAAGATCATCCTGGTGGGCAAGGACGGGGAAAAGAAGCTTGAGCATTCCGGGGCAATCGAGCTGAAGGAACTCTTCGACACCGTCGACAAACTGCCTGCGGCAGAAAAAGAAGCAACGCCTCCTGCACCACCTCCCGCGCCCGAAGTTGCCCCGGCCAAGGATGCGAAAGGCGCGAAACCCGGCAAGCCAGCCAAGCCTGCGGCTGCGCCGAAGCCGTTGGATGATTGATCTGCTGGCCAACCCTGTGGCGAGGGGATAAATCCCCTCGCCACAGGAACTCGATTTATTTCGCATCCAACGCCATCAGAATCCGATGCGCCGCCTTCACCCGCTCTTCGATCGGATAGTTCCTGTTCGCTAACAGCACGATGCCCATATTCTTGCCCGGTACGAAGGCCGCATAGGCGCCGAAGCCGCCGGTGGATCCGGTCTTGTTGATCCACGCATTGGCCGGGGCAGGACGGGGCGGATCGAGGGGGGCGACCTTGTTCGGCTTCATGGCGATTTCCACCGAATTGCCGGCCAGCAACTCGCTTACCGTCACCGGGTAAGGGTAGAACTCCCAGCCCAGCCCCTGGGTCATATCGCCGACCTTGTAGAAGCCGGTGTGGGTGGTGGCGATGGCTTGCTTCAGGTCCGGATCCAGTTTTTCCGGTCGCAGGTTGGCCTCGACGAAACGGATCAGGTCCGAGGCGCTGGTTTTCACGCCGTAGGCTTCGGAATCCATTGCTCCGGGACCGACCCGGACGGGCTTGCCGTCCTTCGCGTAGCCTTGGGCGTACCGGCCCGACTCTGCCGCCGGCACCCGCAGGTAACTGTGCTGGAGGCCCAGGCCCGGCATCAACGTCTGTTCCATCGCATCATCGAAGGGGCGATCCAGGCTGCGGGCGGCCAGATAGCCGAACAGGCCGATGCTCGGGTTCGAATAGAGCCGTTGGGTACCGGCCGGGTAAAGCGCTTTCCAGGTCTTGTAGTAACCGAACATCCGGTCCGGGTGGTCCGCGGCGTCGGGAAACTGCAACGGCAACCCACCGGCGGTATAAGTGGCGAGGTTGAGCAGGCTGACGTTCTCCAGGGCACTGCCGTGCAACTCGGGGGCATAGCGGCCGGCAGGGTCCGACAGGGACAGCTTGCCCTGGGCCTGGGCATAGGCACCGAGGGTCGCGGTGAAGGTCTTGCTGACCGAGCCTATTTCGAAGAGGGTCTGGTCGGTGACCGGCTGTTTCGTCTCCCTGGAGGCCACGCCGTAATTGAAATAACGAGGGTGGCCGTCCAGGGTGATCGCCACGGCCATGCCGGCGATGTCCTGGCGTTTCATCAAGGGTTCGATAACCGCGTTGACGGTGTCTTCGAGGCGATCCTGGGCAAAGCCCGGCATCATTCCACACCCCAGCAAGAAGGTGCCCGCGAGTATCGATCTGGTCATGTGCATGTTGGCCGTTCTCCATGAATGGCGAGGGTACAAGCCGCTCTGCATCCGGCAGTTTTGAGCGCTGAGTAGCTCTGTGGGAGGGGCACTCTAGGAAGTTTTCGCGGACCAGGCAACCTTATGCCCTTCGCGTCAGGCCAGGTTCCGAGCTATCCGACGGGGTCGAAAGAGCAATCCTACAAAAAACCTTTCAGCCGGGCCGGCGACCGCAGGCAAACCACCACAAATCCACGGCCGCCGGGTAGACTTGCGCTCTTTCTAAAGGAGTTCACATGAGTTACTACCAGCCCGGCATTCTCGCCACCCCTGTTCCGCCTCAGGCTCGTCACTTGTTTTTCGCCCTGGAATCGGTCGAGGCGTTGCCGGCTGCGATCGACAGATTGGTGCTGCAACTGGACGGTCGTGGGGTGATCGGTCTCGGCGAATCGCTGGTCCAGGCGCTGGGCGCGCAGATCGAAGGCCTGCGGGCGTTTCCTGCGCTGGCGGGCGTGGGCGTGGACAATCCTTCGACCCAGCACGCGCTGTGGTGCTGGCTGCACGGTGAAGACCGCGGCGAATTGTTGCACCGCAGCCGCGCCATCGAGGCAGCGCTGGCACCGGCGTTGCGCCTGGTGCAGATGAATGAAACCTTCCGCCACATGACCGGCCACGACCTGACGGGTTACGAAGACGGCACCGAGAACCCGCATGAGGAAGCCGCCATCGCCGCGGCCCTGGCCCAGGGTGCCGACGGGCTGCGCGGTGGCAGTTTCGCAGCGATCCAGCAGTGGCAACACGATCTGGACGGTTTCGCCGCCCTGCAACCCCATGAGCGCGACAACATCATGGGCCGGCGGCTGAGCGACAACGAAGAACTCGACGATGCGCCGGAGTCGGCCCACGTCAAACGCACCGCCCAGGAAAGCTTCGCGCCGCAAGCCTTCGTCGTGCGCCGCTCCATGCCGTGGATCGAAGGCGATCGCGCCGGGCTGATGTTCCTCGCGTTCGGTTTCTCCCTGGACGCTTTCGAGGCGCAACTGCGACGCATGAGTGGCCTTGAAGATGGCATTACCGATGGCTTGTACCGCATGAGCCGGCCGATCACCGGCGGCTACTACTGGTGCCCGCCGTTGCTGGACGGACGCCTGGACCTGCAGGCCCTGGCCGGGAGTTGTGCAAAAGCGTGAGGTGAACGCTATTCTTGGCCCCGGATGTCTACCGTGAAACAGGGGAAGCAGCGTGGATAAAGTCATTGTGATCACCGGTGGCGGCCGTGGTATCGGGGCCGCTACGGCGTTACTGGCTGCCGAGCTGGGGTATCGGATCTGCATCAACTACCAGTCCGATGAAAACGCCGCGCAGGATGTGCTCGCGCAGATCCGCGCCAAGGGCGCACAGGCCATCGCCGTGCGCGCCGACGTGAGCATCGAGGATGAGGTGGTCGGCCTGTTCGACCGGGTCGATGCCGAGCTGGGGCGCATCACGGCGCTGGTGAACAACGCCGGTACGGTCGCCCACAAGTCCCGGCTCGACGAGATGTCCGAGTTCCGCATCCTCAAGATCATGAAGACCAACGTGCTGGGGCCGATTCTCTGCGCCAAGCACGCCGTGCTGCGCATGTCTCCGCGGCACGGCGGGCAGGGCGGCAGTATCGTCAACGTGTCATCGGTGGCCGCCCGCCTGGGCTCCCCGAACGAATACGTCGACTATGCCGCGTCCAAGGGCGCGCTGGACACTTTCACCATCGGCCTGTCCAAGGAAGTGGCCGGCGAGGGCATCCGCGTCAATGCGGTCCGCCCGGGCTATATCTACACCGACTTCCATGCCCTCAGCGGTGACCCCGAACGGGTCAGCAAACTGGAGTCAGCAATCCCCATGGCCCGGGGCGGGCGTCCGGATGAAGTCGCCGAAGCGATTATCTGGCTGTTGTCGGACAAGGCTTCGTATGCGACCGGGACGTTTGTGGATTTGGGCGGGGGACGCTGAGTTTTTCGTCAGTGCTGGCCCCATCGCGAGCAGGCTCGCTCCCACAATGGAACTTCAGCGGTCTGTACTCAAGTTCACAGCAGATCAATGTGGGAGCGAGCCTGCTCGCGATGGGGCCGGCGCGGATAGCCCGACCTCAGAACGATCGGATAATCCGCCCCAACGTCTCCATGGCCTTTTCCGATGCATCCGTCCAAGGGCTGCCGTAGTTCAAGCGAATGCAGTTCCTGAACCGCTGCGTCGCTGAGAAGATCGGGCCCGGTGCGATGCTGATGCCTTGCGCCAGGGCCATCTGGAACAGTTTCAGCGAGTCCATCTGTTCCGGCAGCTCCAGCCACAGGAAATAACCCCCGGCCGGGTGGCTGACGCGGGTCTGGGCCGGGAAGTGGCGGGCGATGGCGGCGAGCATGGCGCTTTGCTGTTCTTCCAGGGCGTAGCGCAGTTTGCGCAGGTGGCGGTCGTAGCCGCCGTGTTGCAGGTAGTCGGCGATGGCCGCCTGGGCCGGTATCGAGGCGCACAGCGAGGTCATGAGTTTCAGGCGCTCGATTTTCTGCGCGTAACGGCCGGCGGCAACCCAGCCGATGCGGTAGCCCGGTGCCAGGCTCTTGGCAAACGATCCGCAGTGCATCACCAGCCCTTCGGTGTCGAACGCCTTGGCCGGCTTCGGTGCCTGCTGGCCGTAATAGAGCTCGGCGTACACATCATCCTCGATCAACGGCACCTGATGGCGGCGCAACAACGCCACCAGTGCCTTTTTCCGTTCCTCGGGCATGGTCGCGCCGATGGGGTTCTGGAAGCTGGTCATGCACCAGCACGCTTTGATCGGATGGCGCTCCAGGGTTTGTTCCAGTACATCCAGGTCGATGCCGTCGCGCGGATGCACGGGAATTTCCACGGCCTTGAGCTTGAGCCGCTCCAGCACCTGCAGGCTGGCATAGAACGCCGGTGCCTCGATGGCCACCAGGTCGCCGGGCTCGGTCACGGCTTGCAGGCACAGGTTCAAGGCTTCCAGGGCACCGTTGGTGACCAGCAGTTCTTCCATGGGCAGCATCAGGCCGCCGACCATGTAGCGCAGGGCGATCTGTCGGCGCAATTGCGGATTGCCCGGCGACATGTCGGTGACCACCACCCGCGGGTCCATATCCCGCGTGGCGCTGGACAGTGAGCGGGACAGCCGCTGCAACGGGAACAGCGTCGGGCTGGGAAACGCCGAGCCGAAGGGCACGGTGCTCGGATCCTTGATTGAGTTCAGCACCGAGAACACCAGTTCGCTGACGTCGACCTCGGTGGATTCGTGCACCTGGCTGCTGATGACCGGCTCGGAGAATGGCCTCGGCGCATGGTTGTTGACGAAGTAGCCGGAACGCGGCCGGGCCCGGATCAGACCGCGTCGCTCCAGCAGGTAATACGCCTGGAACACCGTGGACGGGCTGATGCCGTAGGTCTGGCTGGCATAGCGCACCGACGGCACACGCTGTCCAGGCCCCAACATGCCGGAGCGGATCAGTTCAGCGATGTCGTCGGCGAATTTCTCGTAGCGTTTCATTTCCGGTCCAGTCAGCAACGGTTCAGGTTGCGCATCAACTGTGGGAGCGAGCCTGCTCGCGATAGGGCCCATACCGTCAACCTTGATGGGGCAGACAGTCCGCTATCGCGAGCAAGCTCGCTCCCACAAGAAAACAGCTCTGCATCTTAAGGCTTCAGCGATTCATCGGTGCGACAAAACGGCTTTTGGCCACGCTATGGATGGCAGGCTCGTCACTGTCGGCCACCTTGAAGGTCAGTTCCTGTGAACCGCTGCGGGGGCGTTCATTGAGCATCGCCACCGACACCGGTACATCGACGATCTCCCCGGGCGCCAGGCTCAGCCGTGTCTTGCCCTGCAGGACGAAGCCGTCGCCGTCCACCAGGGAAAGCTGATAGTCCTGGCGTTGCTGGGTCTTGTTGATGATCTTCAGGCTGTAGATGTTTTCGATCTGGCCCTGGCTGTTTTCACGGAACAGGCCGCGGTCCTTGCTCACGTCCAGGGAGACCATCGGCCGCTCCACCAACGCCACCACCAGCGCCCCGATCATCACCAGCAGCACGGCGGTATAACCGATCAGCCGCGGTCGCAGCAGATGAGTCCTGCCACCCTGCAACTGGCGTTCGGAGGTGTATTTGATCAGCCCACGGGCGTAGCCCATCTTGTCCATGATCGAATCGCAGGCATCGATGCATGCCGCACAGCCGATGCATTCCATCTGCAGGCCGTCGCGGATGTCGATGCCGGTCGGGCAAACCTGCACGCACATCTGGCAGTCGATGCAATCCCCCAGGCCGAGATTGGCCGGGTTCACGTCGCGCTTGCGTGGGCCGCGGACTTCGCCACGGGCCGCGTCGTAGGAAATGGTCAGGGTGTCCTTGTCGAACATCACGCTCTGGAACCGTGCATAGGGACACATGTGCATGCACACCGCTTCACGCAGCCAGCCGGCATTGAGGTAGGTGGCCCCGGTGAAGAACAACACCCAGAACAGGCTCACACCGGCCATCTGCAGGGTCAGCAGTTCTTCGGCCAGTGGGCGGATCGGCGTGAAGTAACCGACGAAGGTCAGGCCGGTGAGCAGGCTGATGGCCAGCCACAACGTGTGCTTGGCCGAGCGACGCAGCAGCTTGTTCAAGCTCCAGGGCGCTGCGTGCAGCTTGATCCGCTGGTTGCGATCGCCCTCGGTGATCTTCTCGCACCACATGAAGATCCAGGTCCAGGAGCTCTGCGGGCAGGTGTAGCCGCACCACACCCGGCCGGCGAACACGGTGATCGCAAACAGGCCGAAAGCGGCGATGATCAGCAGCGCCGACAGCAGGATGAAATCCTGGGGCCAGAAGGTTGCGCCGAAAATGTGGAACTTGCTTTCGGCAAGATCCCAGAGCACCGCCTGGCGTGCGCCCCAGTTCAACCACACCGTGCCGAAGAACAGCAGGAACAACACACCCGCACCGCTGATGCGCAAGGTGCGGAACAGGCCGCTGAAGCTACGGGTGTGGATCAGGTTATCGGTGGTCCTGGCCTTGATCCTCGCAGGCGCAGGTTCGAAGGTCTGTATCAACTGCACGGGGATTCTATCGCTCATGGTCGGTCGCTCATCAGCCTTATCTGGCCCGCGCACTATGAGCATCGATCTGTTTGCATAACAGACTCAGGTGTTTCGATAAAAACCGGATCAGATGGGCTGGAGGCCCTGTAGGAGCTGTCGAGCGAAGCGAGGCTGCGATCTTTTGATCTTTTGATCTTTTGATCTTTCGCTTGAGACTCAAGCGCCTGTGGAAAGATCGCAGCCTCGCTTTGCTCGACAGCTCCTACACAGGCGCAGCTTGGCGAGGCGAGGTTTCGCTAATTTCCTCGCCACAGATTGCCCATTTGTCGACGAAGGTGGGTGTCAGATCGCCGAGCCGCTTTCGCTGGCCTTGAGGTGCTTGCGTTCATCGGCCGCGCCGGCCACGGTCAAGGCGTCGGCTTCGGCCTCGGTGATGTAGATACGCTTGCCATCGACCTCCACCGCCGACATGGCCTTGTCCGCGTCGGTGATGATCGTCAGCTCGCTGGCGGAGCAGTCTTTCGAGCCATTGGGGGTATCGAAACTACAGGTCTGGCGGTCGATAGTAACGGTCATGGTGTTCCTCCTTCCAGATGTCCTGAACGTTAGGCGCCTCCCGCTTGCCAGGGTTCGTTGCGCCGGATCAGCGGTCGGGCGCACCTCTGGCGTGCGTTGCGGTCCATGGTTTATCGACTGCATGAGGAGGGGCGTATGGAAGCGTGGTGGCATCAGGTCTGGATCACCCTGCAATCGGAATTCGCTGACATCGGCGACACCCAGCAGATGACGCGGGTCACGGTGCGCCTGCTGATGGCCGCACTGCTCGGTGGCATCCTGGGGTTCGAGCGGGAACACAAGGGCAAGGCGGCCGGCGTGCGCACCCACATGCTCGTGGCGCTGGGCGCGGCGCTGTTCGTGCTGGTGCCGCAGATGTCCGGCTCCCAGGCCGACGCCATGAGCCGGGTCATACAAGGCATCGTCGCGGGCATCGGTTTTCTCGGCGCGGGCACCATCCTGAAGAACAACGATGGCGACGAAGGCCACGTAAAAGGCCTGACCACCGCCGCCGGCCTGTGGATGACCGCGGCCATCGGCGTCGCCGCCGGGCTGGGCCGGGAAGCGACGGCGGTGCTGAGCACATTGCTCGCATTGGCGGTGTTCAGTGTGATGCCGGTGATCGTCCGGGCGCTGGAGAAGGACGACAAACCGTGATCCCAGCCTCAACACTGCCCCCTGTGGGAGCGAGCCTGCTCGCGAAGCGGTGTATCAGTCACAGAAGTGTCATCAGGCATTGCGTCATCGCGAGCAGGCTCACTCCCACAGGTTCTTCACTAAGCTTGTCCTTCAAACCCGCTCCGGCGGCGCCTCGCTCGGCGGATCGCCCACCGGTTGCTGCGGATCCAGTGGCGGATCTTTCTCGGGAACCGGCTCCGGCTCGGGCCCGGGAGGCGGCAGGGTGGGGTCGTCGATGTTGGGATCAGGGGTTTCGGCCGGGATCGGAATATTCATCAGGACGGTCTCCGTGACGCGCATGGCTTGAGTTGTGCTTACTGTTGTTGACCACCCTGTGCCGGGTTTTATCCCGATCACCGCAGGGCAGATCCCGCTGAACTTTTCCCCACCGGTCCGGTTCGGAGTTTAAGTGAGTTCTTTCAGGAACCATTTTTCAAGGACTACTGGGCCTTTACCGCCACAACGTCCATGGGGCGTAAAAGGAGTGATGCTCGATGACTGCCGAACACCCGACCGACCTGGCGTACAACCCGAATCTACCGCTGTCCCACGCCTTGTTGTTGCCACGGATTGCGATTGAAAACACCATGCCGGTGATCGACGGCGGACAATTCGCCGCCAAGGCTGTGGCGGGGCAGGACGTCACGGTGACCAGCAAGGTCTTTACCGATGGTCATGACAAACTGGCCGTGCGAATCCGCTGGCGTGCGCTGGATGACGAGGTATGGAACAGCGAGATCATGACCGACCTGGGCAATAACGGCTGGCGCGGTCAGTTCCATGTGCCGACCCCGGGCCGTTATGTATTTTGCATCGAAGCCTGGTTCGACCAGTACGCCAGCTTCTGCTACGAACTGGAAAAGAAATACGGCGCCGGCGTGCCGATCAGCCTGGAATTGCAGGAAGGGCGCAACCATGTGCAACAGGCTGCCGAGCGCAGCGATGGCGAGTTGAGCGAACAACTGGCCGCGTTACACCATGAGCTTTCGGGGCTGTTGCCGGCCGAGCAGGTGGCCCTGTTCCTGACGCCGCGCAGTGCCGACCTGATGTCCCTGGCCGATCACCGGCCTTACCTGAGCATCAGCCCCGAATATCCGCTGGATGTCGAGCGCGAACGGGCCGAGTTTGCCAGTTGGTACGAGCTGTTTCCCCGCTCGATCACCGATGATCCCAGCCGCCACGGCACCTTCAACGACGTGCATTCGCGCCTGGCGATGATCCAGGACATGGGCTTCGACGTTTTGTATTTCCCGCCGATTCATCCCATCGGCCGCAGTTTCCGCAAGGGCCCGAACAATTCCCTCACCGCCGGCCCCGACGATCTGGGCAGCCCGTATGCCATCGGCAGCGAGGAGGGTGGGCACGAGGCGATCCATCCGCAACTGGGTACCCGCGAAGACTTCCGCCGCCTGGTCGCGGCTGCCGAGGCCCATGGCCTGGAAATCGCCCTCGATTTCGCTATCCAGTGTTCCCAGGATCACCCCTGGCTCAAGCAGCACCCGGGCTGGTTCAGCTGGCGGCCGGACGGCACGATCAAATACGCGGAAAACCCACCGAAGAAGTACCAGGACATCGTCAATGTCGACTTCTATGCGGCGGACGCGATTCCCAGCCTGTGGACGGAGCTGCGGGACATTGTGCTGGGCTGGGTCAACGAAGGCGTGAAGATGTTCCGCGTCGACAACCCACATACCAAACCGCTGCCGTTCTGGCAGTGGCTGATCGCCGATGTGCGAGCCCGGCATCCGGAGGTGATCTTCCTCGCCGAAGCCTTTACCACCCCGGCGATGATGGCCCGGTTGGGCAAGGTCGGTTATTCCCAGAGCTACACTTATTTCACCTGGCGCAACACCAAGGCCGAACTGGCGACCTACTTCAGCGAACTCAACCAGTCGCCGTGGCGCGAGTGCTATCGACCAAATTTTTTCGTCAATACCCCCGACATCAACCCGGCCTTTCTCCATGAGTCAGGGCGCGCGGGTTTTCTGATCCGGGCGGCGCTGGCGACCATGGGCTCGGGCCTGTGGGGCATGTATTCGGGCTTCGAACTCTGTGAATCGGCACCGGTGCCGGGCAAGGAGGAATACCTCGATTCGGAGAAATACGAGATCCGGCCGAGGGACTTCACCGCACCGGGCAACATCGTTGCCGAAATCGCCCAGCTCAACCGCATCCGCCGTCAGAACCGGGCGTTGCAGACGCACCTGGGATTGAAAATCTACAACGCCTGGAACGACAACATTCTGTTTTTCGGCAAGCGCACGTCTGACGGCAGCAATTTCGTCCTGGTGGCGGTCAGCCTCGATCCGCACAACCCCCAGGAAGCCAACTTCGAATTGCCGTTGTGGGAGATGGGCTTGCCGGACGACGCCCAGACCCAGGGCGAGGATTTGATGAACGGACACCGCTGGACCTGGCACGGCAAATACCAGTTCATGCGCATCGACCCGGGGTATCAGCCGTTCGGGATCTGGCGGATCAGTTCGTCTTGAGGCTATGTGCCGGGGGGATTCACCTGTGGCGAGGGGATTTATCTGTGGCGAGGGGATTTATCCCCGCTGGGCTGCGAAGCAGCCCCCCCCGAATCGCACCGCTGTGTCATGTGGGGACTGAGTTGCAGTTTTTTGGGGCTGCTTCGCAGCCCAGCGGGGATAAATCCCCTCGCCACAAAGAACAGCGCAAGTCCGTCCCAGCGGCTTTTATTGAATTCATCAGGAGTTGCAAATGGCGAAGAAACCGCGGTCTGCCACCTTCATCAAGGACCCGCTCTGGTACAAGGATGCGGTGATCTATCAGGTACACGTCAAATCGTATTTCGATTCCAACAACGACGGTATCGGCGACTTTCCTGGCCTGATCGCCAAGCTCGACTACATCGCCGACCTCGGCGTCAACACCATCTGGCTGCTGCCGTTCTATCCGTCGCCCCGGCGCGACGACGGGTATGACATCGCCGAATACCGGGGCATCAGTCCCGACTACGGCACCATGGCCGATGCGCGGCGCTTCATCGCCGAAGCCCACAAGCGCAACCTGCGGGTCATTACCGAGCTGGTCATCAACCACACCTCCGACCAGCACCCGTGGTTCCAGCGGGCACGCAAGGCCAAGCGCGGTTCCAAGGCGCGGGATTTCTACGTCTGGTCCGATGACGACCACAAGTACGACGGCACCCGGATCATTTTCCTCGACACCGAGAAGTCCAACTGGACTTGGGACCCGGTGGCCGGCCAATACTTCTGGCACCGCTTCTATTCCCACCAGCCCGACCTCAACTTCGATAACCCGCAGGTCATCAAGGCCGTGCTGTCGGTGATGCGCTACTGGCTGGACATGGGCATCGACGGCCTGCGCCTGGATGCGATCCCGTACCTGATCGAGCGCGACGGCACCAACAACGAAAACCTGCCCGAGACCCATGATGTCCTCAAGCTGATCCGCGCCGAGATCGACGCCAATTACCCCGACCGCATGCTGCTGGCCGAAGCCAACCAATGGCCGGAAGACACCCAGTTGTACTTCGGCGATGTCGATGCCCAGGGCTTGAACGGTGACGAATGCCACATGGCGTTCCACTTCCCGCTGATGCCGCGCATGTACATGGCGCTGGCCCAGGAAGACCGCTTCCCCATCACCGACATCCTGCGCCAGACGCCGGAGATCCCGGCCAACTGCCAATGGGCGATTTTCCTGCGCAACCATGATGAGCTGACCCTGGAAATGGTCACCGACAAGGAGCGCGACTACCTGTGGAATTACTACGCGGCCGACCGCCGCGCGCGTATCAACCTGGGCATCCGTCGACGCTTGGCGCCGCTGGTGGAGCGCGACCGCCGTCGGGTGGAACTGCTCAACAGCCTGCTGCTGTCGATGCCCGGCACGCCGACCTTGTACTACGGCGATGAAATCGGCATGGGCGACAACATCTACCTGGGCGACCGCGATGGGGTGCGCACGCCGATGCAGTGGTCGATCGACCGCAACGGCGGTTTCTCCCGGGCCGATCCGGCCAGCCTGGTGCTGCCGCCGATCATGGACCCGCAATACGGCTATCAGTCGGTCAACGTCGAGACCCAGGCCGGCGACCCGCATTCGTTGCTCAACTGGACCCGGCGGATGCTGGCGGTACGCAAGCAGTCCAAGGCCTTCGGTCGCGGCACCTTGAAAATGCTCTCGCCGAGCAACCGGCGGATCCTGGCCTATACCCGTGAATACACCGGGCCGGATGGCAAGCACGAAATCATCCTGTGCGTGGCCAACGTGTCTCGCAGTGCCCAGGCCGCCGAACTGGACCTGTCGGCCTACGCCGGCATGGTTCCGGTGGAGATGCTGGGGGGCAATGCCTTCCCGCCCATCGGCCAGTTGAATTTCCTCCTGACCCTGGCGCCGTATGGCTTCTACTGGTTCGCCCTGGCGGCGGAAAACCAGATGCCGAGCTGGCACGTGGAGCCGGCCCAAAGCCTGCCGGACTTCACTACCCTGGTGTTGAAAAAACGCCTGGAAGAATTGCTCGAAGCCCCCTCGCGCACCACCCTGGAGCAAACCATCCTGCCGAGCTGGTTGCAGAACCGGCGCTGGTTCGCCGGCAAGGACAGCGCCATCGAGAAGGTCGAGATCGTCTATGGCGTGCGCTTCGGTGATCCGCAGCGCCCGGTGTTGCTCAGCGAAATCGACGTTACCAGCGGCGGCCAGACCCTGCGTTATCAATTGCCCTTCGGTCTGCTGGCTGAAGATCAGGTGGGCGCGGCGCTGCCACAACAACTGGCGCTGTCCCGGGTTCGCCGGGTGCGTCAGGTGGGGTTGATCACCGATGCGTTCGCCCTGGAAAGCTTCATTCGGGCGGTGCTGAACAGCATGCAGGCCGGCACGGTGCTGCCGTGCACCGACGGTGAGTTGCGTTTCGAGCCCACCGAGGGGCTGGCGGCGCTGAGCCTGGGCGCCGAGCCGGAGGTGCGTTACCTGTCCGCAGAGCAGTCCAACAGTTCGGTGGTGGTGGGCGGCAGCCTGGTGCTCAAGCTGATCCGCAAGGTCGCGTCCGGCGTGCACCCGGAACTGGAAATGAGTGCCTACCTGACCGCCGCGGGTTTCAGCAATATCTCGCCGCTGCTGGGGTCGGTGATCCGCCGCGACACCCAGGGCGAGGATGCGCTGCTGATGATCGCCCAAGGTTACCTGAGCAACCAGGGCGACGCCTGGGAATGGACCCAGAACAACCTCGAGCGAGCCTTGCGTGATGAGCTGGCCGACGCGGTATCCGAGCAGGAGCAACACTACAACGCCCTGGGTGAGCTGAAGGATTTCGCCGGCATGCTCGGTCAGCGTCTGGGTGAAATGCACCAGGTATTGGCCCAGGCCACCGACGATCCGGACTTCACCCCGCAGAAAACCACGGCCAAGGACGCCCAGGCCATCGGCCGCGACGTGGCCGCCCAAGTGGAAAATGCCTTGCGTCTGCTCAAGCAGCACCAGAACCAATTGAACCCTGCGGACCAAACCATGGTCGCACGCTTGCTGGAGCAGAAAAAAATCGTCCTGGCCCACGTGCAGGAACTGGCCGGCAAGGCCGTCGGTGGCTTGCGCATCCGTGTGCATGGCGACTTGCACCTGGGGCAGGTGCTGGTGATCAAGGGCGATGCCTACCTGATCGATTTCGAGGGCGAACCGGCGCGGCCGTTGCATGAGCGTCGGGGCAAACACAGCCCGTACAAGGATGTCAGCGGTGTGCTGCGCTCCTTCGATTACGCGGCGGCCATGGCGATTCATTTGCACACCGTCGACAGCACGGCCGACGCCGACGCGGCGCGGCAACGGGTAGCCGATCGTTATTTGACAGAGGCGCGCCAGGCATTTGTCCAGGCATATCGACTGGCGGCAGCTAGTCTTGCCCATGAGTGGAAGGATGCTGAAGGCGAAGACGCCGCGCTGGCGTTGTTCGGCCTGGAGAAGGCGGCCTATGAAGTGGCCTATGAAGCCGAGAATCGCCCCGCCTGGCTGCCCGTGCCGTTGCACGGGCTGTACGGGTTATTGAGTGGGCTTGAACCCTTTTCCGACTTGGGCGGACCGATTTAGTGGAGAGCATCATGAGTGTCTCGAACAAGGATTCACAGGGACAGGCCAAAGAGTCTTTGCTGCCGTCCCCCCGTGACATCGACGCGCTGGTGCGCGCCGAACATCACGATCCGTTTTCCATCCTGGGGCCCCATGGCGACGGTGTCGGCGGGCAGTTTATCCGGGCCTACCTGCCCGGTGCGCTGAGCGTGCACGTGATTGCCCGTGACGGCGGTGAGGAGTTGGGTGAGCTGCACCTGAGCGACACCCCGGGCCTGTTCGTCGGCCATTTCGACCGTACCCAGGCTTACCTGCTGCGCACCCGCTGGGCCGGTGGCGAGCAGGTGGCCGAAGACCCCTACAGCTTTGGGCCGCTGCTGGGGGAAATGGATCTTTATCTATTCGCCGAAGGCAACCACCGCGACCTCAGCTCTTGCCTGGGGGCGCAACTGACCACGGTCGATGGCATCGACGGTGTGCGGTTCGCCGTGTGGGCGCCGAATGCGCGACGGGTGTCGGTGGTGGGGGATTTCAACGTCTGGGACGGGCGCAGGCATCCGATGCGCATCCGTTATCCGTCGGGCGTGTGGGAGCTGTTCATCCCGCGCCTCGGCGCCGGAGAAGCCTACAAGTACGAAGTCCTCGGTGCCCACGGCATCCTGCCGCTCAAGGCCGACCCGGTGGCGCTGGCGAGCCAGATGCCCCCGGACACCGCGTCGAAAGTCGCTTCACCGTTGAAAATCGAATGGCAGGACGGCGAATGGATGCAACATCGTCGCGAACGCCAGGTGCCCAGTGCACCGTTGTCGATCTATGAGTTGCACGCCGGTTCCTGGCAATGCGAAACCGACG
Organism: Pseudomonas sp. B21-056; assembly: GCF_026016325.1. Taxonomy (NCBI): domain Bacteria; kingdom Pseudomonadati; phylum Pseudomonadota; class Gammaproteobacteria; order Pseudomonadales; family Pseudomonadaceae; genus Pseudomonas; species Pseudomonas sp. B21-056. The sequence continues at coordinate 2,359,379 of NZ_CP087203.1, forward strand.
AGGCCGGGGAGGTGGCGCGGCAGTACAACTGGCATGAACTGGCCGAGCGGCTGATTCCCTACGTCAAGGAACTGGGCTTCACCCACATCGAGCTGATGCCGATCATGGAGCACCCGTTCGGTGGTTCGTGGGGCTATCAGCCGCTGTCGCAGTTCGCGCCGACGGCACGCTTCGGCTCGCCGGACGATTTCGCCGCGTTCGTCAACGCCTGCCACCAGGCCGACATCGGCGTGATCCTCGATTGGGTGCCGGCGCATTTCCCCACCGACACCCACGGCCTGGCCCAATTCGACGGCACGGCGTTGTACGAATACGGTAACCCGCTGGAAGGCTTCCACCAGGATTGGGACACCCTCATCTACAACCTGGGACGTACCGAGGTCCACGGTTTCATGCTGGCTTCGGCCCTGCACTGGTTGAAGCATTTCCATGTCGACGGCCTGCGTGTGGATGCCGTGGCGTCGATGTTGTATCGCGACTATTCGCGCAAGGCCGGGGAATGGGTGCCCAACCGTCACGGTGGGCGCGAGAACCTGGAAGCCATCGATTTCCTGCGCCACCTCAACGATGTGGTCGCCCTGGAAGCCCCTGGCGCGCTGGTCATCGCCGAAGAGTCCACGGCGTGGCCCGGTGTCAGCCAGAGCACGCAACAGGGCGGCCTGGGCTTTGCCTACAAGTGGAACATGGGCTGGATGCACGATTCGCTGCATTACATCCAGCAGGATCCGGTGTACCGCGCCCATCATCACAACGAACTGAGTTTCGGCCTGGTGTACGCCTGGTCCGAGCGGTTCGTCCTGCCGATTTCCCATGACGAAGTGGTCCATGGCAAACGCTCGCTGATCGACAAGATGCCCGGGGACCGCTGGCAGAAATTCGCCAACCTGCGCGCCTACCTCAGTTTCATGTGGGGCCATCCGGGTAAGAAACTGTTGTTCATGGGCTGCGAGTTCGGCCAATGGCGCGAGTGGAACCACGATCAGCAACTGGACTGGTACCTGACGCAATACGCCGAGCACCGTGGGGTACAGAAGCTGGTAGGCGACCTGAACCGGCTCTACCGCGAGGAGCCCGCGCTGCACGATCAGGATGACGCGCCCCAGGGGTTCCAGTGGTTGATTGGCGACGATGCGATGAACAGCGTCTACGCCTGGCTGCGCTGGAGCAAGGAGGGCCGGCCGGTGCTGGTGGTCGCCAACTTCACGCCGGTGCCACGCGAGGCCTATCGGGTCGGCGTGCCATTCGCCGGGCGTTGGGTGGAACTGCTCAACAGCGATGCCGACACCTACGCCGGTTCCAACTACGGCAACGGCGGCGGCGCCTCCACCGAAGCCGTGTCCAGCCATGGCCAGGCCCTGTCCCTTGAACTCAACCTGCCGCCGTTGGCGGTGTTGATCTTGCGGCCGGAGGGGTAACTTTTACAGTCAGGCATGATGATTGCCCTGTAGGAGCTGTCGAGTGCAACGAGGCTGCGATCTTTCCCCTGACACTTGAATCTCAAGCGAAAGATCGAAAGATCAAAAGATCAAAAGATCAAAAGATCAAAAGATCGCAGCCTTCGGCAGCTCCTACGGGTTCATATGCAGCAATCTCACCCGTGTGGTCTTAGCGCACCAGACACGGCCGCTTGTTGTTGAACGCCCACCCCGGAATCAGATACTGCATCGCCACCGCATCATCCCGCGCCCCCAGTCCCATGCCTTTGTACAGCTCATGGGCCTTGGCCAACTGATCCATGTCCAGCTCGATCCCCAGCCCCGGCTTCTTCGGCACCTGCACGCAGCCACCCTCGATCCGCAGCGGTGCCTTGGTCAGTCGCTGGCCGTCCTGCCAGATCCAGTGGGTGTCGATGGCCGTGATGTCACCCGGTGCGGCGGCGGCCACGTGGGTGAACATCGCCAGGGAAATATCGAAGTGATTGTTGGAGTGCGAGCCCCAGGTCAGTCCCCATTCATTGCACATCTGCGCCACCCGAACCGAACCCTGCATGGTCCAGAAATGCGGGTCGGCCAAGGGGATGTCCACTGACTGCAAGGTGATCGCGTGGCCCATCTCGCGCCAGTCGGTGGCGATCATGTTGGTGGCGGTCTTCAGGCCGGTGGCACGACGAAACTCAGCCATGACCTCGCGACCCGAATAACCGTTCTCGGCCCCGCAAGGGTCTTCGGCATAGGCCAGTACCCGGTGTTGGTCACGGCACAGGCGGATGGCTTCCTTGAGTGACCAGGCGCCGTTCGGGTCCAGGGTGATGCGTGCCTGGGGGAAGCGTTCGGCCAGGGCGGTGACCGCTTCGATCTCTTCGTCGCCCCTGAGCACACCGCCCTTGAGCTTGAAGTCCTGGAAGCCATAACGCGAGTGGGCCGCTTCGGCCAGGCGCACCACGGCGGCGGCGTCCAGGGCCTGCTCGTGGCGTACGCGGAACCAGTCATTGTCGGCATCCGGCTCGCTGCGATAGGGCAGGTCGGTCTGCTGGCGATCACCGACGTAGAACAGATAACCCAGCATCTTCACTTCGTCGCGCTGCTGGCCTTCGCCGAGCAGGGCGGCGACCGGTACGTCCAGGTGCTGGCCGAGCAAGTCCAGCAACGCCGCTTCCAACCCGGTAACCGCGTGGATGGTGATGCGCAGGTCAAAGGTCTGCAGGCCACGGCCACCGGCATCGCGGTCGGCGAACGCCTGACGGACGCTGTTGAGGATCTTCTGGTAGGTGCCGATGGGGTTGCCGACCACCAGTGCCCGGGCGTCCTCAAGGGTCTGGCGAATGCGCTCGCCGCCTGGCACTTCGCCGACGCCGGTGCGGCCGGCGTTGTCCTTGAGAATGACGACGTTGCGGGTGAAGAACGGGCCATGGGCACCGCTGAGGTTCAGCAGCATGCCGTCATGGCCGGCCACGGGCACGATCTGCATGCTGGTGATGATCGGGGCTTTGCTGGCTTCTTGGGAATTCATGGTGCTTATCCTTGAACGAATCGAATGATCAGACGTGGCTGGCTGCCGGATTGGCCGGCGTCGTTGCGGCTTTGGGCTTGGGCGTATTGCGGGCGGCAAAGACGATGATCGCCGCGATGATGGACGTGCCCGCCAAGCCATAAAGGCCACCCTGGATCGAGCCGGTGTGCTGCTCCAGCAGGCCGAACGTCGTCGGGGCGACGAACCCGCCGAGGTTGCCCACCGAGTTGATCAGCGCGATGACCCCGGCGGCGACCCGTGCGTCCAGGTAGGCCTGGGGGATCGGCCAGAACAGCGACGACGCCGACTTGAAGCCCAGGGCCGCGAAGCAAATGGCGACGAAGGCGAAGACCGGCCCGCCGACAGTCGACATGAACATCCCCGCCGCGGCAATCAGCAGCGCAGCCGCCACCCAGGCTTGCTGGAACTTCCACTTGGCCGACAGCGAGGCGAAGGCGTACATGCCGACAATCGACAGCAACCAGGGAATGGAATTGAACAACCCGACCTGGATATCGCTGAGGTCGCCCATCTTCTTGATGATGCTCGGCAGCCAGAACGTGGCGGCGTAGATCGTCAGTTGAATGAAGAAATAGATCAGGCAGAACAGGATGATCTGGCGATCCTTGAGCAACTGGCCGATGGACAGCATGACCGGCGTGGCGGCCTCGCGAGCCAGTTGTTCGTCATCGATGGTTTTTACCAGCGCGTCCTGCTCATCGCGGCTCAACCATTTGGCGTCGTGGGGCTTGGAGTCCAGCCAGAACCAGACGAAGACGCACAGACCGACAGAGAACATCCCTTCAATGAAGTACATCCATTGCCAGCCGTGCATGCCCAGGCCGTTGATCTGCAGCAGCAACCCGGACAACGGGCCGGAAATCAACGAAGCGATGGCCGAGCCGCTGAGGAAGATGGCGATGGCCTTGCCGCGTTCGACGGCTGGCAACCAGCGGGTGAAGTAGTAGATCACCCCAGGAAAGAAACCGGCCTCGGCCACACCCAGCAGGAAGCGCAGGATGTAGAAGTGGGTTTCGTTCTGGATGAAGGCCATGCCGGCCGCCACCAGGCCCCAGGTGAGCATGATGCGGGTCAGCCAGATACGCGCGCCGATTCTTTGCAGCAGGATGTTGGAGGGCACTTCGAACAGCGCGTAGCCGATGAAGAACAACCCGGCACCGAAACCGTAGGCGGCGGCACCGATGCCCAGGTCGTGCTCCATATGGGCGCGTACGAAGCCGATGTTCACACGGTCGATGTAGTTGACGATAAACATGATGACGAACAGCGGCAGGATGTGGCGCTTGACCTTGGAAATGGCCGACGACAGCACCGGATCCGCGCCGGCATTCGCCTTGAGGCTGGATGTGTTCACTGGTTTTTCTCCCACTCATTGTTTTTATGCGGGGCATCGAGCAGGTGTAGATGTTGATAGACATCATACAACTTGATTTTTTTCGATGACAAGTTGTTTTTGAGGCTGTCTGGATTGGATAGGTGGCCTGTTTATGCCGTATTTGTTGGTTTTTATGGGTTTAATAAGAGATTTTGAAAGATCGGAGTCAGAGCCCCAGGGAGGTCGGGCAAGGAGTTGGTGAGCAAGAAAGTAGCGATATTCGGTATGTTGTCATACAAGATGGGTGTGTTCTGGTGACCCTTATCCGAGCCGCTGGTGGTAGGATCAATCAGCCTGCACTTGAGAAACCCCGGCGATGCAAGACACCGACGCGCCCCAGCGCAAACGTACCCACAACCTGGCCCATGACCTGGTGACGAAGCTCAGCCAGAGCATTCTGCTGGGGCAATTGAAACCGGGGCAGAAGCTGCCCTCCGAAGGCGCCATCGTGCTGGAACATGGCGTCAGCCGCACGGTGGTGCGCGAGGCGATTTCCAAGTTGCAGGCTTCGGGGCTGGTGGAGACGCGCCATGGCATCGGTACCTTCGTGCTGGAGCCGACCGGCGAGCCGGGGCTGCGCCTCAACGTCGATACGGCGGCAGGGGTGCGGGGCATCCTGGAACTGCGCCTGGGCCTGGAAACCCAGGCGGCGGCCCTGGCGGCCCAACGCCGCAGCGAACAGCACTTGCAGCAGATGCGCCAGGCACTGGATGACTACCAGCGGTTACTCAGCAACAACGACAGCTGCGTCGAAGCCGACCGGCGCTTCCATCTGCTCATTGCCGAAGCCACGGCCAACACCTGTTTTGTCGAGGTCATGCAGCACCTGGGCAGCGCGATGATCCCCAGGACCCGGGTGAACGTGGCCGAAAGGGGCCAGGTTGACCTGGGGAAACTGGCGCAGTTGGCCAACCTCGAGCACGAGGCCATCTTCAACGCCATCAAGCGCCAGGACCCGGACGCCGCCCGCGCCGCCATGTGGCTGCATCTGACCAACAGCCGTGACCGGTTTGGTGCGGGGGCCTGATGGCCCGTTGTTGGCTGAACCACCGCTATCGCGAGCAGGCTCGCTCCCACATTGCCCGGTGGTGGCCGTGATGCTGTGACCACTGCAGATCCCCTGTGGGAGTGGGCTTGCCCGCGAAGGCGGCGGTACATTTCAACCTCCAAGTGACAGACCCACCGCTATCGCGAGCAGGCTCGCTCCCACATTGTCCGGTGGTGGCCGTGATGCTGTGACCACCGCAGATCCCCTGTGGGAGCGAGCCTGCTCGCGATAGCGTCCTCACAGCCAACATCGCCCTGACGATCAGCAGGCAAAAAAAACCGGCGCAACCGAAGTTGCGCCGGTAGTGTTGCCAGTGGCTGCGCGGATATTCGTGGGTCCGCTCAGCCACCGTTTGAACCCGTTGCCGGTTACGCCCGTTCCAGGGCCAGGGCCACGCCTTGGCCGCCACCGATGCACAGCGTCGCGAGGCCTTTCCTGGCGTCGCGCTTGATCATCTCATGCAACAACGACACCAGTACCCGGCAGCCCGAAGCGCCGATCGGATGACCCAGGGCGATGGCGCCGCCATTGACGTTGACCTTGTCCATGTCCCATTTCAGCTCCTTGGCCACCGCCAGCGACTGGGCGGCGAAGGCTTCGTTGGCTTCGATCAAGTCCAGTTGCTCCAGGGACCAGCCGGCCTTGTCCAGGCAGCGGCGGGTGGCCGAGACCGGGCCGATGCCCATGATCGCCGGGTCGACGCCGGCATTGGCATAGGCACTGATCTTCGCCAGTACCGGCAAACCCAGGGCCTTGGCTTTTTCAGCGCTCATCAGCAACACCGCCGCCGCCCCGTCATTGAGTGACGAAGCATTACCAGCGGTGACGCTGCCGTCTTTCTTGAAAGCGGGCTTGAGTTTGCCCAGGGATTCGGCAGTGGTCCCGGCGCGCGGTTGCTCGTCGGTAGCGAACGCCACCGGGTCGCCCTTGCGCTGGGGAATCAGGATCGGCGTGATCTCATCGGCAAACCGGCCACCTTCAATCGCGGCCACGGCTTTCTGCTGGGAGGCGGCGGCAAAGGCATCCTGCTCCTCGCGGCTGATGCCGTACTTGTCCACCAGGTTCTCGGCGGTGATGCCCATGTGGTAATCGTTGAACGCGTCCCACAAGCCATCGGTGATCATGCTGTCGATCATCTTCGCGTGGCCCATGCGCAGACCGGTGCGGGCGGCCGGCAGCACGTAGGGGGCCAGGCTCATGTTCTCCATGCCACCGGCGATGATGACGTCGGCATCACCACAGCGGATCGCCTGGGCACCGAGGTGCAAGGCCTTGAGCCCCGAGCCGCAGACTTTGTTCAGGGTCATCGCGGGCACGGCATGGGGCAACCCGGCGAGGATCGACGCCTGGCGCGCCGGGTTCTGCCCGGAGCCTGCGGTCAGCACCTGGCCCAGAATCACTTCATCGACCTGTTCGCCGGAAAGTCCGGTCTGTTCCAGCAGGCGGCGGATCACCGCTGCACCGAGTTCCGGTGCAGGAATGGAAGCCAGCGAACCCTGGAAACTGCCGATGGCGGTACGGGTGGCGGCGACAATCACGACTTCTTGCATCGAATCTCTCCTCACTGGGCAGCGAACTGCATTTCAGGGACGTGGTCCGGCACGATCAATTTGCCGGCGGTCTTGGCGACGATTTCTTCGACGCTGACACCCGGGGCACGTTCTTTCAGGATGAAGGCGCCGTCCTGGATTTCCAGGTAGGCCAGGTCGGTCAGTACGCGCTTGATGCAACCGGCGCCGGTCAGCGGCAGACTGCAACGGGGCAGCAGTTTCGATTCGCCGTCCTTGGACGCATGGGTCATGGTGACGATGATGTTCTCGGCACCGGCCACCAGGTCCATCGCACCGCCCATGCCCTTGACCAGTTTGCCGGGAATCATCCACGAGGCAATGTTGCCTTCGACGTCCACCTCGAACGCGCCGAGCACGGTCAGGTCGATGTGGCCGCCGCGAATCATCGCAAACGACTCGGCGGAAGAGAAGATCGATGCGCCGATGCGCGCGGTGACGGTCTGCTTGCCGGCGTTGATCATGTCGGCATCGACTTCGGCTTCGATGGGGAATGCGCCCATGCCGAGCAAGCCGTTTTCCGATTGCAGCATGACTTCCATGCCTTCGGGGATGTAGTTGGCGACCAGGGTGGGAATGCCGATGCCCAGGTTCACGTAGTAGCCGTCCTGCATTTCGCGGGCGACGCGTTGAGCCATTTGTTCGCGGGAAAGTGCCATGTTGTTATTCCTTCTTTGGCTGGAGGCAGGGGATCACTTGCGCACGGTGCGCTGTTCGATGCGCTTCTCGAACGTGCCGCAGATGACCCGGTCGACGTAGATGCCAGGGGTGTGGATCTGCGTCGGGTCCAGCTCGCCGGGTGCGACGATTTCTTCGACTTCGACCACGGTGATCTTGCCCGCCGTGGCGGCCAGCGGGTTGAAGTTCTGTGCGGTGTGACGATAGACCACGTTGCCGAAGTGGTCGGCTTTCCAGCCTTTGACGATGGCGAAGTCACCGGTGATGGATTCTTCCATCAGGTACTGGCGGCCATGGAATTCACGCACTTCCTTGCCTTCGGCCACCGGGGTTCCGACGCCGGTGGCGGTGAAGAACGCGGGGATGCCTGCACCGCCGGCGCGCATTTTTTCCGCGAGGGTGCCTTGGGGGGTGAGCTGGACTTCGATTTCGCCGCTCAACAGCTGCTGCTCGAAGAGGGCGTTCTCGCCGACGTAGGAGGCGATCACCTTGCGGATCTGCCGGTCTTCCAGGAGCACGCCGAGGCCGAAGCCGTCGACGCCGCAGTTGTTGGACACCACGGTGAGGTCGCGGATGCCCTTGCGCTTGATCTCGGCGATCAGGTTTTCCGGAATGCCGCACAGGCCGAAGCCGCCGGCGATGACGGTCATGCCGTCCTTCAAGCCCGCCAGGGCTTCTTCATAAGAGCTCACGCGTTTGTCGAAACCTGCCATAGACACCTCTTTTATTCTTGATGGGGTCGCAATGGAATGCAGTGTTGCGCCAAGTCATATATTTGTTAAGTTGATTTTTAGATTTGATTGATTGATAAATCTCAATAATCGCCGCGCATCTCTTGCGGCTTGGAGCTTAGCGACCATGACCCTCAAGCAGATCCGTGCCTTCCTTGCCGTGGCCCAGAGCCTGAGTTTCGCCGTGGCCTGCGAGCGACTGCACCTGTCCCAATCGGCCCTGAGCCTGACCATCAAGGCCCTGGAAGAAGGCCTGGGCGGGCGCCTGTTCAGCCGCAATACCCGCAACGTCGCGCTGACCCCTGAGGGTGAATCCCTGTTGCCCCTGGCCCGACGGCTGATTGCCGACTGGGACAACGCCGAGGATGAAATGCGCCAGCGCTTCACCTTGCAGCGCGGCCGCGTGAAGCTGGCGGCGATGCCGTCGTTTGCCGGCAACCTGCTGCCACCGATCCTCAAGACCTTCCGCGTCCGCTATCCGAATGTCAACGTCACGGTCAACGATGTGATCAACGAACAGGTGCTGGAGATGGTGCGCGATCGTGATGTCGAACTGGGTGTTGCGTTCGAGCCGCTGCAGGGGTCATCCCTGGCATTCACGCCGTTGTACCTGGACCGTTTCGTTGCGGTGGTGCCACTGGATTCGCCCTTGGCCCAACGCAGCGAAATCCAGTGGCAGACGTTGCTGGAACAACCGTTCATCACCTTGCAACGGCCCTCCACCGTGCGAGTGATGCTCGAGGAGCATCTCCAGGCCAGGGGCATGAAGCTACCGGTGGAATTCGAAAGCCACCAGCTTGCGACGGTCGGGCGCATGGTCGCCAGCGGCCTCGGGGTGAGCGCGGTGCCGGCGCTGTGCGTCGGGCAGATGCACGAGCTGGGCGCGCGTTGCATCACCCTCAGCGATCCGGTGGTGGAGCGCGCCATCGGGGTGCTGACCAAGCCGGGACATGAACTCTCGGCGGCGGCGCAGGCGCTGTTCGATACCCTCAAGGATCAGGACCTGGGGGCTCGATTGGGTATGTAGTCATCCGGTCTGCACGGGCCTGTGGGAGCGAGCTTGCTCGCGATGCGGAAGCACATTCGACATCAACGCAAGCTGAACCACCGCTATCGCGAGCAAGCTCGCTCCCACAGTGGACTATGTCGGGCCACAGTCCGTAACACCTTTCGTCGCCCTGTGTCGCGGTTCCTTCAAACTTTCCCACTGCCTGGAACATCCACTTTTATGTGCGGTATTTCAGAACCGTCGCGCTGCGGTGCAGTGCCGACTACGGGTAAGGAGAAGGAAATGGCAACGCCTAAAGAGAACCTGCTGGACTGGCTCAACGACGCCCATGCCATGGAGCAGCAAGCAGAAAAAATGCTCAAGGCCCAGGCCGAGCGCCTGGAGCACTATCCAGTACTGAAGGCCCGCATCGAAGAGCATCTGCAGGAAACCCTCGGGCAACAGAAACTGGTGGAACAATGCATCCAGCGCCTGGGCGGCAGCACGTCGATGCTCAAGGACATGGCCGGAAAGCTCATGGCTTTCGGCCAGGCGGTGGGCGGCATGACCATGAGCGATGAAGTGGTCAAGGGCGCGATGAGTGGCTACGTGTTCGAGAACCTCGAAATCGCTTCCTATACCGTGCTGATCGAAGCGGCGAAAGCGGCCGGCGATGTCGAGACCCAGCGTGCCTGCGAGCAGATCCTGCCACAGGAAGTCGCCATGGCCGATTGGCTGCGCGACCACTTGCCGCAGATCACCCAGGCGTTCCTCGAACGTTCCGCCAACCCCCATACCGAAGCCAAGCGCTGAGTGTGAGAGCGGTCGGCTCTCCGGGCCGGCCGCTCTCCAACCCGACGGGCAGAGGAGGCGTATGAAGCAGACCAGCGGTGAGGTACGGGCCATCAATCGACAGAGCGCCATGGTCGGCGTGTACGTGGCAGAGGACGGTCACACCGTGCTCGAGCTGCGTTCGACCAATGACATCGATGTCGGTGACGTCATGGAATGGAGCAGCGACACGGCCCTTGGCATCCAGTCCTACCGCAACCTGACCAAAGGCTGGAGCGCCGAGGTGTACGTGGTCAAGCACGGTGTTGCGGCCGCCAATCTCGAGGTCCAGTTACTGGTGGGCTCCTGAGGAGAAACAGCATGAGCGAATCGAAAATGAAATGCGGTTGCCCCGATTGCCAGTGCGAGGTGGACCCGCAGCGGGTGTTCAACCACGACGGCGAGGCCTATTGCAGCCAGGCCTGCGCAGAGCAGCATCCCAACGGCGAACCCTGTCCGGCACCCGACTGCCATTGCGAGGGCAGTGGCAAGGACACGCACTGTTAGCGAGTTTGTCGGGCTATATGTAAGGCCCTTCAATGGTCTTCAATTATTTAAGTAAATTTATCGGATGCCGCTTGTTCGATAGCGTCGGGTTGTTCGTTGGCAATGAACTTCACGGTGCCGACCGTTCGTCGCCGTCTACCGAACTCTGTTCAAACCTTATCGGCGCCAGGTTTTCCGAATAATACGAGCCGACAGGTTCGTTAACAGTAACTAACGAGGTGAATGAAATGGCTAATACAGGCAATAACAACCCTGGCAATTTCGCTAACGATCGTGAAAAGGCATCGGAAGCCGGGAAAAAAGGCGGGCAAGCGTCCGGGGGCAATTTTGCCAACGATCCTGAACGTGCTTCTGAAGCCGGCCGCAAAGGTGGCCAGGCATCCGGCGGCAACTTCGCCAAAGACCCTGAGCGTGCCGCGGAAGCCGGGCGCAAGGGCGGGCAAGCCTCCGGCGGCAATTTTGCCAACGACCCTGAACGTGCTTCAGAAGCCGGGCGCAAAGGTGGCCAGGCGTCAGGCGGCAATTTCGCCAACGACCGGGAAAAAGCTTCGGAAGCCGGCAAGAAGGGCGGTGAGAACAGCCACGGCGGTGGTCGTAAATCGTAATACGCCATGACATGCAGGCCCCTTGATGCCAGTCGGGGCCTGTATTGTTAAATCATAAAAAATTGGGGCCGTTGGCCGTGTTCTTTATTTAATGGTGCGACTGCTAAAAGTTGACCGCTGGTCTTCTTTATTGAATAAAAAGTAAATTAAATTCCTTTCATTCATTCAGACATTTGTCAGTCTGCCGTTTGCCGGCAGGCCCATAAGTTGTGCCCTGATCGAGGAATACAATCATGTTTCTACATAACAAGCGACTGCAGTACACGGTGCGCGTGGCCGAGCCGAATCCAGGCCTCGCCAACCTGTTGCTGGAACAGTTTGGTGGCGCCCAGGGCGAGTTGGCGGCGGCATCGCGCTATTTCACCCAGGCGTTGTCCGAGGATGATCCGGGCCGCAAGGACTTGCTCATGGACATCGCTACCGAGGAACTCAGCCACCTGGAGATCATCGGTTCGATCATCGTGATGCTGAACAAGGGCGCCAAGGGCAGGATGGCCGAAGGCGTGGAAAAGGAAGGGCAGTTGTATCGGGACATCAACGGCGCCGGCAACGATTCCCATATCACCAGTCTTCTGTATGGCGCCGGTTCGCCCCTGACCAACTCGGCCGGTGTGCCCTGGACCGCAGCCTACATCGATACCATCGGCGAGCCGACCGCAGACATGCGCTCCAACATCGCCGCCGAGGCACGGGCAAAAATCATCTATGAGCGGCTGATGAATGTCACTGACGACCCGGGTGTGAAAGAAGCCTTGGGCTTTTTGATGACCCGGGAAATCGCTCACCAGTTGTCATTCGAAAAAGCCCTGCACGCTATCCAGCCCAATTTCCCTCAAGGTAAATTGCCCGGCATGCCGGAGTTCACCAATGTGTACTTCAACATGTCCCAGGGCGAGCCGGCCGTACGCGGCCCATGGAACCAGGGCGACGATTGGGAGTTTGTCGAAGACCCCACGCCGGCGGTGGATGGCGGCGATGGCCTGGCCAGCGTACAACTGAGTAAAAAAGACGAAGCCCTGCTGATGGACATGAAGGCGCGGACGATGTCCAACCCCGAAAGCGACCCCACCACAGGTGCCGACTTGGGTTCGGGGATGCAAGCTGACAAACTGTAGGAAAGCGGCGAGGGGGCAGGGCTCCCTCGCCAGATCATACCGTTTGATCGTTTCCCGCCGTGGCGCGAGCGATCAGGCATGGCATGGCTTGCGCCAGTAAGGATATTCGATGGACCAGCCCACCTCCCGGATCCGCACGCCCTGGCGTACCTGGCTGGATCCCGTGCAGAACAACCTGTTGCTGGGGATCAGCTTCTGGCTCGGGCTGGCGGTGGTCGCCGCCTTGCTGCTCTACAGTGGCTACAACGCACTGGTGGGCGCTGACCGCCAGAACCTGGGCTATGCAGTGCTGGGCGGTACGTCCGGTTTTGCCGCCACGGCCCTGGGTGCATTGATGGCCGTGGTGCTGCGGGATATTTCGTCACGCACCCAGGACATCATGTTGGGGTTCGCTGCAGGCATGATGCTGGCCGCCAGTTCGTTCTCGCTGATCCTGCCCGGCATCGAAGCTGCCCAGGTCATTTGCGGCAATCAGTTACTGGCGGCATTCGTTGTCGTGGTCGGCCTGGGCCTGGGCGTTGCCCTGATGATCGGCCTCGACCGTTTCGTGCCCCATGAACACGAGTTGAGCGGCCGGCGCGGTCCGCAGGCCGAGCGCATCAATCGCGTCTGGTTGTTCGTGCTCGCGATCACCTTGCACAACTTGCCGGAAGGCATGGCGATTGGCGTCAGTTTTGCCGATGGCGATTTCAAGGTCGGGCTGCCGCTGACCACCGCGATTGCCATCCAGGACATCCCCGAGGGACTTGCCATTGCCATGGCGCTGCGGGTCACCGGCATCAGCACCTTGCGTGCCGCGTTGATCGCGGTCGGTTCGGGGCTGATGGAGCCGCTGGGGTCGGTGATCGGCCTGGGCATGTCCTCGGGCGTGGCCGTGGCCTATCCCATCAGCCTGGGGCTGGCCGCCGGGGCGATGATCTTCGTGGTGTCTCACGAAGTGATCCCCGAAACCCATCGCAACGGCCACGAGACCCCGGCTACCCTGGGGTTGATGATGGGGTTTGCGGTGATGATGTTCCTCGACACGGCGCTGGGCTGAGGGTCAGCTTGCATTGAGGGTGACTGTACCGCCGCCATCGCGAGCAGGCTCGCTCCCACAAGGGATTTGCGATGGACGCTGCTTCCGGGATCACACCAGAACCCTGTGGGAGCGAGCCTGCTCGCGATAGCGGTGGGTCAGCTGTATCGATGCCGGATGTGCTGACGCCATCGCGAGCAGCTTGCCGCCTATACTCAACTCCATGGATGACATGAATCCGGAGTGGCGCGATCGTGCTGCGTTCGCTGATGCTGGCCGTTTTGATCGCTCTGGCGGGGTGCGCCACGGTAGAGCGCGGCCAGCAGGCCAGTGCGGTTACGGTCTCACAGGACACCTGGCGGCAGGTCGACCAGCAGATCATCGCCGCGTCCAAAAGCGCTATCGAGCAAACCGAAGTCTACGCTCGGGGGTCAATGGAGCACTGGCGGGTATTGGTCTACGAGCGGACCGAGGCTGAGTTCATCCCCTGGTTCAGCAGCTACTGGACCCAGGAATGGATGGCGGTGAAGGTCAGTTGGTATGCCGCCAGCGCCAAGGGCGAAGCGGATTCTGCCTCCAACCGCCTGGCGCTCTATCTTCAGGAGCAATACCGCGAGCAGGTGCTGGAACCGGTGGCCGTGGAGATCGATCCCGAAGCCATCAGGGCCGCTGCGACCAGCTATTACGTGCGCCTGCTCGATCAGCAGGTCCGGGTGATCGCACAGAGGCATCAAGTCCCGAATGAGCTGATGAACCGGCGCCTGCACGGTATTACTGCAATCAACCTGGGCCCGCCGGCGGCGCGCGATGCTTCCTTGTACGAGATGGTCCACACCGAGCCGCTGAATACACTGCCGGCCTACGCTGCGCTGATCGATCACGTCAACAAGGCCGCCGCCACGGGTTCGGGCCCGTCGGATGCGGTGATCGCCACGGTGGCGCAACACACCGCCGAAAAGATCGAAGCCCAGTTCGCCACACGCGGTGCGGCCGGTGCGGCTGCCGCCGTGGCTGGGAAGGCGGCGGGTGCGCTGATTTCGGTGGGTGTGGCGGGCATCCGCGCGATCATCCACGAAGGCGAGCGGCCGGAAATGGAGGCGCAGATTCGCAAAAGCCTGAGTACCGCGTTCGATGAGGCCTGGTTCAAGTCCCTCAAGCATCCCCTCAGTGGGGTGCTGGCACCGGTGTACTACCTGGACGAAGAAATCGAAGGCAACCTGGTGGAGGCGGCGCTGGCAAATCGGGCGGTGGTGTTGCCGGACCTCAAGCCGTGATGGATGGGTTCATTCCGCGCAGAGGGTGACGCGACAACCCTTGCGGTGGCGGATCTGTTCGTCAGAAGGGCGTTCCCTGACGAACTCGAAACGCGGTTCGCCTTCGCTGTAGATCACCAGCCAGCCCCATTCCAGCTCGCTTTCATCCTGCCCGGGCCGGGGCGGCGAGGCCCACCAGGGTTCTTTCTGCATGATCTGGCGCATCGTGGACTCCTGTCGGTTGGTCTTTCACTATAGACCGCTCGATTGTGTGGCAGGTGCGGGCAGTGTGCTCTGATCCCGATTGTTGACGTCTAGGGTCTGTATCTCCGCACTCGAACGGGGAATGACTGGACCCTGCGCACATGCAAGCACTGTTGAACGAGATCCTCGATGCGGTTCGCCCCCTGATCGGTCAGGGCAAGGTGGCCAACTACATTCCTGCCCTGGGCAGCGTGCCTGGTAATCAGTTGGGTATTGCCGTGTATGGCAACGACGGCGAGATGTATTGCGCAGGTGATGCCGAAACGCTGTTTTCGGTACAGAGTATTTCCAAGGTGTTCAGCCTGGTACAGGCCATCGAGCACTCCGGTGAAGCGATCTGGGAACGTCTGGGACATGAACCGTCCGGCCAGCCGTTCAATTCCCTGGTGCAACTGGAGTTCGAGCGCGGTCGCCCCCGTAACCCGTTCATCAACGCCGGTGCCCTGGTGATCTGCGATATCAACCAGTCGCGTTTCGCCGCCCCTGCGTTATCGATGCGTGATTTCGTGCGACGCCTGTCGGGCAATCCCCAGGTGATGGTGGACGGCAAGGTCGCTGATTCGGAATACCAGCACCGCGCCCGGAACGCGGCGATGGCTTACCTGATGCAATCGTTCGGCAACTTCCATAACGACGTGGAAGCGGTGCTGCGCAGTTATTTCAGTCACTGTGCGCTACGGATGAGCTGCATCGACCTGGCCCGGGCGTTCTGCTTCCTGGCCAACGACGGATTCTGCAAGCACAGTGGCGAACAGATCCTGAGTGCCCGCCAGACCCAGCAGGTCAATTCCATCATGGCGACCAGCGGGCTGTATGACGAGGCCGGCAATTTCGCTTATCGCGTCGGCCTGCCTGGCAAGAGCGGTGTGGGTGGCGGGATTGTCGCCGTGGTACCGGGGCGCTTCACGGTGTGCGTCTGGTCGCCGGAGCTCAACGCTGCCGGCAACTCCCTGGCCGGCATGGCGGCGCTGGAGTTGCTCAGCCAGCGGATTGGCTGGTCGGTGTTCTGACAAAAGAAAAGGGCCCGTTCCTGTTCAGGAACGGGCCCTTTGGCTTGAGTGCACTCAGCAGAAGCGGTCGATGACCCGGACTTCAGACGTGGGTTGCATCGACTGCCAGGCCTGGGTCAGCGTCTGCAGCACGCGACCGATAAAGTCCTTGTCGGCCGCAGCCTTCTTGCCCACGTAGCCTTGGCCGCGGCGGTACATCTTCAACCGGGCGCACAGGTCTTGCTGGTTCTGTTCGAACTCATCTTCGTGAGCGTAGGGCGACAGACGATCCATATGGACCTGGCCAGTCTTGCTGATCCACAGGATATGGCTGTCGAGCGTGTCTTTCTGTGCTGCGAACATGCGAGCCAGTTCATCAATAGATGGTTGATTGTTCAGATTCATGTGTAAGCCCCTTGACCATTTGGTTGATCTGTCTGGTGGTTCGCAAAGATTTCGCTTCTCGGTAAGTGCCTGCCTGCTACCGAAACCAGGCCGTCAGCGTTCGTCCGTCAGACTTCGACGGGGTCGTGCATCGGTTGTGTAGTGCTATCGAAGGGCTGCTACGCAAATGCGCTACAACGAAGAGAAACAGCGAAGAACCTTCAGGCAGTGTCAACTTTCGAGGGTCGACCACGCGCGTCATGAGGACCTTCGCCGACGTTTCTCGTCCTTGTTACCGGACGGTCATGCCAGGTCAGCACCTTCAATCTGCCTTGTGGGCAGTCCCTTATCCAAAAAACAGCTCGGCGGTCAGACGAGCTTGCTCAAACAGTTGCCTGTACTCCCGATCGGGGAGACGTCTGCATCATGCAAGGGCAAATCGGAGGCGTCAACGGTTTTGTAGTGATTATTTTTGATCACTACATATTGTCGGACAAAATGGTTTGGGTATGAAAAAACGGTGAGAGGGCGCGAGTTGAACACTCTGTGGCGAGGGATTTATCTGTGGCGAGGGGATTTATCCCCGCTGGGGTGCGAAGCACCCCCCTTGCGTTTGGCTTGATGCTGTAGTGACAACAGCATTTGGGGCTGCTGCGCAGCCCAGCGGGGATAAATCCCCTCGCCACAAAGGTATCCTTAAACCTCAAACTGTCTTGGTCTTGGCTGCTTTACGCGGGGTGCCGGTGGTCTTGCGCTTGGTCGGCTTGCGTTTGTTTTTCCACGGTGTTGCGCCACGTCCGGCAGGGCTGGCGGGGCCGCTGATGGTCAGGCTCATGCCCTGGCAGCGGGCGATGTGCTTGCTCATCCAGGCGGCTTGCCGGGTCACGAATTCCTCCAGGCTCATTTCACCGCTTTGCACCATGTCCAGCGCCTGTTCCCAGATGGCGGTGGTGCCCGGGTCGGCAATGGCGCGGGGGACCGCGTCGATCAGGCTGAAGGCCGCCGGGGTGGCGGACAAGGCCTTGCCGTTTTTCACCAGGTAACCGCGATCGAGCAGGCCCTGGATGATCGACGCCCGGGTCGCTTCGGTGCCGATGCCGGTGGTGTCCTTGAGCTTCTGCTTGAGCAGCGGATCCTCCACCAGTTTGGCGACGTTTTTCATCGCCTTGATCAGGTCGCCTTCGGTGAACGGCTTGGGTGGCTGGGTCCAGAGGTCCTTGAGCCTGACCTCGTCCACGGCGCAATCATGCCCCTCGGTCAACACCGGAAGGGGTTGCGGCGCGGGCACTTCACGGCCCTTTGCCGGTGCCAATGCTTCGGGCAAGGCGCGTTTCCAGCCGGGTTCGACGATCTGCTTGCCCACGGCCCGCAGCGCCTGGCCGGCGCAGTCGAAGTCGGCCTGGGTCCGGTCGTATTCATGGTTGGGCAGGAACTGCGCCAGGTACCGCGCACGGATCAGCGTATAGACGGCCCGTTGCTTGCCGGCGAGCTTGTCGAGGTTCTTCGCCGCAGCGGTGGGGATGATGCCGTGGTGCGCACTGACCTTGGCATCGTTCCAGGCCCGGGACTTGCGTTGCGGTTGCAGGTGTTCACGCAGCGGCGCGAGGCCCGGGTCGGCCTGGGCGAGGGCGGCCAGGATGGCGGGCGCTTCGCTGTGCTGGCTCAAGGGCAGGTAGCCGCAATCGCTACGGGGATAGGTAATGACTTTGTAGGTTTCGTAGAGCGACTGGGCAATGTCCAGGGTTTCCTGGGCGCCGAGGCCGAGCTTCTTCGAGCAGACTTCCTGCAGGGTCCCGAGGTCGAAGGGCAGCGGCGCTGCTTCGCGCAGGCGCTCGGTGCGTACCTTGGTCACCCGGGCTGTGGCGGCGTTGTCCATGGCCTGGGCGGCGTCGCGGGCCAGGGCCTGGTTCAGGCAGCGCTCCTGGTCGTCGCAGGCGTCGGGGTCGGCGCGCCACTGGGCGATGAAGGCGGTACCGGCGTGGCGCAGTTGCACGTCGATGGCCCAGTAGGCGACCGGCACGAAGTCGGCGATGCTGCGGTCGCGGTCCACCACCAGTCGCAGGGTGGGTGTCTGCACCCGGCCCACCGGCAGTACGCCTTGATAACCGGACTGACGCCCCAGCAGCGTGAACAGGCGACTCATGTTCATGCCGATCAGCCAGTCGGCCCGGGAGCGGCCCAGGGCCGAATGATACAGGTTGAAGGTTTCGGCCCCCGGCTTGAGGGCGGCCAGGGCCTTGCGGATCGAGGCTTCGTCGAGGGCCGACAACCACAGCCGCTGGATCGGCCCGCGATAGCGGCAGTGTTCCACCAGTTCCCGGGCGATCATTTCGCCCTCGCGGTCGGCGTCGGTGGCGATCACCAGTTCCTTCGCTTCCCCCAGCAGGCGCTTGACCGCCTTGTACTGGCCGGCGGTTTTCGGCTTGACGGTCATTTTCCATTGCGCCGGCACGATGGGCAGGTCGGCCAGCACCCAGCGCTTGTAGCGGGCATCGTAGGCATCGGGCGGGGCGGTTTCCAGCAGATGGCCGATGCACCAGGTCACCGTGACGTTCGCGCCCAACCAACAGCCGTCGCCGCGCCGCGTGGCGCCGAGCACGGCGGCGATGTCCTTGGCCTGGGACGGTTTTTCACACAGGTACAACCGCATAACGCCCTTTTCCTGAGCAGGTTTCATGGAGCGATAGCATGGTCAGGGATCGGCCCGGGAGCAAGCTTTATCTGTATGGATATACAGATAAAGCGTTGCGCTGCGTTGCAACGGCGTGTCTGGAATGACGTTCGGCGGCCGGTTTGCACTCGGAATGAATTTCTCGCGAGGGCATCGCTCATAACTTTCAGAGCGGCTGAAACCGCGAACACAATTGGCGGGATCAAGGAGAGTCACTTTATGAATTCGATGCCGAAGGGCGACGGACAGGCCACCACGCGTCTGATTCTCGTTGTTGAGGATGACCCGACGATACTGGAATTCCTGTGTGAGATCCTGGAGGACGAAGGGTTTGTCGTGGAGCCTCGGGAAAGCGCCGATTCGGCGCTGACATTCCTCGAGCAGAGCGCGGATTTTGTCGACCTGTTGCTGACTGATATCACCATGCCGGGCACGTTGGATGGCGCGGACCTGGCGAACCTGACCGGGGACCGCTGGCCGCAGATACCGCTGTTGATCATGTCCGGCTACGAAACGCCGGAAAGCGCCGGGATCAAGCACCACGCTGCATTCATCGCCAAGCCGTGGGCGTTGGGACAGATGCTGGACCTGGTGGAGAGCACGGTGAAGGATCATCAGATCCATTGATATGACAGTAGAAGCTGCCGAAGGCTGCGATCTTTTGCCTTTGACTCAATTGTTTGGGGCAAGATCGCAGCCTCGTTGCACTCGACAGCTCCTACAGCAGTTTATCCAGGTCCACATTCCTGGTTTCCCGCAGGCAGAGCATGCCCACCACCAGGCTCACGCCGGTGATCATCACCGGGTACCACAGCCCGTAGAAAATATCCCCCGTGTAGACCACCAGGGCGAACGACACGGTGGGCAGGAAACCGCCGAACCAGCCATTGCCGATGTGGTAGGGCAGGGACATGGAGGTGTAGCGGATGCGGGTCGGGAACAGTTCGACCATCAGCGCCGCCAGCGGCCCGTAGCACATCGCCGAGATGATGATCAGCGCCACGATCAAGGCGACGATCATCGGCTTGTTGATCTGCTGGGCATCAGCCTTTTGCGGGTAGCCCGCCAGCGTCACCGCGCCGCGCAGGGCCGCCTCGTCGTAACCCTCGATCTTCACGTCACCGACGTTGACCAGCACAGGGCTGCCAGCCGGCGCCGCGACGCTGCTGTAGGGCAGGCCTTGCTTGACCAGGAAGGTCTTGACCTTGTCGCACGGGCTGTCGAAACGCGCCTTGCCCACCGGGTCGAACTGGAAGGTGCAGGTGGCCGGGTCGGCGACCACGCTGATTGGTGCCTGGCGGCTTGCCAGGTCGATGGCCGGGTTGGCGTAGTGGGCCAGGGTCTTGAAGATCGGGAAGTACAGCGCCGTCGCCAACAGCAGGCCGATCATCAGCACCGGCTTGCGCCCGACCTTGTCCGAGAGCCAGCCAAAGAAAATGAAGAACGGCGCGCCGATGACCACGCTGACGATCAGCAGGCTGTTGGCCAGGGCCGGGTCCATCTTCAGGAACTGGGTGAGGAAAAACAGCACGTAGAATTGTGCGGCATAGAAGGTCACCGCCTGCCCGGCGTTGATGCTGAACAGCGCGATCAGCACCACCTTGAGGTTTTCCCATTGACCGAACGATTCGCGGATCGGCGCTTTGCAGCATTTGCCTTCCTCTTTCATTTTCACGAAGGACGGCGATTCATGCAGGCTCATGCGGATCCAGGTGGAGATGCCCAGCAGCAGGATCGACAGCAGGAACGGAATGCGCCAGCCCCAGACTTCGAACTGATCCCCCGTGAAGTAGCGGCAGCCCAGGATCACCAACAATGAGAGCAGCAGCCCGAGGGTGGCCGTGGACTGAATCCAGCTGGTATGGAAGCCGCGCTTGCCGATGGGCGCGTGCTCGGCGACGTAGGTCGCCGCGCCGCCGTATTCACCGCCCAGGGCCAGGCCCTGGAGCATGCGCAGTGCGACCAGGATGATTGGCGCGGCAATGCCGATGCTGGCGTAGTTGGGCAGCAGGCCGACGCAGAACGTCGCCAGGCCCATGAGGATGATGGTTGCCAGGAAGGTGTATTTGCGCCCGATCATGTCCCCCAGCCGCCCGAACACCAGCGCACCGAATGGCCGCACGACGAAGCCGGCGGCGAACGCCATCAGGGCGAAGATGAACGCCGTGGTGTCATTGACACCGGCGAAGAACTGCTTGCTGATCACCGCCGCCAGGGCGCCGTAGAGAAAAAAGTCGTACCACTCGAACACCGTCCCCAGGGACGAGGCGAAGATGACTTTCTGGGTGTCCCGGCTGGTGTCGACGCTGCGCGTGGCTTCCAGGGGCTGAACATGCTCTGACATTGCGGTATCCCTCACAGTGATTGTTTTTGTTGTTCCACTGTCGATGCCGATGGGCATCTCCTGCTTTGATGCATTCCTTGATTCCACATCCCCCTGTGGGAGCGAGCCTGCTCGCGATAGCGGTATGCCTGTTAACGAATAGGTTGACTGACACATCGCCATCGCGAGCAGGCTCGCTCCCACAAGGGACTTTGGTTGTTCTTCAGACTGTTGCTGTCTCCTTGGTGCTGACGGTGCTTGTAGCATTCGACTCCAACATCATCTGCGCCGCCTTCTCGGCAATCATCAACGTCGGCGAGCAGGTATTGCCCGAGGTGATGCGCGGCATGATCGAGGCGTCGGCGATGCGCAGGCCCTTGATGCCATGGACCCGCAGTTGCGCGTCCACCACTGCGTCGCCGTCCTGGCCCATGCGGCAGGTGCCCACCGGATGGAAAATCGTCGTGCCGATACGGGCGGCTGCCCGGTGCAGTTCTTCTTCGCTCTGCAGGCTGGGGCCCGGCAGGTATTCCGTCGGCTTGAAGGCTTGCAGGGCAGGGGCTGCGACGATGCGTCGGGTCAGGCGGATGGCGTCGGCGGCGACCCGCAGGTCTTCGGGATGGCTCAGGTAATTGGGCTGGATCAGCGGCGCCTCGTGGGGATCGGCCGAGCGGATGTCCACCCGACCGCGGCTCTGTGGGCGCAGGTCGCAGACTGACGCGGTGAACGCCGGGAAGCTGTGCAGAGGTTCGCCGAAGCGTTCCAGGGACAAGGGTTGCACGTGATATTCGAGGTTGGCCGAGGTCTGCTCCGGCCCCGAGCGGGCAAACGCGCCGAGTTGGCTGGGCGCCATGGACAGCGGGCCGCTGCGGTCATACAGATAGCGCAGGCCCATGCCCATCTTGCCCCACAGCGTGCCGGCGATCTGATTCAGGGTCCGGGCGTTTTCCAACTGGTAGATGAGCCGCAGTTGCAGGTGATCCTGCAGATTGCCGCCCACGCCCGGCAGTTCATGCACCACGCCGATCCCCAAGCGCTGCAGCAAGTTGCGCGGGCCG
This sequence comes from Pseudomonas sp. B21-056, assembly GCF_026016325.1. Lineage (NCBI taxonomy): Bacteria > Pseudomonadati > Pseudomonadota > Gammaproteobacteria > Pseudomonadales > Pseudomonadaceae > Pseudomonas > Pseudomonas sp. B21-056. The sequence continues at coordinate 2,381,755 of NZ_CP087203.1, forward strand.
ATCCCGGAGCGCTGCAGGATCCCCGGCGAGCCGATGGCGCCGGCGCACAGGACGATCTCCTTGCGTGCCTTGAAGGTCATGCCTTTGCCTTGCCAGCGGGCGCTGACGGCGTGGGCCCGGTCATCGCGCAGCAGCACGCGATCGACCTCGACCTCGGTGAGGACCGTCAGGTTGGCGCGCTGTCGAACCGGTTTCAGGAAGGCCTTGGCTGCATTCCAGCGCACGCCGGCTTTCTGATTGACCTGGAAGTAGCCGCAGCCTTCATTGTCGCCACCGTTGAAGTCGTCGACATTGGCAATGCCGCTCTGTTCGGCGGCATTGCGGAAGGCGTCGAGGATCGGCCATGACAGGCGCTGGCGTTCGACCCGCCATTCGCCGCTGGCGCCATGCAGGTCGGAATCCCCGGCGAAGTGGTTTTCGCTTTGACGGAACAGCGGCAACACATCCTTCCAGGCCCAGCCGGAATTGCCCTCGGCGGCCCAGCCGTCGTAGTCCGCGGCCTGGCCGCGCATGTAGATCATGCCGTTGATGGAAGAGCAGCCGCCCAGGACCTTGCCACGCGGATAGCTCAAGGCGCGCCCTTGCAGGCCGGGTTGCGCTTCGGTCTTGAAGCACCAGTCGGTGCGTGGGTTACCGATGCAGAACAGATAGCCGACCGGGATGTGGATCCATGGATAGTTGTCGCGCCCGCCGGCTTCGAGCAGCAGTACCCGGTGTTGAGGGTTGGCCGAAAGCCGGTTGGCCAGCAGGCATCCGGCAGGGCCGGCGCCCACGATCACGTAATCGTATTCATCGACGACAGGTTGCATCCGCGACCTCTTTTTTTGTTTTTGTGTGATCCATCCTAGTTGTTAGTTTTCGTTAAAAGAATGTTAGTTTTTGCGCAGTGGCTGTGCGTTTATAAACAGCGATGGGCAAGGAGCGTTCATGTTCGACTGGAATGACCTGCGTTACTTTCTGGAGCTGCAACGCAGCGGCCGCCTGCTGACCGCGGCGCGCCGGCTCAACACCACCCATGCCACCGTGGCCCGGCACATCGAAGCCATCGAGAAAAGCCTGGGGACCGCGCTGTTTGTCCAGCACGCCCAGGGCTATGAACTGACCCCGGCCGGCGAGACGTTGCTCAAGCATGCCGAGGCCATGGAGAACGTGGCGTTGCTGGCCCAGGAGGACATTACCCAGTCCAGCGCACCTCTGGGCAAGATCCGCCTGGGGGTGACCGAGGGGTTGGGCATCATGTTCCTCGCCAGTCGCATGGACGGATTGTTCCAGCGTTATCCGGGGCTGGAGGTGGAGCTGGTGGCGGTGCCGCGATTCGTCAGCATCCTCAACCGCGAGGCGGAAATCAGCATTCACCTCGAACGCCCGGCGGCCGATCTGCTGGTGACCCGCAAGCTCACCGACTACAGCCTGGCGTTGTACGCCAGCCAGGCTTACCTGGAGCGCTCGCCGCCGTTGCGCAGTCGCGAGGACCTGGCCCGGCACGCCTGGATCGGTTACGTCGATGACCTGCTGTTCAGCCAGGAGCTGATGTTCCTCAACAGCTTCTGCCGCAACCCGCGGGTGGTGTTCCACAGCACCAGCGTCATCGCCCAGCAACAGGCCGCACGCTCGGGCCTGGGGATCGCCGTGCTGCCATGCTACATGGCCAGCAACGACCCGGCGCTGGTGCCCTTGCTGCCTGCCGAAACCATCCGCCGCAGCTACTGGATCAGCACCCGTCGCGAACTGCACAGATCCGTGCGCCTGCGGGTGCTGTGGGATTACGTGGTGCAGTTATGCGAGCGGGAGCAGGGGGTGTTGTTGCCCTGATCTGAATCGGGTGGACATGGATCTGTGGCAAAGGAATTTTTGTGGCGAGGGGATTTATCTGTGGCGAGGGGATTTATCTGTGGCGAGGGGATTTATCCCCGCTGGGACGCGAAGCGGCCCCAAAATTCATCTGTCACTACAGTATCAAGCCCTACACAGGGGGGCGCTTCGCACCCCAGCGGGGATAAATCCCCTCGCCACAAGTGCATCATGAAGCCGATATTCCGGTGGCCGCCCAAGCCCCCTTTTCTGGCCCCCAATGACCTCAGCCGACACGCCGGCGTGCCTTAACGTGGGAGCTGCCAGACCCACAACAAGAAAGGCGCAGCCAAGCGCCGCCACGAGGGGCCTTATGTCGGCAACCACTCCTTGCGTCCTGTTCCATACCGCGACCCTCATGCTGCTTGGTGCGCTGCTCGCCGGCTGCGGTGAAGAGGCCAAGCCGCCTGCGCCCGCGACCCTCAATGCCATGCCTGCCGACGCGGCGCTGGCCCAGGTCTACGACAGCAGTTGCAAACTCTGCCATGCCAACCCTGGCGCCGGGGCGCCCCTGACCGGAGACGTGAATGCCTGGGCGCCGCGGGTAGCCCAGGGCGCCGATACCCTGCTGGACCACGCGATCAACGGCTACAACGGCATGCCGCCGATGGGCCTGTGCATGCACTGTTCCGAAGAGCAGTTCCTGGCATTGATCGCGTTCATGTCCGGCCAACAATTCCAGTAGCGGGGCAGACGATGGACTATTCACGACGCCAATGGCTGCAGCGGGCCGGTGTGGTTGCCGCGTTCACGGCGCTCAGCAGCCAGGGCGCGCTGGCCGACCTGATGCGGGCGCCGCGATTGATTCCGTGGCGCAACTGGTCCGGTGCCCAGAGTTGCCTGCCGGCGGCGCGGCTGGCGCCCAAGGACCTCGATGAACTGGTGCACGTGGTGACCCGCGCCGAAGGGCGGATCCGCCCGGTGGGTTCCGGTCACTCCTTCAGTGCCCTGGTGCCCACCGACGGCACCTTGCTGTCCCTGAGCTTTTTCAGCGGCCTGCTGGAGCATGATGCGGCCAGCCTGCAAGCCGAGTTCGGCGGCGGCACGCCAATGTCGCGTATGGGCCCGGCGCTCCAGGCCATCGGCCAGGCGTTGCCGAACATGGCCGACGTCGATTACCAGACCCTGGCCGGTGCCATCGCCACCTCGACCCACGGCACCGGCAAGGCCTTCGGCTCGTATGCGTCCCAGGTGGTCGGCCTGCAACTGGTGACGGCCAGCGGCGAGGTGCTCGATTGCGATGCCAACCGTCATCCCGAGGTGTTCAAGGCGGGGCGGGTGTCGCTCGGAGCGCTGGGGTTGGTGACCCGTGTGCGCTTGCAGAACCGCGCCGCCTATCGGTTGCGCGAACGCCAATGGGTGGCGAAAACCGAAGAGCTGCTGGAGGACGTGGAGGCCAACACCCGCGACAACCAGCACTGGGAAATGCAGGTGGTCACCCATTCCGACTATGCGTTGTCGATCACCCTGAACGAAACCACTGACCCGGCCACACCACCCATCAGCCCCGAGGAGGAGGGCGGCAACGAATTCGTCACTCTGATCGAGAAACTCGACAAGTACGGCAGCGACTTTCCGGCGATCCGTCGATCCTTGCTTAACAGCCTGCGACTGGTGGCCGACTTCGACGACCGGGTCGGTGATTCCCATGAGATCTACGCCAACGCTCGCACCGTGCGCTTCAACGAAATGGAGTATTCAGTGCCTGCCGAACAGGGGCCGGCGTGCCTGCGGGAGATCCTCGCGCTGATCCGCGACAAAGACCTGCGGACCTGGTTTCCCATCGAATACCGCTACGTGAAGGCCGACGACATTCCCTTGAGCATGTTCGAAGGACGGGACAGTTGTTCGATCTCCGTGCACCAGCATTACCAGATGGACCATCACAATTTCTTCGCCGCCATCGAGCCGATTTTCTGGAAATACCAGGGCCGTCCGCACTGGGGAAAATTGCACTCGCTGAACGCCAGGACGCTCCAGGCACTGTACCCGCGCTGGAACGAATTCAGCCAGGTGCGCCAGGCTCTGGACCCCGGCGGAAAGTTTCTCAACGGGCATCTTTCAACGATCCTGGGGGTGAGCTGATGGCTTTCAATCGTCGTGGTTTGCTGAAGGGAACGTTGGGCGCCGGGGTGTTGCTGGCCGGTGCCGCGGCCTGGCTGCGGCCGGATGACCGGGGCGGACCGTACAGTGATTATTTCCGTCAGTTGAACCGCGAGCTCAAGGCCCACGGCCCCATGCGTCCGGTGATGCTGATCGACCTGGATCGCCTCGATCACAACATCGAGGTGGTGAAGGCTTCGGTCCGGCGTGCGGGCAAGCAGTTGCGGCTGGTGGAGAAGTCCCTGCCTTCGCCTCAATTGCTGAAGTACATCGGCGAGCGGGCCGAGACCCGCCGGTTGATGTCGTTTCATCAGCCCTTTCTCAACCATGATGCAATGCAGTTTCCCGATGCCGACATCCTGCTGGGCAAGCCGCTGCCGGTGCGTTCCGCCGAGCTGTTCTATCAGCTTCACAAAGGCCCGTTCGACCCTGCGCGTCAGTTGCAGTGGCTGCTGGACACGCCCGAGCGCGTTCAGCAATACCAGGCCCTGGCCCAGGGGCTGGGCACGCGCATGCGGGTCAACATTGAACTGGATGTCGGCCTGCATCGGGGCGGGGTGGCCGATGACGCGACCCTGGAGGCGATGCTCAAACTGATTCGAGCCCATCCGGCGCAGTTGGAGTTCGCCGGGTTCATGGGCTACGACCCGTTCGTGGGCATGGGCGTGCCGGAGGTGGTGGCAAGCCCTGAAACACTGCTGGCGCGGGTCATGGCGACCTACACCGCACGGGTGGATTTCGTCCGGCTGCGCTATCCCGACCTGTGGCATCCGGGCCTGACCCTCAACACCGCCGGCAGCCCCAGCTATCGCCTGCATGAACAGGAACGCCTGAGTACCGAGGTGTCGGTGGGCACGGCCATGCTCAAGCCCAGCCATTACGACCTGCCGTCCTTGAGCGAGCACGTGCCGGCGGCCTACATCGCTACCCCGGTGCTCAAGCGCACCGGCGCGGTGAACATTCCGGCGCTGGACGACATGTCACGGATTTTTTCCTGGTGGGATGTGAACCAGCGGGCGACGTTCTTTCTCTACGGCGGCAACTGGATGGCCGACTTCGAATCCCCGCCGGGCTTGAAGAGCAACAGTCTCTATGGCCGCAGTTCCAACCAGGAAATGGCCAACGGCTCAGAGGCGGTGGGGCTGGCGGTGGAGGACCAGGTGTTCCTCAGGCCGACCCAGACCGAATCGGTGCTGTTGCAGTTCGGTGACCTGCTGGCGGTGCGTGGGGGGAGGATTGTCGAGAGGTGGCCGGTCTATGGCTGATCCGGTGTGGTAGTGATCGTTCCCGCGCTCCGCGTGGGAATGCCTCAACGGACGCTCCGCGTTCGGCTCTTTGGGACGCGGAGCGTCCCTGGCTGCATTCCCACGCAGAGCGTGGGAACGATCAGAAGAGGGGCTTATAGCTCAAACGGAATACTCAACTTCGCCCAGAGCATCTCGCCTTCGGGGCGGTTCTCCACGTCGAACTCCTTGGCCCAGCGGATCTCGGCGCTGGCGTACTTGAGGAAGGTCAGGTGCAGTGCCGGGCCGATGGCGAAGACCTGGCCGCGTACGCCGTCGTCCACGTCCTGCCCGGCGAATTGCACGGTGCGACCGAACTGTTTGTCGTCGGTGGTCTGCTTGAGGTAGTAGCCGTTGAGCCCCACCCTCAGGTTGTCGGTCAGCCGGTAACTGGCGGAATAATCGAAGTGGAAAATCTGCCCCGAGCGGTAGTCGGTGTCCTTGTTCCTCTCATTGAAGCTGTAGGTGGTTTTCATCGACACCTCGGTGTCTTCCGTGGGCAGCCAGGTGAAGGAAAACAGCGGTTTGTAGGTGTAGAAATTATTGCTGGTGTTGGCCAGTCGGTCGGGACTGTATTCGCCGGTAGGCACGGTGATTTCCACGGCGGCGGCCAGGGTCAGGTTCTTGCCCATGTCCCAGAGCACGATCGGTGAGATGGTGGTATCGCCCATGCCTTCGCGGGTATCGCTCATGCCGAACAACGCGACTTCCTGCTTGAGCCAGGGCTGGGCGACGTAGATTCCCAGTCGCCCGCCGGCAACCCGCAGTGGGCTCAGGTAGTCGATGCGCGGGATCACCGCCGTGGACTCGATTTCGACCCCCGGCACTTTCCCGCCCAGCGAGCTGATGTTGAATTTACGGGCCTTGTAATGGTTGTAGTAGAGGTTGAACGCGACCATGTTGTCCGGAAGGCTGTCGACCTCCAGCGGCAGCACGAAAAAGCCGTCGGTGCCAGGACCGATGTTGTCGACTCCGTTTTCGGTGGCCAGGACGGGCAGCGCGCCGCTGCAGGCCAGGCCGAGGGTCATTTGCAAGGCGAACGTCGTGCGGATCGGGTTCATGTGAGGCGCTCATTATTATTGTTGGAGGTACACCGAAGGTCCGAGCCATACAAATAAGCCGTTCGCGGCCGGCAGGGCAGGGTATTGGCGGCCACACAGGGGACTTGGGCGGCCAGATTTTTGCGTCCCTCTTCCATGGGGACATGCTAACGTTTATGAAACAACCGGTTACAAAAACGCCTCCCAACGTGCCCCGGACCCCGCCATGCAGATGAAAGTCATCGACCCCACCTATGAGCTGGCGCTGGTTTCGCCATTCCTGCTGCAAACCCTGGCCGAAGTCGTGGCGGACAAAGGGTTCAATGCCGCCAGCCTGTGTCGCGGCCTGGGGTTCGGCCTCGACGACCTGCAGGATCCCGCCCAGCGCATATCCCATCGACAGGCCGTGGTCATGATTCAACGGGCACTCAAGCTGCTGCCGGACCAGGGGCTGGGATTGTGGGTCGGCGACCGCAACGTGCTCGGCACCCTGGGGCTGCTGGGGCATGTGTTGTCGCTGTGCGAAACCCTACGCGATGCCTTTGCCCTGGGGATTCGCTATCAACACACCACCGGCGGCATCGCCGTGACCAGTGTCGAAGAAGCCGCGGACCGGATCATGGTCGACGCAACCTGCCGCTTGCCCTTCGCCGAGGTCCAGGTGTTTGCGGTCGAAGAATTCTTCGCCAGCCTGATGGTCTACGGCCGGGCGCTGGCGGGCGCGGATTTCAGGCCACAGGCCGTGGAGTTCATGCACGCGGCGCCCTCCTACGCCTCGGAGTACCAACGGATCCTGGGGCCGGATGTGCGCTTCGGTTGCCGCTACAATCGCATGCTGATCGACGTCCGCTGGCTGGACGTGCGCCTGCCCAATCATCACCCGCTGGCTTTGCGTCAGGCCTTGGCCTTGCTGGACCAGGAAGCGGCCGAGGTCCACCAGAAGATCGACCTGATCCAGGCGGTGGAGCGGGCGATTGCCCGGGACCTGACCCGGGGCAGCCACATCGAGAAAATCGCCGGCGACCTCAACATGAGCAGCCGCACCCTGCGACGACGCCTGACCGAGCACAACCTGACGTTCGAAACCTTGCTCGAACAAGTGCGCCGCGGCCGGACGCTGAGCTTGCTGGCCAATCCCGAGCTGTCCATCGAGCGCATCACCGAAGAGGTCGGCTACAGCGACGTGCGCAGTTTCCGCCGGGCCTTCCGGCGTTGGACCGGAATGAGCCCCAGTGCTTTTCGCAACGAGGGTGCCGAAGCTCGGCTCTAATCTAAGGTTATGTCCAAACGGTATTTCTCAAGCCTCGGACGGTTTCCCTAAGATCACGTCATAACTCGTTATGACAAGTGATCCAGCCCATGCCCGATAACGTACTTGCCCTCAGCAGCGTTCCGCTGCACACCCAACTGCGCGACGTGTTGCGCGCCCGCATCCTCGACGGTGAATACCCCCAAGGCAGCCAGATGCCCTCGGAAAGCGAGCTCGGCGCACTGTTCAGCGTCAGCCGCATCACCGTGCGCCAGGCCCTGGGGGATCTGCAGAAGGAAGGGCTGATTTTCAAGATCCACGGCAAAGGCACCTTCGTCGCCAAGCCCAAGACGTTCCAGAACGTCAGCACCCTCCAGGGCCTGGCCGAGTCCATGACCGGGCGCGGCTTCGAGGTGATCAACCGCCTGCGCAGTTTCAAGTTCATCCCGGCAGACAAACAAGTGGCCGAGCGCCTGGGACTGGTCGAAGGGGAGACGGTAACGCAGATCAAGCGGGTGCGACTGATCAACCGCGAGCCGGTGTCGCTGGAAATCACCTACCTGCCCAAGGCCCTCGGCGAGCGACTGGAAAAAGCCGACCTGGTGACCCGTGACATTTTCCTCATCCTGGAAAACGACTGCGCCCTGACCCTGGGGCACGCCGACCTCGCCATCGATGCGGTGCTGGCTGACAGCGACCTGACCCAGGCCCTGGAAGTCGAGCCGGGCTCGCCCATCATGCGCATCGAGCGCCTGACCCACGACGCCGAGGGCCGGCCGTTGGACTTCGAACACCTCTACTACCGCGGCGATGCTTTCCAGTACCGCCTGCGGATCGACCGGCAAAAAGGGACGCAAGCATGACCCACAGCGCTGTGACTGGAAGCACCCTGGAACAGGAATACGACATCGTCGTCATCGGCGGTGGCACCGCCGGCCCCATGGCGGCGATCAAGGCCAAGGAGCGCAACCGTGATTTGCGCGTGCTGTTGGTGGACAAGGCCAACGTCAAGCGCAGTGGCGCCATCAGCATGGGCATGGACGGCCTGAACAACGCGATCATTCCCGGCCACTCCACACCCGAGCAGTACACCAAGGAAATCACCATCGCCAACGACGGCATCGTCAATCAGGCGGCGGTGTACGCCTATGCGACCCACAGCTTCGAAACGATAGAGCAACTGGACCGCTGGGGGGTGAAGTTCGAGAAGGATGAAACCGGCGACTACGCGGTGAAAAAGGTCCACCACATGGGCGCCTATGTGCTGCCGATGCCGGAAGGGCACGACATCAAGAAAGTCCTGTATCGCCAATTGAAACGGGCGCGGGTGAGCATCACCAACCGGCTGGTCTGCACCCGCTTGCTGACGGATGCCGAGGGCGCGGTGAACGGTGTGATGGGCTTCGATTGCCGCAGCGCCGACTTCCATGTGATCAAGGCCAAGGCCGTCATCCTGTGCTGCGGCGCAGCGGGGCGCCTGGGCTTGCCGGCCTCCGGCTACCTGATGGGTACTTATGAGAACCCCACCAATGCCGGGGACGGCTATGCGATGGCCTATCACGCCGGTGCCGAGCTGGCGAACCTGGAGTGCTTCCAGATCAACCCGTTGATCAAGGATTACAACGGCCCGGCCTGCGCCTACGTCACCGGTCCCCTGGGTGGCTACACCGCCAACAACAAGGGCGAACGCTTCATCGAGTGCGACTACTGGAGCGGGCAGATGATGTGGGAGTTCCACCAGGAGCTTGAAGGCGGCAATGGCCCGGTGTTCCTCAAACTCGATCACCTGGCCGAGGAAACCATCCAGAACATCGAGGAAATTCTGCACAGCAACGAGCGGCCCAGCCGTGGCCAGTTCCACGCCAACCGTGGCACCGACTACCGCACGCATATGGTGGAAATGCACATTTCCGAGATCGGTTTTTGCAGCGGCCATTCGGCGTCGGGCGTGTGGGTGAACGAGCGCGCCGAGACCTCGGTCAAGGGTCTGTACTCGGCCGGCGACATGGCGGCGGTGCCGCACAACTACATGCTCGGTGCGTTTACCTACGGTTGGTTTGCCGGCAACAACGCGGCAGACTTCGTCGCCGGCAAGGACTTCTCGGCGCTGGATGCCGGGCAGATCGAACGGGAAAAGGCCCGCGTCTACGCACCGCTGATGCGCGAGCATGGCCTGCCGCCGGCCCAGGTGGAATACAAGCTGCGGCGCTTTGTGAACGATTACCTGCAACCGCCGAAGGTCACCAAAAAGATGCAGATCGGCCTGCAACGCTTCAGCGACATCCAGCGCGACCTGGACCAGATCAAGGCCCACAACGCTCACGAGTTGATGCGTGCCATGGAGGTCAGCGTGATCCGCGATTGCGCCGAAATGGCCGCCCGGGCCTCGCTGTTTCGCGCTGAAAGCCGTTGGGGGCTGTACCACTATCGGGTCGATCACCCGCAACGCAACGACAGCGAGTGGTTCTGCCACAGCCATTTGAAGAAAGGCGACGACGGCGTGATGACCTCATTCAAGAAACCCGTCGAGCCGTACATCATCGCCCTCGATGCCGAAGAGCTGCAGGCCTACGACCGGCTGCGGGTCGACGCCAGCGCGGCGTGAACCGTCCACCCAGAGAGAACGCCCATGGCCTATCAACCCCAGGAAATCTTTTTCCGTTCCAATGCCCCCGTCACCGTGGACGAGGACAAATGCATCGCTCACAAAGGCTGCACCGTGTGCGTCGATGTCTGCCCCATGGACCTGCTGGCAATCAACCCGGCGACCCAGAAGGCCTACATGGCGTTCGATGAATGCTGGTACTGCATGCCGTGTGAAAAGGACTGCCCGACCGGTGCGGTGAAAGTGGAGATTCCTTACCTGCTGCGTTGAAACTCGGAATAGCTTTCGCGAGCAGGCTCGCTCCCACAAGGGATCTGTGGTGTACGCCGAATCTGTGAACGCTGAAGAAAAATGTGGGAGCGAGCCTGCTCGCGAAGAGGCCAGCCCAGTCACTACAAAGCCATCCGGCCACCCCCGGACGCCTGATCCAGAAACACCCCTCGTTTCCCACCGTGCACAGATCACGGCGGAGACGAACCTCCTACAAATGATTCGAGGGGAATCCCCATGTTGCGTGCAGCGTTGGCCGGTCTGGTACTGGCTTCATTGACCTTGTCTGCCCAGGCAGAAACCATCCGTATCGCCATCGGCACCCAGGACACCACCATCAACTGCGCCGCCGGCGGGTTGCTGATCCGTGAGCTGGGCCTGCTGGACAAATACCTGCCCCACGACGGCGCCTATAAAGATGCCCGGTACGACATCCAGTGGAAGAACTTCACCAGCGGTGCGCCGCTGACCAACGAGATGGTCGCCGGCAAACTGGACTTCGGCGCCATGGCCGATTTCCCCGGGGCGTTCAACGGCGTGGCGTTTGAAACCGCTGGCAAGCACAGCCTGTTCATCAGCGTGCTGTCAGGCAGTACCCAGGGCAGCGGCAACGGCATCGTCGTGCCCAGTGCCTCGGGCGTGCAGTCCCTGGCCGAGCTCAAGGGCAAGACCATTTCCGTGCCGTTTGCCTCCACCGCCCACGGCATGTTGCTGCGCGCCGTCGCGGCCCAGGGCTGGGATCCGCTCAAGGACGTGAACATCATCGCCCAGCCGCCGGAAGTCGCCGGCTCGGCCTTGCAGGCCGGCAAGATCGACGCCCACGCCGACTTCGTGCCGTTTGCCGAACTGTTCCCCAGCCGGGGCTTTGCCCGCAAGATCTACGACGGTGCCCAGGCCGGCGCGCCGACCTTCCATGGCGCGTTGGTGGACCAGGCCTATGCCAGGAAATACCCGGAAATCGTCGTCGCTTACCTGCGTGCGACCATTGAGGCCAACCAATTGCTCGCCGCCGAGCCGGAGAAGTACAGCGAGCTGATCGCCCAGGTCACGGGGGTGGATGCCGAGGTCAATTACCTGTTCCACGGACCGCTGGGCGTGCAGACCCGCGACCTGACCTGGAAGCCGGAATACCGGCAAGCCGTCGGCACCGCCATCGACACCCTCAAGCTGTTGAAGAAAGCCGATCGCGGCCTGGACCTCAATACCTTCATCGATGATCAGTACATCCGTGCCGCATTCAAGGCGTCGAACCTGGATTACGCCGCGCAACTGGCGAACTACGCCCAGACACCGCTGGGCTCTGTCGACGCCGCGACCGGCCAGGCAATCACCGACTTCAGTCGCGTGGCCGAGATCTGGGTGCGTGGCGAACCGAAAGTGCGCCATTACGCCTCGGCGCAAGCGGCCTTCGCCGCGCTGGCGAGTCTCAAGCAGGAAGGTAAGGCCATCCGTGCGGTCTATGCCCAGGCCAGTGACAGCGGGATCAAGTTATTGGCCGAGCAGGCGTGGTTTGCCAGTGATGGCAAGGGCCGGCTCAGTGCGTTCCTGTTGAAGGGCCAGGCCGAGCAATTTGCCGTGCAGCAGGGCGGCAAGGTGCTGGATTTCAGCGAAGCCACGGCCCAGTCGGTCGCTGCTCGATAACCCGCCAAATGACCTGTGGGAGCGAGCCTGCTCGCGATAGCGGTTTATCAGTCACATCAATTCCAGCTGATCTGACGCCATCGCGAGCAGGCTCGCTCCCACAGGGACCTCGGTTGAGAGGAAGAATTTTGAATCGATCTTACGCACGCTGGCTCCTGCGAGCCGCTTCCCTGTTGCTCTGCTTGCTGTTCTGGCAACTTGCATCCAACGGCCACTGGGACCTCGGCCTGGTGACCTTCGCCAATGTCCCGACGCCCATGGCTGTGGCCCAGGCCGCGTTCGGCCTGGGCGAGTCGGGCAGCCTTGCCCGGCACCTGGGCAGCAGCCTGGGCCGGGTCTTTGCCGGTTATGGCGCGGCGGTGCTGATCGGTGTGGCCGCGGGCCTTGCCATCGGCCGTTCGAAATGGGCGGAAGACCTGCTGTTGCCACCGCTGGAAGTCCTGCGCCCGATCCCTGCTGTGGCCTGGATTCCCCTGGCGATCCTGATGTTTCCCTCGTCGGAGTTGTCGATGGTGTTCATCACCTTCACCGGCGCGCTGTTTCCGGTCCTGCTCAACACCGTGCACGGCGTCGAAGGGGTGGACCGGCGGCTGATCGCGTCGGCGAAAAGCCTGGGGGCCGGGCGTTGGGCGATCCTGCTGGAAGTAATTTTGCCGGGCGCCGCGCCGAGCATCATCACCGGCCTGGCCATCGGCATGGGCACGTCCTGGTTCTGCCTGGTGACGGCGGAGATGATCGCCGGCCAGTACGGCATCGGCTACTACACCTGGGCTTCCTACACCGTGCAGAACTACGCCGACATCGTGGTCGGCATGCTGCTCATCGGTGTGCTGGGTATGGGCAGCAGTGTGTTGATCAAGCGCCTGGGCGGGCTGTTCACGCCTTGGCATCGACCCCGAGGAAAAGCCTGATGAGTGTGATGCAAACGCCCGAAGGACGGATCGATATCCGTCAGCTGTCCATTGTCCTTGGCCAGGGTGCCCAGGCTTTCGAAGCCGTCCAGGGCCTCGATTGCCAGATCGAAGCGGGCCAGTTCGTCTGCGTCCTGGGACCGTCCGGTTGCGGCAAATCCACCTTGCTCGGCGCTTTGGCCGGGCATCTACAACCGCGTACCGGCACCCTGAATGTCGACGGCTTGCCGGTGTCCGGTCCGTCGCCCCAACGGGGCATGGTGTTCCAGCAACACACGTTATTTCCCTGGCGCCGTGTGCGTGACAACGTTGCCTTCGGCCTGAAGATGCGCGGCCTCGGCAAGGCCGAGCGATACCGCGCCGCCGATGAAATCCTGGCGCTGGTGGGGCTCGAAGGCTTTGCCGGGCATTGGCCGGACCAGCTCTCCGGGGGCATGCAGCAACGGGTGGAAATTGCCCGGGTGCTGGTCAATCGCCCGCGCTTGCTGCTGATGGACGAACCTTTCGGCGCGCTGGACGCCCTGACCCGGTTGCACATGCAGGAACTGCTGCTGGACATCTGGACCCGCATCCGCACCACGGTAGTGTTCGTCACCCACGACATTGATGAGGCGCTGTTCCTGGCTGATCGGTTGCTGGTGATGAGCCCGCGTCCCGGCCGAATCATCGAGGACCTGCGGCTGGATTTTGCCCGGCCTCGAACGACGGAGCTGGTGACCAATCCAGAGTTCACCCATTTGAAACGCCACTGCCTCGAGCTGCTGCGCCATGAAGAGGGCCGGCAATTGCCGCGCCTCAACCCTCTCGGGCTCCCTGAAACCTCCTTGCCGCGATTTGCCTTATGACCTCTCTATTCGAAAGCACTGACAACGACGACATTCTGCTCCTGCAACCACGGCTGACCGACGACGACCCCGGCGTGCGCCGTATTGCCCTGATTGAACTGGCTGACCTGGAAGAGCCAGAAGGCCTGTCATGGCTGGTGGGTCGCCTGGGCCAGGACCCCAGCGCCGAGGTGCGGGCCGAAGCTGCGCGCCTGCTTGAGGCCTGGGAAGACGCGCCGGTGGTCGAGGCCCTGTGCCAGGCCCTGACCGATCCGTCCTCGACCGTGCAGGCTGCTGCTGCCCAGAGCCTGAGCCTGCTCAAGAGCGAAGCGGCGGGGAGGGTGATCCTGCCCTGGACGGCCCATGGGGATATCGGCGTGCGCGTCGCCGCGTTCAGGGCCTTGCGCGAGCTGCGTCTGGTGGACGCGGCAGCGGCTGCGATCACGGCCCTGGCCGACAGCGATGCCGGTGTGCGCCGCGAAGCCGTTGGCGTACTGGGCTGGCTCAAGCACCTCGACGCCTTGCCGGCCCTGGCAAGGCTTGCCAGTGACGATCCGGACAGCGAAGTGCGCCGGGCGGCCACCGGCGCCCTTGGTCTGGCTTCGGACGCTCAGGTCTTGCCGGCGTTGTGCCGGGCGTTGCGGGATCCGGTCTGGTCGGTGCGCGAAGAGGCCGCCACTACCTTGGGCAAGGTCGGCCACAGCGAGGGCGGCCCGGCCCTGATCGAGGCCCTGGATGACGACTATTGGCAAGTGCGTCTGCGGGCCACCCGTAGCCTTGGCCGTTTGCGTCATGCCCCGGCCTTGCAGCCCTTGATCGATACCCTGGGGCATCGCATCAGCAACCTGCGCAAGGAAGCGGCCCTGGCGTTGGGGGAGCTGAATGATCCGGGGGCCATGGCGGCCTTGCAGGCTGCCCAGGACGATGGCGACCCCGAAGTGCGCAAAGCCGTGCGCATTGCCCTGGAGCAGTTGCGATGAACCCGCTGGCGATTGGCAATTCCCAAGACAAGGGACAATTGCGCTTGAATTGGCCCGATGGTCGCGAACAACGACTGGACCACGCCGGACTGCGCCGCCAATGCCCATGCTCCCAGTGCCGGGCGTTTCGCCTGCAAGGGCTGACGGTACGGGTCGACTCGCGGATTCGGGTGGTTGAAGTCAATGCCCAGGGCTATGGGGTTCAGTTGGTCTTCAGTGATGGGCATGAGCGCGGGATTTACCCGTGGGCTTATCTGGCCGGACTTGAGAACTGACTGTGCAGGCTGACCCACCGCTATCGCGAGCAGGTTCGCTCCCACAGTTTTTTCCGGGGTGTTCACAGATCCGACGTACACCACCCAACCCCTGTGGGAGCGAGCTTGCTCGCGATGGCGGCGGTACAGCCGACCTGTGAACTGACTGGCGGCGCTTGTCAGAAAAAACCGACAGGAGTACAAATGTACTCCATGACGACTCTCACCCCCCGCCGCACCGCCATCCTGACCTTCATCCGCGAACGCATCGCCGACCAGGGCCAGTCTCCCAGCCTCGCTGAAATCAGCGAGGCGTTCGGTTTTGCTTCCCGCAGCGTGGCGCGCAAGCATGTGCTGGCGTTGACCGAAGCCGGTTTCATCGAAGTCAATCCGCACCAGGCCCGGGGCATCCGCTTGCTGAACCAGCCGCCGCGTCCCGAGCTGCTCGACGTGCCGGTGTTGGGGCGAGTGGCTGCCGGCCGGCCGATCGGCGCCGATGCCGAGGTCCACGACCGCTTGATGCTGGACCCGGCGATCTTCACCAGGGCGCCGGATTACCTGCTGCGGGTCCAGGGCGACTCGATGATCGGCGACGGCATCCTCGACGGCGACCTGGTGGGTGTCCAGCGCACGCCCCAGGCGTCGAACGGGCAAATCGTGGTGGCGCGGCTCGACGGTGAAGTCACCATCAAGCGTTTCGAACGAGTCGGCGAGCGGGTGCGCTTGCTGCCGCGCAACCCGGCCTATCAGCCAATCATTGTCGAAGCCGACCAGGACCTGGCGATAGAAGGGGTGTTCTGTGGCCTGTTGAGGCAAGGCTGATGGGCGCGGTCGTTGCGCTGGACACGCTGTTCAACGGCGGCCAGGTCTGGAAAGGCCGGCCTGCGCCCCCGGCCGCCAGCCCGCAACCCACCGGCCATGCCGCGCTGGACGCGGCGTTGCCCAGTGGTGGCTGGCCGGAAGCGGCGCTGACGGAAATCCTCATCGCCGCGCCGGGCCTGGGCGAGTTGCAACTGGTGTGGCCGACCCTGGCGCGACTGTCTGCGCAGGGAGAACGGATCGTGCTGGTGGCCCCGCCGTTCGTGCCCTATCCCCAGGCCTGGCAGAGCGCCGGGGTGGACCTGAGCCAACTGTCGGTGATCCGCGCCGATGAGCGCGATGCCCTGTGGGCCGCCGAACAATGCCTGCGTTCGGGCAGCTGTGGGGCGGTCCTGTGCTGGCCTCGCCAGGCCGATGATCGTGCCTTGCGCCGCCTGCAAGTGGCCGCGGAAACCGGCCAGACCCTGGCGTTCGCCTGGCGCTCGATCCAGGAAGCCATCAATCCCTCGCCGGCGGCCCTGCGCATCGCCATCGATGCCGGGCCCGGGCAATTGCGCGTGCTCAAGTGTCGGGGAGGACTGGCCCGTTCGGCGCCGATTGCCTTTGCCCACACCCTGCAAACAGGGCATTGAGGTTGCGATGCGCTGGGTCTGCATTCTCTTCCCGCAATTGGCGCTGGACGCCGCGCTGCGTC
The DNA here is from genome assembly GCF_026016325.1 of Pseudomonas sp. B21-056. Taxonomy (NCBI): domain Bacteria; kingdom Pseudomonadati; phylum Pseudomonadota; class Gammaproteobacteria; order Pseudomonadales; family Pseudomonadaceae; genus Pseudomonas; species Pseudomonas sp. B21-056. Next base: position 2,398,279 of record NZ_CP087203.1, read on the forward strand.
AGCGCCCCGATCCCGAGGAGCCCCTGGCGCTGTTGACCGGTCCGGCCCAGCGTCGGGTGCTGCAAGCGGTCAACGATCCCGCCCGGGCCCTGGGCCTGCGGCCGGGCCAGACCATGACTGCCGCCCAGGCTCTGAGCAAAGGCTTTGCCACCGCCGAATACGACGCCGCGCAGATCGAGCACTGGCAGCAATTCCTGGCGGCCTGGGCTTACCGGTTCAGTTCCCAGGTCAGCGTGCATTACCCGCGCACGGTGTTGTTCGAGATCGAGTCGAGCCTGGGCCTGTTCGGGCCCTGGCCGGTCTTCGAGGCACGGCTGCGGGCCGAACTGACGGCGCTGGGGTTTCGTCATCGCATCGTCGCAGCCCCCAACCCGGTGGCGGCGCGGGTGCTCGCCAATGCCCATGACGCCCTGGTGGTACCGGATGCCGAGCGCCTGCAACAACGCCTGGGACAGATGCCGGTGGACCGGATCGGCCTGCCTCCCGACGTTGCCACGGCATTGTCGCGCATGGGGCTGCGCTGCCTGGATCAGGTCCAGGCCTTGCCCCGGCACACGCTGGCGCGGCGTTTTGAAGCCCAGGTCCTCAAGCATCTCGACGCACTGATCGGCAGCCGCACCCTGGCGCTGTCGTTCTACCTGCCGCCGGACCGTTTCGATGTGCGCATCGAACTCAACTACGACGTCCAGTCCCACCAGGCGCTGCTGTTCCCGCTGCGCCGGTTGACCGGTGACCTGTCGGCCTTCCTGTGCGGGCGCGACAGTGGCGTGCAACGTTTTGACCTGCACCTGGAACACGCCGGGTTGCCGGACACGATCATCAAGGTCGGCCTGCTCAGTGCCGAACGGGATTCCTCGATGCTCTTCGAACTGGCCCGCGGCCGTTTGGAACAGGTGCAGGTCGAGGCGCCGGTGCGCGGCTTTCGTTTGTGTGCCGAGGACCTGCCGAGCTTCGTGCCCCAGCGCCTGGAACTGTTCGATGAGCGCCCGCAACAGTCCTTGCCCTGGGAGCAACTGCGGGAACGGTTGCGAGCACGCTTGGGGGACAACGCGGTGCAGGGCCTGGGGGTTCGCGACGACCATCGGCCTGAGTGCGCCTGGCAGATGACACCTCAGCCCCGACCCCAGGCATGCCCCGTGCGCCGCGGTGTGCAGCGTCCCGGCTGGCTGCTGGATGAACCCCAGGCGTTGCCGGAAGGTCAGGCGCGGGTTCTCATGGGCCCGGAGCGCATCGAGACCGGTTGGTGGGACGGCGCTGACGTGCGCCGCGATTACTACCTGATCGAAACCCGTGCGGGGCAGCGGGGCTGGGCTTATCGAGCGGTGGGCGAGGGCGGCCCGTTGTGGTTGCAGGGCTGGTTCGCATGAACGTCGAATACGCCGAGCTGCATTGCCTGTCGAATTTCAGTTTCCAACGGGGTGCCTCCAGTGCATTGGAACTGTGCCGCCGGGCCAGCCAACAGGGTTACCGGGCCCTGGCGATTACCGACGAGTGCACCTTGTCCGGCATCGTGCGGGCCTGGCAGGCGGCCAAGGAATTGAAGCTGCAGTTGATCGTCGGCAGCGAGATCCAGATCGAGAACGGTCCGAAACTGGTGCTGCTGGTGGAAAACCTCGAGGGCTATCAAGCCTTGTGCCGGCTGATCACCCGTGCCCGCCGTCGCAGCGAGAAGGGCCGCTATCGCATCGTGCGGGAAGACTTCGACGAGACCTGGCCGGGGTTGTTGGCATTGTGGGTGCCCGATGGCAAGGACGGCGAAGAGCAGGGCCGCTGGCTTCAGTCGGTCTTCGCCGGGCGCCTGTGGTTGTCGGTCCAGTTGCATTGCGGACAGGACGACCGGCGTCGCCTGGCCGACTTGTTGGCACTGGCGGACCGCCTGGCGCTACCTGCCGTCGCCACCGGCGATGTGCATATGCACGTGCGCGGCCGTCGCGCCTTGCAGGACACCATGACCGCCATCCGGCATCACGTCACGGTGGCCGAGGCCGGCCAGCGCCTGCACCCCAACGGCGAGCGCCATCTGCGCAGCCGTAAGGATCTGGCCGATCTCTACCCCCGCAGGTTGCTCGATGAAACCCTGGAGATCGCCCGGCGCTGTACCTTCGACCTGGGTCAGTTGCGCTATGAATACCCCCGTGAGTTGGTGCCCGAGGGGCACGATCCGGCATCGTGGCTGCGGGAACTGACCGAGCGGGGCCTGCGTGAGCGCTGGAAGAACGGCGTGGAGGAGCGGATCCGGCGGCAGATCAACACCGAGTTGGAGCTGATCGCCGAGCTTGGCTACGACAGCTACTTCCTCACCGTGCAGGACATCGTCAGCTTTGCCCGCAAGCGCAACATCCTTTGCCAGGGCCGTGGTTCGGCGGCCAACTCGGCGGTGTGTTATGCCCTGGGCATCACCGAAATCGACCCGAGCCGAACCAACCTGTTGTTCGAGCGCTTCCTATCCCGGGAGCGCAACGAGCCGCCGGACATCGACGTGGATTTTGAACATGAGCGCCGCGAAGAGGTGCTGCAATACGTCTTCCAGCGTTACAGTCGCCATCGTGCGGCATTGACGGCGGTGGTCAGCAGTTACCACGGTGCCGGGGCGGTGCGGGACGTCGCCAAGGCCCTGGGCCTGCCGCCGGATCAGGTCAACGCGTTGGCCGACTGTTGCGGTCGCTGGAGCGACGAGGCGCCGCCCGTGGAGCGTCTGCGCGAAGGCGGCTTCGACCCGGACAGCCCGATCCTGCGTCGGGTGCTGAGCCTGACCCAGCAACTGATCGGCTTTCCCCAGCACCTGTCCCAGCACCCCGGCGGTTTTGTGATTTCCGAGCAACCCCTGGACACCCTGGTGCCGGTGGAAAACGCCGCCATGGCCGAGCGCACCATTATCCAGTGGGACAAGGACGACCTGGATGCGGTCGGGCTGCTCAAGGTGGATATCCTGGCCCTGGGCATGCTCAGTGCGATCCGACGGTGTTTCGATCTGGTGCATCAGTATCGGGACCAGCGCTACACCTTGGCGACGATCCCCTCGGACGATTCGGCCACCTACGAAATGATCTCGCGTGCCGACACCATCGGCGTGTTCCAGATCGAATCACGGGCGCAGATGGCGATGTTGCCCCGGCTCAGGCCCAAGGATTTCTACGACCTGGTGATCGAAGTGGCGATCGTGCGACCGGGGCCGATCCAGGGCGGCATGGTGCATCCGTACCTGAAGCGGCGAAACAAAGAGGAGGAGGTCACCTACCCGTCGCAGAAGTTGGAGGCAGTGCTCGGGCGGACCCTGGGGATTCCGTTGTTCCAGGAGCAGGTGATGCAGATCGCCATTGTCGCCGCCGATTACACCCCGGGCGAGGCTGACCAGTTGCGCCGTTCCATGGCTGCCTGGAAACGTCACGGTGGGTTGGAGCCGCATCGGGAGCGTCTGGCGAAGGGGATGGAAAAAAATGGCTACACCCCCGAATTCGCCGCGCAGATCTTCGAGCAGATCAAGGGCTTCGGTAACTACGGCTTTCCCGAATCCCACGCCGCCAGCTTCGCCTTGCTGACCTACGCCAGCAGTTGGCTCAAATGTCACGAACCGGCGGCATTCACCTGTGCGCTGATCAACAGCTGGCCCATGGGTTTCTACAGCCCGGACCAACTGCTGCAGGATGCCCGCCGCCATCAACTGCAGATCCGTCCGGTGGACGTGCGCGCCAGTGATTGGGATTGCAGTCTCGAACCCCTGGAAGGACGGCAACCGGCGATTCGCATGGGCTTGCGCCTGATCAAGGGTTTTCGCGAGGACGATGCCCGGCGTATCGAAACGGCTCGCCGGCAGCGGGCGTTCAGTGACGTGGCCGACCTGGGCGAGCGCGCGCAGCTCGATGCCCGGGCCCAGGAGCAATTGGCCGATGCCGGGGCCTTGCGCGGCCTGGCCGGCGATCGCCATCGCGCTCGTTGGGAAGTGGCCGGCGTGCAAAAACAACTGGGTCTGTTTGCCGGTCTGCCCAGTCAGGAAGAGCCGCCGGTGAACCTGCCCAAACCTTCGCTGGGGGAAGACCTGTTCGCCGACTACGCCACCCTCGGCACGACACTGGGCCCTCATCCGCTGGCTTTGTTGCGCCCTGAACTGCGCGCCCGGCGCTGTCGCAGCTCCCGGGAGTTGCAGGAGGTGGAGCATGGCCGCAACGTCAGCGTTGCCGGGCTGGTCACCGGTCGCCAACGCCCGGGCACGGCCAGTGGTGTGACCTTCGTCACCCTGGAAGATGAGTTCGGCAACCTCAACGTGGTGGTCTGGCGCGACCTGGCGGAGCGCCAACGCAAAGTTCTGGTGGGCTCGCAGTTGCTTCGGGTCGACGGTCGCTGGGAAAGCGTCGGCGAGGTCCGCCACCTGATCGCCGGACGCTTGAGCGACCTGACCGAATTGCTGGCGGGCATTCACGTGCAAAGCCGCGATTTCCGCTGACATTGATGCCGTATCACAGCAAATCCTGTGGCGAGGGGATTTATCCCCGCTGGGCTGCGAAGCGGCCCCAACTCTGTCACCTCAATCAACCTGACACACTGGTGTGTCAGGTTTTTGGGACTGCTGCGCAGTCCAGCGGGGATAAATCCCCTCGCCACAGGGACTTTGTTTGGGGCCGGGACCATGCGGACGACTTCGTGACTTGCCCATGAAACCAAACGCAACCGCAGCGCTCGAAGCTCTGAGCACAAGGGACTCGTGTCAGGCCGATTCCCAGCTGGCATATCGAGGTTCACAGTCATCCCATGCAGTTCTTGTCGCAAAAACACGGGTGCCTCGGTTGGGGTGGTGAAATGGCCGGGCGTATCCGGACCTTTGACTGGAGCCAGACCGAGCTGGGCGCTCTCGAACACTGGTCCGCCAGCTTGCGCAGCGCTGTGCAATTGCTGCTGGCGTCGCCTCTGCCGATGGTGATGTTGTGGGGCCGCCAGGGCTTCATGATCTACAACGACGCCTATGCCGAGTTCGCCGGTGGCCGCCATCCCTACCTGCTGGGGTGTGCGGTGGAGTTGGGCTGGCCGGAAGTGGCCGATTTCAATCGTCACGTACTGGACGTCTGCCTGGCCGGCGGCACCTTGTCCTATCGCAACAAAGAGCTGGTGCTGCTGCGCGATGGCAAACCCGAAGACGTGTGGATGGACCTCTATTACAGCCCTGTACCCGGTGAGGACCAGTCACCCGCCGGCGTGTTGGCGGTTGTGGTGGAAACCACTGAACATGTGCTGACCGAGCGGGCCCGACAAGCGGCCGAACGCAGTTATCGCGCCGTCAATGAACGTATCCAGTTGGCGCTTTCGGCCGGGCCGTTGCTCGGCTCGTTCGTCTGGGATGTCCAGGCCGACGTGCTCTCCGGTGATGAGCGTTTCGCCCGTAGCTTCAACTATCCGCCGGATTGTTCGCTGGACGCACTGCCCATCGAAGTTGCCCGCCAGAGCATCCACCCGGATGACCGGGATGAGCTGGACCAGCGGGTCGAACTGACCTTGCGCACCGGTGCACCTTACAGTGCTGAATACCGGATACGCCGCCAGGACGGTGATTACCTCTGGGTGCTCGCCAGCGGTCGATGTGAATTCGACGTGTTGGGCAAGCCCCTGCGTTTCCCCGGCGTGCTGATCGACATCAACGAGCGCAAGACCGCCGAAGCCTCGCTGCTCAAGTTCACCCGGGACCTGGAACGGCGGGTGGCTGACGAGGTGCAAGCGCGGCTGACAGCCGAAGAACAGTTGCGCCAGTCACAGAAGCTCGAGGCCATTGGTGGCCTCACCGGCGGCGTGGCCCATGACTTCAACAACCTGCTGCAGGTGATTGCCGGCAACCTGCACTTGCTGGCTCGCCGCGAACCGGACAACGTCAACGTGCAACGCCGGGTCGGCGCCGCCATCGAAGCCGTGGAGCGCGGCGCCAAGCTGTCCACGCAACTGCTGGCCTTTGCCCGGCGTCAACCGTTGACACCCGCGGTCTACAATCCGCGGCGCATCTACGACGATCTGGTCGAGTTGCTGCAACGGACCCTGGGCGAAACCATCCAGATTGAAGTGGCTTTGCCCGATGCGCCCTGGTGCATCCACGTCGATCGCAATCAGCTGGAAAACGCGCTGTTGAACCTGGCGATCAATGCGCGCGATGCCATGGGCGGCGAAGGCACCATTCGCATGATTGGCGAAAACATCGTGCTCGACGAAGCGTCCTGCGCTGGCAAAGACATCCCACCGGGCGACTATGTACGACTGTCGGTGATCGACCGCGGCGCCGGCATGTCGCCCGATATCCTGAACCAGGTCTTCGAGCCGTTTTTCACCACCAAGACCGAAGGTCAGGGCACGGGGCTGGGGCTGAGCATGGTGTTCGGTTTCGTCAAGCAGAGTGGCGGCCATATCGAGATTGCCAGTGACCTGGGCGAGGGTACGCGGGCGCACATGTATTTTCCTCGCAGCCACCAGGCCGAAACCGCAGAAGAAGTCCAACGCCCACCGCTTCACCCTGGCGGGCAGGAGACGATTCTGGTGGTGGAAGACAATGACGCGGTGCGCAGCGCCTCGGTGGAACTGCTGGAACAGTCCGGTTACCGCACCCTGACCGCTGGCAACGGCGATGCGGCCATGCAACTGCTGCTCGACGGCGCGTCGGTGGACCTGATCTTCAGCGACGTGGTCATGCCGGGCCTGATCAAGAGTTCCGACTTGGCGGCCTGGGCGAAAATACAGGTCCCGCCGGTGCCGGTGCTGTTCACCTCCGGCCATACCCGGGACATCATTTCCCAGAATCACCAGCTGAGCCCCGACACCCATTTGTTGAGCAAACCCTATGGCCCCGAGGCGCTGACCGCCATGGTCAGGTCGGTGCTGGGCGGGTGATCGGCCCGGCAAACAAATGGAACCGAAACCGTTGCCACACCTTCGAACAGTCAAGGTCGGTCATCAACCGGCCCTGTCATGAATGAGGTGTTTATGAACGACGATCCTGCACACACTCAGCCACAAGACCAGGCACCCACGCCGCGCAACGACCCGGCCATCGATCCCCAGGTCCAGTCGACGCCACCGACCGCCCAACCCGTCAGCCCCGCCGGGACCGACCAGGCCCAGAGCGCCGCCAGCGAGGTCGACCAGAAGAACCATCACCAGGACAATGACAACACCTTCAGCCCGGGCTTCAAGCCAGACCCGGATAGGCCTGAGTCCGATGAGAGCACGGATGCGGATATCGATACTGATGGTGGCTAATCAATAAAAAGCCCGACTCAATGGTCGGGCCTTCCGTACAAAATCGTTCCCACGCTCGGCGTGGGAATGCAGCCAAGGACGCTCCGCGTCCCAAAGAGCGCCGAACGCAGAGCATCCGTTGAGGCATTCCCACGCAGAGCGTCACTAGTGTCCGGTAAAAACTGAAGGGGGAGCTTGCTCCCCCTTGCTGTACCTGCCTTTGAGCGATACTCGGCTTTTTCAGACTCGATTCCGGCTATGTTCAGCAGCACTCGCTTTTCACAAATGCTCCAAGCACTCCCTCATCAGTTGTTCAAAAATGCAGTCAAACGCTGTGGCGCTGATCGTTATGCCAAGCAATTCAGCTCTTGGGATCTGCTCGTCACGCTGATCTTTGGTCAGATAACACAAGCCAGCAGCCTGCGCGCCTTGGCGACAGCATCGCAATCGCTGGAACCTCACCATTATCATCTCAACGCTCGCAGCATGGTTCGCTCAACGCTTTGTGATGCCTTGAGCAAACGCAGTTCAGAGCCTTTTCGGCTGGCCTGCGAGCACTTGCTGCAGGGCGTTGGCCGCAAGCAGCGCAAGTCCCTGGAAGCGATGGTCACGCTGATCGACTCGACCTCAATCACCTTGCGCGGTCCCGGCTTCGACGACTGGACCGCTGCGACGAAAACCCGCATAACACAAGGCCTGAAGGTGCATGTGGCAATTGATCCACGACAAACAGCACCCACTTACGTGAACATCACTGCCGCCAACGTCAATGACCTGAGTGACGCCCTGACCATGCCGCTTGAAGCAGGCATCACGTACGTTTTCGACAAGGGATACTGCGATTACAACTGGTGGCACCAGATTGATCAGGTGGGGGCGTTCTTCGTCACACGACTCAAAAAAAATGCCAATGTGAATCACGTAGAGGATCTGAACAGAGGGGAAAATGCCGACTTCATAGAGTCGGACGAAGCCGTGCGATTTGGCAAAAAACACCTGAATACACGACGGTTAAATCACTATCACGACCAAACCGTACGTCGGGTCCAGGTTCGTCGAGATGATCACGAAACGCCGCTGATCCTGGTGACTAATGATTTTTCACGCTCAGCTGAAGAAATTGCCGACCTGTACAAGCAGCGCTGGCAGATCGAGTTGTTCTTCAAGTGGATCAAGCAAAAACTCAAGCTCAAACGGTACTTCGGATTCTCTGAAAACGCGGTGCGTCTACAAATCTACAGCGCGCTGATCACATACCTTTTGCTGCTCCTGTATCAACAACGCTCGGCCTGCTCAGACTCACTTTCAAACTTCACTATCCGGCTGGCTCATAGCTTGTTTGAGCGCCCGCTCAGCGACACACACCGCGGATATCGAAGGCAAGAACGAACAGAGCTGAAGGCTGCCCAGGGTAGCCTTCAGCTATGAAAAGGTTTTACCGGACACTAGTGACGCAGAGCGTGGGAACGATCGCTCAACGCAGCTGGGGACGGTTACTTGCTGGGATGAGCAGCCTGAAGCTTCTTGGCTGCGTCCAGGTGATGCTGCAGGTCCGGCAGCATTTTCTGGGCGAAGGCCTTCAGTTCGGTGTTACCGGCTTTCTTGTCGTCCGTCACGGTCTCGGCTTCTTTCTTGAACAGGGCGATGGTTTCTTCGTGGGCCTTGACCTGGTTGTTGGCGTAGGCCGCATCGAAGGATTCATCCCGCATGTCGAGAATCTTGGCTTTCGCCTTCTTCACCAGGGTGGTTTCGTCCGGCACTTCGATGTCATGTTTCTTCGCCAGGGACATCAGCTCCTGGTTCGCCTTGGTGTGGTCGGTGATCATCTTGTTGGCGAACTCCTTGACGTCCGCCGAAGCGCTTTTTTCCAGCGCCAGTTTGCTGGTCTCGATTTCCGCAATGCCACCGGCCGCCGCGTTGTCGACGAAGTCGTTGGAAGTCGCGGCCCAGGCCATGCCCATGCTGGTGCTCAGGGCCACTGCCAGGCCGAGTTGACGCAGGGTAAATCCGTCCATTGGTGAGTCTCCATGCAGGTTGTACAAAGCGATTCTTGTGGTCACTGATCAATGGAGAGCGGCGTGCGGGCAAAGGTTTGATCCAATGGTGGGCCGTTGCGACGAACGGTCACCGCTGGTCGGATTGACGGTCGACAGAACCCCATCGGCGAGGCCATCCTGATGGTCGAGCGCCCTCAAAGGCGCCTGCCATCGATCCACCAAAAGGAGGTGTTCCATGCCGGTGTCCCATGATCTGTACCAGGATCTCCAGTGCGACAAAGACCACATCCAGCAAAAGCGCAGCGAGAATCCAAGACTCAACTCGCTCCTTCTCAAATACTCCCAACTTGATGCCGAAGTGGTAGACGCCGAAAAGCCGACGTCCCCCGCACTGTCCGACACTGCCTTGGAGACGCTCAAGAAGAAGCGATTGCAGGTCAAGGACGAGATCAATGAGCATTTGCAGAAATAACCTGGTGGCGCGGCGGGGGGATTCAGCGAAACGTCGCACCGCCCTGTTGGGCCGCGAAGCGGCCCTCCCGCTCTCTAGCCGAATGCATCAACTCAGCGGATCCCAGCGCTGGGACCAGTCGCTGCCGCTCCTGACGATTGTCCGCAACACCTCGAACGCCTGTTGCAACGCCGCCGAATCCCGGTCCCGGGAGTAGACCAGGTAAGTCGGGTAGTTGAACTCCGGCGCCTTGGGCACCCGTTCCAGGATGCCGCTGTCCAGGTAGCTCTGCACGACGCGCGTACGGAAGTAGCCGCTGCCGCCGTTTTCCAGGATGTACTGCAAGGCCAGGGGGCCGAGGTTGAAGGTGACGGCCGCCTTGGCCTTGTCCGGCAGGGCGGTGTCGTGCTGGCGACGGAAATCGGCGCTCCAGTCGATGTACACGTAGGGTTCTGGGCAACTGGTCAGACGCACCAGGATCAATTTCTCTTCCAGCAACTGCTCCACCTGCAGTCGCGGCCAGTATTCGGGTTGATACACCACCGCGGCATCCAGCAAGCCCAGCTCCAACTGTTGCAGCAGTTTCTCGCCGTCGCGGATGTCCATGCGCAAGGCATGGCCGGGGATCTGCTGGCGCAGTTCACGGGCCCAACTGAGCATCAAGGGGTTGCACAGGCTGACCTCGCCACCGATGTGCAGGACATTGCGATAGCCCTCGGGCAAAGGCAGGTCCCGACGGGCTGCTTCCCAGGTCTGCACGAGCTGATTGGCGTAGACGACAAAGGCTTCGCCGTCGCTGGTCAGTCGCGCACCGGCACGGTTGCGCACGAACAGCGCGCAGCCGAGCTGGCTTTCGAGCTTCTGTACGCGAGCGGTAATCGCCGTCTGGGTGACGTGCAATTTGTCGGCCGCCGCAGCGAGGCTGCCATGGCGGACAATTTCCAGGAAGGTGCGGGCGAGGTCGATGTCCATGGGCGGGCCGGTGGGGAGGGCGGGAGTGAAAGAGTTGCCAAGCCTGCCCGAAAAACACGAATCCCGCCACGGGGGCGGGATTCGTTACAGCCGAGGGCACCCGGGAAGGGTGCGCAGGCTCAGGCCGGGAACAGCTCGGAGAGCTTCATCGACAGCATCATGTCGCCTTCGACACGCAGTTTGCCGCCCATGAACGCTTGCATGCCGTCGGTTTCACCGCTGACGATGCCCTTGAGGGTGTCGCTGTCCATCACCAGTGTGCAGTTGGCGTCGGCATTTTCGCCTTCCTGCAATTCACAGGTGCCGTCCTTGACGATCAGGGCGTATTGCTTGTCTTCGTCGGTGATGTTGAAACCGAATACCAGGTCCAGGCCGGCAGCGGCGGCTGGATTGAATTTTTCTTTCATCTTTTGTACGGCGTCGACTACGGAGGTCATGGTTTCGATCCTTATCGGGTTGGATACAGCAAGGGTCTACGGTAATTCGGCCTCAGCGAAAGGTGATGAGGTCCGGGGTCTTCAGCAGTTGCAGGTGAGCATGGCTGTTGAAGGAAGCCAGGGCCACGTCGCGCCCCCTGAATTTCAGGTGGTTGAGCGAGGTGTTGACGATTTGCCAATTCAGTTCGAAGGCCTGTCGGGCCGGTATCCGGGTGATCAGGTGGAGCAGGGCGGTAATTGTGCCGCCGGAGGTGAACACGGCGATCTTGTGGCTGTTGTCGGCCTGTTCCAGGATGCGTTGCAGGCCGGCCTGGACCCGCTCGACGAAACCCAGCCAGCTCTCCAGCCCGGGCGGGTCGTACTGGCCGCTGAGCCAGCGTTCGACCACCAGCGCGAAGATGCGCTGGAATTCGGCGCGGTTCTGCGCGGCATTGCGCAGGATGTGCAGGGCCTCGGGTTCCTCGGGCAGCATATCCGGCAGCAGGGCGCGGATCACCGCGTCGGCATCGAACTCGTTGAACGCGGCGTCGGTCTCCACTTCGGGAACCGGCAGCCCGGCGGCGGCCATCCGGCCCAAGGCGCCAGTGGCGGTATCCTGCTGGCGGCGCAGGTCACCCGAGAGGCAGCGATCGAACACGACACCGAGTTCCGTCAGGTGATCGCCCAGCACCTGGGCCTGGCGCACGCCGTTGGGTGAAAGGACATCGTAGTCGTCCGCACCAAAGGAGGCCTGGCCATGTCGAATCAGATAGATACTGCCCACGTCCGCGTCATCCCGGTACGTTGAAGGTTTGGCGAGGTTATGAGGATGGCGGTGAGCTGTCAATGAAAAAACATACGCTTGTTTGAAATGTCCGTTATAGCCTTGTCCTGCCTGGGCCGGGCTTAAGGTAACCACAGGTTTCCCGGCTGGCAGCGACGCAGGTGCATGGGTATGCTGGGAACGTTTAGTGTCCGCCGTCGAACGGCGAGTCGAGAATCTATTAGGAGTGATCGTGGAGTTCTTTATCGAATACGCCGGTTTTCTGGCCAAGACCGTGACGCTGGTCATCGCCATCCTGGTGGTGCTGGCCAGTTTTGCTGCCCTGCGCAGCAAGGGACGGCGCAAGTCGGCCGGCCAGTTGCAGGTGAGCAAACTCAACGATTTCTACAAGGGGCTGCGCGAGCGCCTGGAGCAGACGCTGCTGGACAAGGATCAGCTCAAGGCCCTGCGCAAGCGCGAAGGCAAGACTGAAAAAGTCCAGAAGAAACAGAAGGAGAAACCGGCGGCCAAGCCTCGGGTGTTCGTGCTGGATTTCGACGGTGACATCAAGGCCTCGGCCACCGAGAGCCTGCGCCATGAAATCACCGCGTTGCTGACCCTGGCAACGCCCAAGGATGAAGTGGTGCTGCGCCTGGAAAGCGGTGGTGGCATGGTCCACAGCTATGGCCTGGCCTCGTCGCAACTGGCGCGGATCCGCCAGGCCGGCGTGCCGCTGACCGTGTGCATCGACAAAGTCGCGGCCAGCGGCGGCTACATGATGGCCTGTATCGGCGAGAAGATCATCAGCGCGCCTTTCGCCATCCTCGGCTCCATCGGCGTCGTGGCCCAGCTGCCGAACGTCAATCGCCTGCTGAAGAAGCATGACATCGACTTCGAAGTCCTGACGGCCGGTGAGTACAAGCGCACGCTGACGGTGTTTGGCGAAAACACCGAGAAAGGCCGGGAGAAATTTCAGGAAGACCTGGACATCACCCACGAGTTATTCAAGAACTTCGTGTCCAATTACCGTCCGCAACTGGCCATCGATGAAGTGGCGACCGGCGAGGTCTGGCTGGGTGTCGCAGCCCTCGGCAAGCAACTGGTGGACGAGTTGAAGACCAGCGACGAATACCTGGCCGAGCGCGCCAAGAGCGCCGAGCTTTACCACCTGCACTATGCCGAACGCAAAAGCCTGCAGGAACGTGTCGGTATGGCGGCCAGCGGCTCGGTGGATCGGCTGCTGTTGAGCTGGTGGAGCCGCCTGACTCAGCAGCGGTTCTGGTAAGAACGGATCGTTCGGATCGTTCCCACGCTTCGCGTCACTAGTGTCCGGTAAAACCTTTTCATAGCTGAAGGCTACCCTGGGCAGCCTTCAGCTCTGTTCGTTCTTGCCTTCGATATCCGCGGTGTGTGTCGCTGAGCGGGCGCTCAAACAAGCTATGAGCCAGCCGGATAGTGAAGTTTGAAAGCGAGTCTGAGCAGGCCGAACGTTGTTGATACAGGAGCAGCAAAAGGTATGTGATCAGCGCGCTGTAGATTTGTAGACGCACCGCGTTTTCAGAGAATCCGAAGTACCGTTTGAGCTTGAGTTTTTGCTTGATCCACTTGAAGAACAACTCGATCTGCCAGCGCTGCTTGTACAGGTCGGCAATTTCTTCAGCTGAGCGTGAAAAATCATTAGTCACCAGGATCAGCGGCGTTTCGTGATCATCTCGACGAACCTGGACCCGACGTACGGTTTGGTCGTGATAGTGATTTAACCGTCGTGTATTCAGGTGTTTTTTGCCAAATCGCACGGCTTCGTCCGACTCTATGAAGTCGGCATTTTCCCCTCTGTTCAGATCCTCTACGTGATTCACATTGGCATTTTTTTTGAGTCGTGTGACGAAGAACGCCCCCACCTGATCAATCTGGTGCCACCAGTTGTAATCGCAGTATCCCTTGTCGAAAACGTACGTGATGCCTGCTTCAAGCGGCATGGTCAGGGCGTCACTCAGGTCATTGACGTTGGCGGCAGTGATGTTCACGTAAGTGGGTGCTGTTTGTCGTGGATCAATTGCCACATGCACCTTCAGGCCTTGTGTTATGCGGGTTTTCGTCGCAGCGGTCCAGTCGTCGAAGCCGGGACCGCGCAAGGTGATTGAGGTCGAGTCGATCAGCGTGACCATCGCTTCCAGGGACTTGCGCTGCTTGCGGCCAACGCCCTGCAGCAAGTGCTCGCAGGCCAGCCGAAAAGGCTCTGAACTGCGTTTGCTCAAGGCATCACAAAGCGTTGAGCGAACCATGCTGCGAGCGTTGAGATGATAATGGTGAGGTTCCAGCGATTGCGATGCTGTCGCCAAGGCGCGCAGGCTGCTGGCTTGTGTTATCTGACCAAAGATCAGCGTGACGAGCAGATCCCAAGAGCTGAATTGCTTGGCATAACGATCAGCGCCACAGCGTTTGACTGCATTTTTGAACAACTGATGAGGGAGTGCTTGGAGCATTTGTGAAAAGCGAGTGCTGCTGAACATAGCCGGAATCGAGTCTGAAAAAGCCGAGTATCGCTCAAAGGCAGGTACAGCAAGGGGGAGCAAGCTCCCCCTTCAGTTTTTACCGGACACTAGTGACGCTTCCGCGTGGGAACGCAGCCCGTGACGCTCTGCGTCACACCTGCTTGCGGCGCGTCAGAGCTGGAACGCGGAGCGTCCCTTGAGGCATTCCCACGCGGAGCGTGGGAACGATCGAGCCCATAAAAAAGCCCTGAACCGGAACATCCGGGTCAGGGCTTTTTTCATGCAGCGGGTTCAGCGACGACGAAACAGCGGCAGCGGTTCGTCAGTGGCGGCCTGGTAGGTCACCGAGAAGTCCTTGAGGCTTTCGAGGGCTTCGTAGGGGTCTTTGTCGGCGCGCAAGGCAAAGGCGTCGAAACCGCAGCGGCGCATGTAGAACAGCTGGTCGCGCAGTACATCGCCAATGGCCCGCAGTTCACCCTTGAAGCCGTAGCGATCACGCAGCAGGCGGGCGTTGGAGTAGCTGCGACCGTCGGTGAAGGCCGGGAAGTTCAGGGCGATGACCTGGAGCTGATTGGCATCGTCGCCGATCTCTTCCGCTTCCTCGTCGGCGTCCAGCCACACACCCAGGCCGCCATCGCGGACTTTGAGCGCGCGAGCGTGATCACGCCACAAGGCCAGGGGCACGATCAGGTCGTCGCAGTTGGAAATACCGTCGAGGGTCGCGTCCTTGGGCAGCAGGTGCCAGGTTTCGTCGATGACCTCGTTGTTCTTAATGATTCGCTGCATAGACGCGTTCCTTGAAGAGGTCGATGCCGATACGTTGGTAAGTGTCGATGAAACGCTCGTCTTCGGTACGTTGTTCGATGTACACGTCGATCAGCTTCTCGATCACGTCTGGCATGTCGTCCTGGGCAAACGAAGGGCCGAGGATCTTGCCCAGGCTGGCGTCGCGGGTGCCGCTGCCACCCAGGGAAACCTGGTAGAACTCTTCGCCTTTCTTGTCCACGCCCAGGATGCCGATGTGGCCGACATGGTGGTGACCGCAGGCGTTCATGCAACCGGAAATGTTCAGGTCCAGCTCGCCGATGTCGAACAGGTAGTCCAGGTCATCGAAACGACGCTGGATCGATTCGGCGATCGGGATCGACTTGGCGTTGGCCAGGGAGCAGAAGTCGCCGCCCGGGCAGCAGATCATGTCGGTCAGCAGGCCGATGTTCGGCGTGGCGAAACCCTGCTCGCGCAACTCGCCCCACAGGGTGAACAACTGGCTTTGTTCGACGTCCGCCAGGATGATGTTCTGCTCGTGGGACGTACGCAACTGACCGAAGCTGTAGCGCTCGGCCAGGTCGGCCACGGCGTCCAGCTGCTTGTCGGTGATGTCGCCCGGTGCAACACCGGTCGGCTTCAGGGACAGGGTGACCGCGATGTAGCCAGGCTTCTTGTGGGCCAGGGTGTTGCGGCTGCGCCAGCGGGTGAACCCCGGATGTTCCTTGTCGAGTGCGGCGAAGTCCTGGTTGTCCAGGGCCTTGTATTGCGGGTCGACGAAATGCTTGGCCACACGGTGCACTTCGGCTTCGGTCAGGGTGGTCTGGCCGCCGCGCAGGTGAACCATTTCGGCTTCGACCTTCTCGGCGAACACTTCAGGTGTCAGGGCCTTGACCAGGATCTTGATCCGCGCCTTGTACTTGTTGTCGCGACGGCCGTAGCGGTTGTACACCCGCAGGATGGCGTCGAGGTAGCTCAGCAGGTCCTGCCAGGGCAGGAACTCATTGATGAACGCACCCACCACCGGCGTGCGACCGAGGCCACCACCCACCAGCACACGGAAGCCCAGTTCGCCCGTAGCGTTGTAGACCGCCTCCAGGCCGATGTCGTGGACTTCGATGGCGGCGCGGTCTGAGGTCGAGCCATTGATGGCGATCTTGAATTTGCGCGGCAGGTAGGCGAATTCCGGGTGGAAGGTGGTCCACTGGCGGACGATCTCGCACCACGGGCGCGGGTCGATCAATTCATCGGCTGCGACACCGGCAAACTGGTCGGTGGTGACGTTGCGCAGGCAGTTGCCGCTGGTCTGGATCGCGTGCATCTGCACGGTGGCCAGTTCAGCCAGGATCTGCGGCACGTCTTCCAGGGCCGGCCAGTTGTACTGGACGTTCTGCCGGGTACTGATGTGGGCGTAGCCCTTGTCATAGTCGCGGGCAATCTGGGCCAGCTTGCGCACCTGGCGCGCGGTCAGTTGGCCGTAAGGCACCGCCACTCGCAGCATCGGGGCGAAACGCTGGATATACAGGCCGTTCTGCAAGCGCAGAGGGCGGAATTCTTCTTCGCTCAGCTCGCCTGCCAGATAGCGTCGGGTCTGATCACGGAACTGCTTGACGCGGTCCTCGATGATCCGCTGATCGTACTCGTCATATACGTACATATAAGTCTCGGTCTCAGGCTTGGGCCGATCAGAAACAGCTGCGTATTGGCTCGCTGGAATCGGGTTCTGCCTCGGCAATTCTGCGCGCACGGCCGCGCACTCCTAGAGGAGCCGGTGCAAGATACCTGTTTTGAGTTATGCGCAAAAGTGATGTTTGAGTATATGTAAAGAACCAAATGACCTAATGGGATCTATCGGCCCGGAACCCACATTTGTCGTATGGGCAATCATCGTCTTAACTGTGGTCGAGTCTTTATGCAATCACCTAAAAAACCGACAAGAGGCGATGCAATGAGCAATCCGACCAAAGCAAGGAAAAGCGACAGTACCGTTGATGCCTGGGCCATTCTGTTCCTGATAATCCTGGTGGTAGGCACGGCGGTGTTCTGGGTCAGTCATCAGTAATCGGTTGTCCAATGCAATAACCCTGTGGGAGCGAGCCTGCTCGCGATAGCGGTCTGTCAGTCACTGCAATATTGACTGAATCACCGCTATCGCGAGCAGGCTCGCTCCCACAGGGGTTGTGATGTGCAGGGAAAGAGAGTCTTACAACCCCGCCAGATGCACCACCAGCTTGACGATGCCGAACAGCGTCAGGGCGAAGATCGCCGTGAAGGCGATGCCCAATATCACGAAGTGACTCGGTTTGCCGTGGGTGAAGTCACGGGCGCGGTTCTTGCCGCTCTGCACGCCGAAGGCGGCGGCCAGTACGCTGTGCATCATCTGCAACAGGGTGGGCGGCTTGTTGTCGACTGGATCGTCCATAAATCCCTCGTCTGCCATGGGTTTGGCACAAGCATAGACAACCCTGGAAAAAGATCGCGGCCGCTGCCGGCCGCGATCCTGTGGATCAGCTGTCGTAACCCAGGTTCGGCGCCAGCCAGCGCTCGGTCACGCTCAGCTCCTGGCCCTTGCGGCCGGTGTAGCTCTGGACCTGGTCCTTGTCGATCTTGCCCACGGCGAAGTACTGCGCCTGGGGATGGGCGAAATACCAGCCGCTGACCGCCGCCGCCGGGAACATGGCGTAATGCTCGGTGAGGAACACGCCGCTGCGGCCGGCCTTCAGTTCGCTGGCCTCGGGGTCGAGCAGGCGGAACAGGGTGGCTTTCTCGGTGTGGTCCGGGCAGGCCGGGTAGCCGGGGGCAGGGCGGATGCCGGTGTATTGCTCCTTGATCAGCGCCTCGTTGTCCAGGCTTTCGTCCTTGGCATAACCCCAATGTTCCTTGCGCACCTGCTGGTGCAGCCACTCGGCGCAGGCCTCGGCCAGGCGGTCGGCCAGGGCCTTGACCATGATCGAGTTGTAGTCGTCGCCGGCTTCCTGGTAGGCCTTCGCCACCTCTTCGGCGCCGATGCCGGCGGTGGTGATGAAACCGCCCACGTAGTCGGTCACGCCGCTGTCCTTGGGCGCGACGAAGTCGGCCAGGGAGAAGTTCGGCTTGCCGTCGGTCTTGATGATCTGCTGGCGCAGGTGATGCAGGCGGGCCATTGGCTTGCCGTCATCGCCGTAGACCTCCAGATCGTCGTCATGCACCTGGTTGGCCGGCCAGAAACCGAACACCGCGCGGGCGCTGATGAGTTTCTCGTCGATCAGTTTGCGCAGCATGGCTCGGGCATCTTCGTACAACGCGGTGGCGGCTTCGCCGACCACTTCGTCGGTGAGAATGCGCGGGAACTTGCCGGCCAGGTCCCAGGAAATGAAGAACGGCGTCCAATCGATGTATTCGGCCAGGACGTTCAGGTCGATGTTGTCCAGCACCTTGGCGCCGGTGAAGGTCGGCTTGACCGGCTGGTAGCTGCTCCAGTCGAACTGAGGCTTCTTGGCGATGGCGGCGGGGTAGCTCAGGCGTTCGGTACGGGCGCTGCGGTTGGCGGTACGTTCGCGTACTTCGGTGTAGTCCTGGCGGGTTTTCTCGACGAATGCCGGTTTCAGCTCCTTGGACAGCAACTGGGTCGCCACCCCGACGGCGCGGGAGGCGTCGGTGACGTAGATCACCGCGTCGTTGCTGTACTTGGGCTCGATCTTCACTGCTGTGTGGGCCTTGGACGTCGTCGCGCCACCGATCATCAGCGGCAGATGGAAGTCCTGGCGCTGCATCTCGCGGGCCACATGGACCATCTCGTCCAGGGACGGGGTGATCAGGCCGGACAGGCCGATGATGTCGCACTTCTCGTCCTTGGCCACCTGCAGGATTTTCTCCGCCGGCACCATCACGCCCAGGTCGACGATGTCATAACCGTTGCAACCCAGCACCACGCCGACAATGTTCTTGCCGATGTCATGGACGTCGCCCTTGACCGTGGCCATCAGGATCTTGCCCTTGGCCTCCGGCTTGTCGCCTTTTTCCGCCTCGATGAACGGAATCAGGTGGGCCACGGCCTGTTTCATCACGCGCGCCGATTTGACCACCTGGGGCAGGAACATCTTGCCGGCACCGAACAGGTCGCCGACGATGTTCATGCCGGCCATCAACGGGCCTTCGATGACCTCGATCGGGCGGGCGAACGACAGGCGCGACTCCTCGGTGTCTTCGACGATGTGGGTGGTGATGCCCTTGACCAGTGCATGCTCCAGGCGCTTGTTGACGTCCCAGTTGCGCCATTCCTCGGTTTCCGCTTCCTTGGTGCTGCCGTCGCCCTTGTACTTGTCGGCGATGGCGAGCAGGGCGTCGGTGCCTTCCGGGGTACGGTTGAGGATCACGTCTTCCACGGCGTCGCGCAGTTCCACCGGGATCTGGTCGTAGATCTCCAACTGGCCGGCGTTGACGATACCCATGGTCAGACCCGCGCGGATCGCATACAGCAGGAACACCGAGTGGATCGCCTCGCGCACCGGGTTGTTGCCGCGGAACGAGAAGGACACGTTGGACACGCCGCCGGAGGTCAGCGCGTAGGGCAGTTCGTCGCGGATGTAGGCGCAGGCGTTGATGAAGTCCACGGCATAGTTGTTGTGCTCTTCGATGCCGGTGGCGACGGCGAAGATGTTCGGGTCGAAGATGATGTCTTCTGGCGGGAAGCCCACTTCGTTGACCAGGATGTCGTAGGAGCGCTTGCAGATTTCCTTCTTGCGCGCCTCGGTATCGGCCTGGCCGGCTTCGTCGAACGCCATCACCACCACGGCGGCACCGTAGCGCTTGCACAGCTTGGCGTGATGGATGAACTGCTCGACGCCTTCCTTCATGCTGATGGAGTTGACGATGCCCTTGCCCTGGATGCACTTGAGGCCGGCTTCGATCACTTCCCATTTCGACGAGTCGATCATGATCGGCACGCGGGAGATGTCCGGTTCGCCGGCGATCAGATTGAGGAAGGTCACCATGGCCTTCTTCGAATCGAGCATACCCTCGTCCATGTTGATGTCGATCACCTGGGCGCCGGCCTCGACCTGTTGCAGGGCCACTTCCAGGGCTTCGGTGTAGTTGTCTTCGCGGATCAGCCGGGCGAACTTGGCGGAACCGGTGATGTTGGTCCGCTCGCCGACGTTGACGAACAGCGAGCTGCGATCGATGGTGAACGGTTCCAGGCCCGACAGGCGGCAAGCCCGGGGAATCTCCGGAATCGGTCGTGGTGCGTAGCCGGCCACGGCTTTGGCGATGGCTTCGATGTGCGCCGGGGTAGTGCCGCAGCAGCCGCCGACGATATTAAGGAAGCCGCTCTGGGCGAATTCTTCGATGACCTTGGCGGTTTCCGCCGGCAGTTCGTCGTACTCACCGAACTCGTTGGGCAGGCCGGCGTTCGGGTGCGCCGAGACGTGGGTGCTGGCCTTGTTCGACAGCTCTTCCAGGTACGGCCGCAACTCGCGGGCGCCGAGGGCGCAGTTCAGGCCCACGGAAATGGGCTTGGCGTGGGCCACGGAGTTCCAGAAGGCCTCGGTGGTCTGCCCGGAGAGGGTGCGGCCGGAGGCGTCGGTGATGGTGCCGGAAATCATGATCGGCAGTTCGACGCCGAGCTCTTCATACACGCCTTGCACGGCGAAGATCGCCGCCTTGGCGTTCAGGGTATCGAAGATGGTTTCGATCAGGATCAGGTCGGCGCCGCCTTCGATGAGGCCCTTGGTGGCCTCTGTGTAGTTCTCCACCAGTTCGTCGAAGGTCACGTTGCGGTAGCCGGGGTTGTTCACGTCCGGCGACAGCGAGCAGGTGCGGCTGGTCGGGCCGAGCACGCCGGCGACAAAGCGCGGCTTGTCCGGGGTTTCGAGGGTCTTGGCGTCGGCCACCTTGCGGGCCAGGCGCGCACCTTCCAGGTTCAGCTCATAGGCCAGGCCCTGCATGCCATAGTCGGCCTGGGACACCTGGGTGGCGTTGAAGGTGTTGGTTTCGAGGATGTCCGCGCCGGCATCCAGGTAGGCCTTTTCGATGGAGCCGATCACGTCGGGGCGCGTCAGCACCAGCAAATCGTTGTTGCCCTTGACGTCGCTCGGCCAGTCGGCGAAACGCTTGCCGCGGTAGTCCTGTTCTTCCAGCTTGTAGCTCTGGATCATCGTGCCCATGCCGCCGTCGAGGATCAGGATGCGTTCCTTGAGGGCTTGCTGGAGAAGATAGAGGCGAGCGCTGCGATCAGACATAGGACTACCTGGAAAAAAAGACCATTACGAAGCCAGGAATCATAGCAAACCTGTGCCGGATTTGATCGCGGGCGACTTTTGCATGAATATCGCTCATGTTTGCAAGCCGGTGCTGGCCCGGTAGAATCGCCGTATACATCTTAGGGACCGAGACATGCCGTACCGCGTCTTATTCGGCAGTCTGTTGCTGCTGTTGTCTTTTGCCGCAGCCGCCAAGGATCCCGCGCCAGCGCTGTCCTACACCCGCGACATCCAGCCGATCTTTACGGAGAAGTGCGTGGCCTGCCACGCCTGCTACGACTCTGCCTGCCAATTGAACCTGGGCAGCGGCGAAGGCGCGGCTCGGGGTGCGAGCAAGCTGTCGGTGTATGACGGCGAGCGACGCCAGGCCGCGGCCCCGACCCGTTTGTTCTATGACGCTTCCGGCCCGAAGGCCTGGCAGCGCAAGGGCTTTTATTCGGTGCTCGATGCCCAGGGCAGCCAGGCGGCGTTGATGGCGCAGATGCTGGCGCTGGGCCGCGGCGCACCGCTGCAGCCCAACGCCAAACTGCCGGAAGACATTGTCCTGGGCCTGGAGCGGGAAAACAGTTGCGCGATGCCGGGGCAATTCGACGGGTACGCCGCCGCGCACCCCAAGGAGGGCATGCCCCTGGCGGTCACCGGCCTGACCGACCAGCAATACCAGACCTTGCAGCGCTGGCTGGCCGCCGGCGCCCCCATCGACCAGCAGGCCCTGGCCCCGAGTGCCGCCGAAGCCTTGCAGGTGCTGCAATGGGAAAACCTGCTCAACGCCCCCGGCGCCCGGGAAAGCCTGGTCGCCCGCTGGTTGTTCGAGCACTGGTTCCTGGCGCACATCTATTTCAAGGATGGCGAGCCGGGGCATTTTTTCCAGTGGGTACGCTCGCGCACGCCCAGCGGCCAGCCAATCGATGTGATCAATACCCGCCGTCCGAACGACGACCCCGGCACCCGCATCTATTACCGGCTCTGGCCGGTGCAAGGGGTGATCGTGCACAAGACCCACATCACCTACGGGCTGAGTGCGGCCAAGATGGCGCGGGTCAAGAGCCTGTTCTACAAGGGCAACTGGCAAGTCACGGCGTTGCCCGGCTACGGGCCGGAGCGCCGGTCGAACCCGTTCTCTACCTTCGAAGCGATCCCGGCCCAGGCCCGCTATCAGTTCATGCTCGATAACGCCGAATATTTCGTGCGCACCTTTATCCGCGGCCCGGTGTGCCGGGGGCAGATCGCCACGGATGTGATCCGCGACAACTTCTGGGCGCTGTTCCAGGCGCCCGAGCACGACTTGTACATCACCGATCCGAATTATCGCGGCCAGGCCACGCCATTGCTGGCAATGCCGGGGCAGAACGACGATGTGGGCAGCGTCCTCAGCCTATGGCTCAACTATCGGGACAAGCGCAACGAATATGAAGCCTTGCGCCGGGACAACTATGCCGAGCTGCCGGCGCCGAGCTGGTCGACGCTGTGGGCCGGTAACGACAACGCCTTGCTGAGTATTTTCCGGCACTTCGACAGCGCCTCGGTCACCAAGGGTCTGATCGGTGAAGTACCGCAGACCATGTGGCTGTTCGACTTCCCGTTGCTGGAACGCACTTATTATCAGTTGGCGGTGAACTTTGATGTGTTCGGCAACGTGTCCCACCAGGCCCAGACCCGACTGTACTTCGACCTGATTCGCAACGGTGCGGAACAGAATTTCCTGCGTCTGATGCCGGCCGATTCCCGGGAAGGCTACCTCGACGACTGGTACCAGTCCGGCGGCAAAGTCAAGATGTGGCTGGATTACGAGAGCATCGACAATGACAAGCCGACTGCCCTCAAGCTTGACGAACGCGACCCCAAGGGCGATTTCACCCAGCAATTGCTGGTCCGCTATGGCGAGTTGAACGCGCGGCCCGATCCGATCAACCGTTGCGACGGTGCCTATTGCTCGCGCCCGAACATCGATCCGGCCCTGCAGAACGCCGAGCAAGCCCTCAGTCGCCTGGTGTCGCGCCCGGCGGCGGGGCTTCGGGTGATCGACCAATTGCCGGAAGCGACGATGCTGCGCATTGAAACCGCCGGCGGTGATCGTGAAATCTACAGCCTGCTGCGCAACCGTGCCCACAGCAACGTGGCGTTTTTGCTGGGCGAGGAGCGGCGCTACCAGCCTGGGTTGGACACCTTGACGGTGTACCCGGGTGTGCTCAGCAGCTACCCGAACTTCATCTTCAACATTCCTGCCGGACAAGTCCCGGCGTTCGTCGATGCCATGGAAAAAGCCCAGGATGAGCAGGCGTTCGAGCGGATTGTCGAGCGTTGGGGGATTCGTCGCAGTCATCCGCAGTTCTGGCACTACTTCCATGACCTGAGCCGTTACATCGAGGAAACCGAGCCCTTGGAGGCCGGCGTACTGGACATGAACCGCTACCAGAACCTCTGATCGGCAGGCCCGGCGGCGAACCCCGTGCCGTCGGCTGCTTTCCTGACAAAAATACTGGGACTTTGTCCGGCGCCCTGATTGGCGTAAACTGCCGGCAAGCCTGC
The DNA here is from genome assembly GCF_026016325.1 of Pseudomonas sp. B21-056. Taxonomy (NCBI): domain Bacteria; kingdom Pseudomonadati; phylum Pseudomonadota; class Gammaproteobacteria; order Pseudomonadales; family Pseudomonadaceae; genus Pseudomonas; species Pseudomonas sp. B21-056. The sequence goes on from NZ_CP087203.1 coordinate 2,422,112, forward strand.
GAGGAGTTTCCATGACCGCCATTACCATTACCGATGCCGCCCACGATTACCTGGCCGACCTGCTGTCCAAGCAGAACACCCCGGGTATCGGGATCCGCATCTTCATCACCCAGCCCGGTACCCAGTACGCAGAGACGTGCATTGCCTACTGCAAGCCCGGGGAAGAAAAACCCGAAGACACCGCGTTGGGGCTCAAGAGCTTCACCGCCTACATCGACTCGTTCAGCGAAGCGTTCCTGGACGATGCGGTGGTCGACTACGCCACCGACCGCATGGGCGGCCAACTGACCATCAAGGCGCCGAATGCGAAAGTGCCGATGGTCAACGCCGACAGCCCGATCAACGAGCGCATCAACTATTACCTGCAAACCGAAATCAACCCGGGGCTGGCCAGCCACGGCGGCCAGGTGTCGCTGATCGACGTGGTGGAAGACGGCATCGCCGTGCTCCAGTTCGGCGGCGGCTGCCAGGGCTGCGGCCAGGCTGACGTGACCCTGAAGGAAGGCATCGAGCGCACCCTGCTCGAGCGCATCCCTGAACTCAAGGGCGTGCGCGACGTGACCGACCACACGCAGAAAGAAAACGCTTACTACTGACAGGCGATTGTGGCGAGGGGATTTAGCGAAACGTCGCACCGCCCCGCTGGGCTGCGTAGCAGCCCCAATCCTGACTTTGTGGTATGTCAGGTCGTATGATGAGGGCCGCTACGCGCCCCAGCGGGGATAAATCCCCTCGCCACAGGTTCTGTGTTGATCCGGCTGGCGAATCAGGGCCTGTAAAGGTGGGCATGCCCGGCGCGGTAGAGCGATGATTCGCTGAACACGTCGTTGCCCAGCACCCGTCCCACCAGAATCAGCGCCGTGCGGCGAAAGCCCTTGGCCTGGACCTTTTCGGCAATGTCCGCCAGCGTCCCCACCACCCAATCCTGATCCGGCCACGTCGCCCGGTGAATCACGGCAATCGGGCAATCCGCGCCGTAGTGGGGCAGCAGCTCACCGACGATCTTTTCCAGATGATTGACCCCCAGGTGAATCGCCATGGTCGCTCCGTGCTGCGCCAGGCTGCCCAGTTCTTCTCCGGCAGGCATCGCGGTCTTGTCCGCGTAGCGGGTGAGAATCACGCTCTGGGACACGTCCGGCAAGGTCAGTTCGGCGCCCAGCAGGGCGGCGCAGGCGGAAGTCGCGGTGACCCCGGGAATGATCTCGAAGGGGATGTCCAGTTCCCGCAGGCAACGAATCTGCTCGCCGATGGCGCCGTACAGGCTCGGGTCGCCGGAATGCACCCGGGCCACGTCCTGGCCGTTGCGATGGGCTGTCTCCATCAGCTCGATGATTTGTTCCAGGTGCAGCTCGGCGCTGTTTATCACCTGTTCGGCGCAGTGGCCCTCGAGCACGGCTGCGGGTACCAGGGAGCCGGCATAGATGATCACCGCGCAACTGCGCACCAGCCGCTGGCCTTTGACAGTGATCAATTCCGGATCGCCGGGGCCGGCGCCAATGAAGTAGACGGTCATGACCGGTTCCTGAAAAAAGGTGGGGGAGCGATGCCTGAATGAAGATCGCTCATGATCCATGGGGCGCGATTATCGGGTTTTACGACGCGACCGCCAATGCCAGTGTGGCCTGGGTGCATTTCTGGCGGGGAATTCGCAGGGTGGCGGCTGTCTGCCCCAGTTGCTCGGCGAGGGCCAGTGCCGCGCTTTCGGCGACGCCGTAGCAACCCGTGCGCTCGAAAGCGATCTGCGAGCGGTGAGTGAGCCTCTCCTGATAACCGGCCAACTGGGTGCCACTGAAGAAGGTCAGCGGCAGCGCCAGTTCTCTCGCCAGCTCCAGCAGCCCCGGTTCGTCGCGCTTGAGATCGATACTGGCCAGGGCGTCTACCGCCTGAAGCGGTATTCCATGGGCCAGTAGCGTCTCATCCAACAATGTTCGCAACACGCTGGCCGGGCAACCGCGTTGGCAGCCCAGGCCGACCACCAGCACCTGCCCGCTGCTCATGCCTCGTGGCGGGCTTGACCGTCACGGCGAAACAGCCAGGCGCTGATCAGGCCCAAGGCCAGCCAGAACGCGACGTTGGTCAGTTGCGAGGCGATCTTGAACTGGCTTTCAAGGGCTTCGGGCGCCAGCATCGAGTGGACCTCCGGCTGCGGTGCACCGATGACGTGGGGCACCAGCAAGGTCGCCACGCCCAGCAGCTTGAGCAGCCAATGCCTGCCGAACGCGATCAGGGCGATGCCCACGGCCGTGGACGCTGCGGTACCGATCCACCACATCTGCCGTTGGGCCAGGTCGGCCGCTGCGGTGCCAGGCAGTTCCGGCGGAAGGCCGAGGGTCGGCGCCAGGACGAAGGTGGCGTAACCGGCCAGGCCCCAGAGCAGGCCCTGGGACGTGTGGGTCGGTGCGCGCAAGGTGTACAGGCCCGCCAGCATCAGGGCGAACCCCACCGCGACCACCAGGTTGCCACCGGTGGTGGACAGCACACGCTGCCAGCCATCTTCGGGCTCCCAGGCTTCGGCATCATGGGTATGGGCGACGCCGTCGGCGTGTTGATGGACCTCGAGAGGGGCTTCGGCGGTCGGGGCTTTTTCATAGGTTTCGGCCTGCAGGATCAGCGGCGAAACCCAAAGGCTTTGCAGGAGGGTCAGCAGCAGGGCGGCCAGCAGACCCGTGAACCCGGCGGTTTGCGCGATACGCTTGATCATGTCGGCAGGTCTCAATGGCACGGGAAGGCGGCGCTGTGGCGGGTGTCGTGGGCTGCGTTGTGCACCGCCTCGATGTGGGAGAAACCGGCGAAATAGACCAGGCCGGCACCGAGGACCGAGGCGAGGATCGCCGCGCTCAGGCGCTGGCTCAGGGTCGTGGTGCTGCTGGCGGTGCGGGCGGTGGTGCTGATGGTCGACATGGCGCTTCCCTCTGTTCTTGTCTTGGCCAGTGGGTAAATCGAGCGCAATGAAACCTCGGGCCAAAGCCCGTCAGGATCCGAACAGCGCCCGCCCACCGCGGGTTTGTTGATGATTGAGTCATGGGCCGGTCTCCGGGCTCACGAGGGGCAGGGCCTTGGCCTTGCCTGCAAGCGTCACCTTCCCATGCCATCGGGCACAGTGGTTCAGACGCTTCGCTCGCTTACCGTTGCGGGGGCAGCACCGGACTGACGTGGCCTTGAAGTAAAGCACACGATTCACCGGTTTCCCGTTTCACCCTGTGAAGGGCACCCATTACTAGGCGCACAGGAGAGCATGGCTGGGGGTGGGGCGTCAATGAAACCGAGTCGGGGCCATCGCGAGCAGGCTCGCTCTCACAGGGGAATGCATTTCAAATGTGGGAGCGAGCCTGCTCGCGATGGGGCCCGCTCATGCACCACCGAACCCGCAGACATTGACCCGCCCGCACACCCTGCGTAGCCTTGCGCCTTCGAGGTTCTTCGGTTTGCGCCGAAGCTAAGACGGGAACGCGGTCCAAGCCGCGGCTGCCCCCGCAACTGTGAACGGTGACGTTCCTGCCAGGCCACTGTGCACGCAGCACGGGAAGGCGCAGGAATTGCCAGGGCTTTTTTGAAAAGCCGAGACCGGCCCGCCGTCAGCCAGGAGACCTGCCTCGAGACAGATTCTCACTACAACCGGGCGGGGTGATCCGGTGGCGAAATCTTCCGCGCACGCCTGTGCCAGCGGTTGTCGTCCCGTTTGCCCGCCATTTTGCCAAAGGGCATCCGATGAAAACACTGGCCAAACTCCCCGTCACCATCGTCACCGGTTTCCTCGGCTCGGGTAAGACCACCTTACTGCGGCACATGCTCGACAACGCCCAGGGCCGGCGTATCGCAGTGATCGTCAACGAGTTCGGTGAGCTGGGCATTGACGGCGAGATCCTCAAGCAGTGCTCCATCGGTTGCACCGAAGAAGAGGCTAACGGCCGCGTCTACGAACTGGCCAACGGCTGCCTGTGCTGCACGGTGCAGGAAGAGTTCTTCCCGGTGATGCGCGAGCTGGTGGCCCGGCGCGGCGACCTCGACCACATCCTCATCGAAACCTCCGGCCTGGCCTTGCCCAAGCCGCTGGTCCAGGCCTTTCAGTGGCCGGAAATCCGCAGCGCCTGCACCGTCGATGCGGTGATCACCGTGGTCGACAGCCCGGCCGTGGCCGCCGGCACCTTCGCCGCGTTCCCCGACCAGGTCGACGCCCAGCGTAAGCTCGACCCGAACCTGGACCACGAATCCCCGCTGCACGAGTTGTTTGCCGATCAACTGGCGAGCGCCGACCTGGTAATCCTCAACAAGGCCGACCTGATCAGCCCCGAAGACCTGGCGAAAGTCCGCCTCGAAGTGGCCGAAGAACTGCCACCGGCGGTCAAGGTCATCGAAGCCAGCAGCGGCCGCCTGCCGTTGGAAGTGCTGATCGGCCTGGGCGCCGGCTCCGAAGAACACATCGACAGCCGTCACAGCCATCACGACCACCACCATGACGGCGATGACGACGACCACGATCATGACGCCTTCGACTCCATCTCCATCGAACTGCCCCAGGCCGACGAAAGCCTGTTGCTGGACGCGCTGACCCAACTGGTGGTCCAGCACGGCGTGTTGCGGGTCAAGGGTTTCGCGGCGATCCCGAACAAGCCGATGCGCCTGTTGATCCAGGGCGTCGGCACGCGTTTCGACAAGCATTTCGACCGCCAATGGGGCGCCGATGAAGCGCGGGTCACGCGTCTGGTATTGATCGGCCAGGCGCTGGACGCGGCGCTGCTTGAAGCGCAGTTGCGCGCCGCCCTCAGCGTCTAAGCCATGCACCTGCTCAGGACTCAGCCCGGCGGCTTCGTCTCGGACGACAACATTGCCGACCTGGGGCAAACCCCCGCCGAGCTGGTGATCCTGTGCAGCGGCGACTCCAGCCTGGCGCTGCTGGCCGAAGCGGCGCGGCAGTTGCCGGACGACTACCCGCAATTTCGCCTCGCCAACCCGATGCAGGTGCAGAACCACGCCTCGGTGGACCTTTACGTCGAGGACGTGCTGCGTCACGCCAAGGTCATCCTGTTGTCGCTGCACGGCGGCATCGGCTACTGGCGCTACGGCATCGAGCGCTTGATGGAGCTGGCCGGACGCGGGGTGAAGCTGATCCTGGTGCCGGGGGACGACCGTCCGGACCCGGAACTCAGCGACCTGAGCAACGTGCCCGCCGCCGATCGCGACCGGCTCTGGCAGTTTCTGCGCCAGGGCGGGTTGGGCAATGCCCTGGACCTGTTTCACAACCTTGGCAGCCAATGGTTCGGTCGCGACTACACCTGGGCTGAACCGCAGGCCCTGCCGCGTACGGCGATCTACCACCCGCAGAAAACCAGCGCCAGCCTCGACGACTGGCGAGCTGACTGGCAGGCCGATCAACCCGTGGCGGCGGTGCTGTTCTACCGTTCCCACCTGCAAGCGGCGAACACGGCGTTCATCGACGTGTTCTGCCAGCGGCTGCAAGTGGCGGGGCTGAATCCGTTACCGATTGCCGTGGCGAGCCTCAAGGAGCCTGGCTGTCTGACGCAGGTCGAAGACTGGCTGGACGAGGTGAAGGCGGGGGTGATCCTCAACACCACCGGATTTGCCCAATCGAGCCCGGAAGCGCCGCATGTGCGGCCGTTTCGGCGCAACATCCCAGTGATCCAGGCGATCTGCGCCCAGGACAACGAACCCGGCTGGCGCGCCAGCGAACAGGGCCTGGGGCCGCGGGACCTGGCAATGCACATCGCCTTGCCGGAACTGGACGGGCGGATCATCAGCCGCCCCATCAGCTTCAAGGACATGGCCTGGCGCAGCGAGCGCAGCCAGAGCGATGTGGTCTGCTACCGCGCGGTGCCCGAGCGCATGGATTTCGTCGCGCAACTGGCCCGTCGCTGGACTGAACTGGCGCGCCTGCCCAATGGGCAGAAGCGCGTGGCGCTGATCCTCGCCAACTACCCGACCCGGGACGGACGCATCGGCAACGGCGTCGGCCTGGACACCCCGGCGGCGGCGTTGAATATGCTGCGCGCCATGCGGGACGAAGGCTATCCGCTGCCCGCCGAACTGCCTGCCAGTGGCACCGCGCTGATCCAGCAACTGCTGGGTGGTGTCAGCAACGACCTGGACAGCCTCGACCTGCGCCCGTGTCATCAAAGCCTGGCCCTCGATGCCTACCAGGCCATGTTCGACGCACTGCCCGAGGCCAATCGCCAGGCGGTGCTGGAGCGTTGGGGCTCGCCCGAGGCGGACCCGATGTTCCGCGCCGGTCGCCTGATGATCGCCGGCCTGCGCCTGGGCCTGACGTTCGTCGGCATCCAGCCGGCCCGGGGTTATCAGGTCGACCCGAGTGCGGTCTACCACGACCCGGACCTGGTGCCGCCCCATGGCTACCTGGCGTTCTATTTCTGGTTGCGCCACACCTACGGTGCCCATGGGGTGATTCACGTTGGCAAGCACGGCAACCTCGAGTGGCTGCCGGGCAAAGGCGTCGGGTTGTCGGAAAGCTGCTGGCCGGACGCGCTGTTGGGTCCTTTGCCGAATATCTATCCGTTCATCGTCAACGACCCGGGCGAGGGCGCCCAGGCCAAACGGCGCACTCAGGCCGTGATCATCGATCACCTGATGCCACCGCTGACCCGCGCCGAAACCTACGGACCGCTGCGTAACCTCGAGCTGCTGGCCGACGAGTATTACGAAGCTCAACTACTCGACCCGCGCCGCGCCCGGGAGCTGCAGCGGGACATCCTCAACCTGGTGCGCGAAACCCACATCGACCGCGAGCTGCAATTGGACGCCGACGCCGACGCGGCGATCTGGCTGCCGCGCCTGGACACCTACCTGTGCGATCTGAAGGAGTCGCAGATCCGCGACGGCCTGCACATTTTTGGCGAGTCGCCCAGCGGGCGGCTGCGCATCGACACCTTGCTGGCGTTGCTGCGCATTCCCCGGGGCGATGGCAAGGGCGCGCAGTCGAGTCTGCTGCGGGCGCTGTCGAAGGCGTTCGGGCTGGGTTTCGATCCGCTGGATTGCGCCTTGGCCGACCCGTGGGCAGGCGCCTGTCCCGCGGCGTTGCGGCAGGTCAGCGATGAGCCCTGGCGCACCGCCGGCGATACCCGCGAGCGCCTGGAGCTGTTTGCCGCAAGCTTGATCGAGCAGGCCCTGGAAGGCGGGGTCGAGCAATTGCAGGCGCCGGGTTGGCAGGACGTGAGCGGCATCATCGAGAGCCTGCGGTCCGTTGTGGCCCCGCGCCTGGACGCCTGCGGCCCGGCGGAAATGCGCGGCCTGCTCGATGCCTTGAGCGGACGCTTCGTGCCGGCGGGCCCCAGCGGTGCGCCGAGTCGCGGGCGCCTGGACGTGTTGCCCACCGGACGCAATTTCTTCTCGGTGGACGTGCGCAACCTGCCCACCACCACGGCGTGGCGCATCGGTTTCCAGTCGGCGAACCTGATTCTCGAACGGCACCTGCAGGATCAAGGCGATCACCTGCGCCAGCTCGGTCTGTCGGTGTGGGGCACCGCCACCATGCGCACCGGCGGCGACGACATCGCCCAAGCCATGGCACTGATGGGCGTGCGCCCGGTATGGGCCACGGGCAGCCAGCGGGTGGATGATTTCGAGATCCTGCCGCTGAGCCTGCTGGATCGGCCCCGGGTCGATGTGACACTGCGGGTATCGGGGTTCTTCCGGGACGCTTTTGCCAACCTGATCCGGCTGTTCGATGCGGCGGTACAGGCCGTAGCCGCGCTCGATGAGCCCGAGGACATGAACCCCCTGGCGGCCAAAGTACGGAATGAGCGGGAGGCCCTGTTGGCTTCGGGCCTCGAGGCGGACACCGCCGCCCGACAGGCCGGCTGGCGAATCTTCGGCGCCAAGCCCGGAGCTTATGGCGCGGGCGTGCAGGGTGCCATCGACGGTCGCCTGTGGCAGAGCCGCGAAGACCTGGCCGAGGTGTACCTGAACTGGGGCGGCTATGCCTACGGCGGCGGCGATGAAGGCACCGCCGCGCGGGATCAGTTTTCCCGGCGCTTGAGCCAGGTGCAGGCGGTGTTGCAGAACCAGGACAACCGCGAGCACGACCTGCTCGATTCCAACGATTACTACCAGTTCCAGGGCGGCATGCTGGCGGCGGTGGAAACTCTCGGTGGAAGTGCCGCGGCCAGTTACCACGGCGATCACAGCCAGCCGGACCTGCCCCGGATCCGCACCCTCAAGGAAGAACTCAACCGCGTCATCCGTTCCCGGGCGGCGAATCCGAAGTGGATCGACGGGGTCAAGCGTCACGGTTACAAAGGCGCGTTCGAACTGGCGGCGACGGTGGACAACCTGTTCGCCTTCGACGCCACCACGCAACTGATCGACGATCACCAGTACGCCTTGCTGGCCGACGCCTACCTGCTTGATCCGGACACCCGGGACTTCGTCCGCCAGCACAACCCCGACGCCTTGCGCGATATGACCGAGCGCATGCTCGAAGCGCAGCAGCGGGGGATGTGGCAGGCGCCGGGGGCGTATCGCGAGGCGTTGGAGAATCTGTTGCTCGACATCGAAGAAGATGGTTGATGTGCACCGTCAGTTGGCCATGTGCAGAACCTGTGGCGAGGGGATTTATCCCCGTTGGATCGCAACGCGATCCCCTATCGGCCCGCCTCGGTGTGTCAGTTTCACCAAGTGATATTTTGGGGCTGCTGCGCAGCCCAGCGGGGATAAATCCCCTCGCCACAAGCTCTCTCCAAACCGACTTTACCGACCACCTTTGAGAATCGACCATGACCGACACCCCCCATTTCCCGCTCTCCGCCGTGGTCGGCGCCGATGACTTGAAACTGGCCCTGTGCCTGGCCGCCATCGATCCGAAAATCGGCGGCGTGCTGATCGAAGGTCCTCGCGGCATGGCCAAGTCGACCCTGGCCCGGGGCCTTGCCGATCTGCTGGCCAGCGGTCAGTTCGTCACCTTGCCCTTGGGCACCACCGAAGAACGACTGGTGGGCACCCTCGATCTGGACGCCGCCCTGGGGGAAGGGCGCGCGCAGTTCTCTCCCGGTGTGCTGGCCAAGGCCGACGGTGGCGTGTTGTACGTCGATGAAGTGAACCTGCTGCCCGATCACCTGGTGGACCTGCTGTTGGATGTGGCCGCCAGCGGCACCAACCTGATCGAGCGCGACGGTATTTCCCATCGGCATCCGGCGCGTTTCGTGCTGATCGGCACCATGAACCCGGAAGAGGGCGAGCTGCGCCCGCAGTTGCTCGACCGGTTTGGCCTGAACGTGGCCCTCGACGGCCATACCGCGCCGACCGAACGCGGGCAGATCATTCGGCGGCGGTTGGATTTCGACAATGATCCGACGGCCTTTTGTGCTGAGTGGGAGACGGCCCAGAGCCAATTGCGCGAACGCTGCCAGAACGCTCGCGAACGGTTGCAGCAGATTCCCCTGGATGATCAGGCCTTGGCACAGATCACCGAGCGTTGCTTCGCCGCCGGGGTCGATGGCTTGCGCGCCGACCTGGTCTGGCTGCGGGCCGCACGGGCCCATGCGGCCTGGCGCGGGGCGCAGGTTATTGCCGCCGAGGACATCGATGCGGTCGCCGAGTTTGCCTTGCGCCACCGCCGGCGAGGGCACTGCGCCCCGGCGCCTTCGCCGTCCCAGGCCCCTTCGGCCGGTGACCGTACCGCCGAACCGAGCGAAGGCCAGGGCCAGTGGGGCGATCTGCCGGCCCAGGCGCTGTCGACCGGTGCCCGGCGTGAAGTACCGAGCTGGCCAAAAAAGCCCTAGGCATTCGCCCCCGTTCGCTCGCGGGGGCGAATGCCAGACCCCGTGCCGGGCGGTTGGAGCAGGGACGCCAGGGCCGTAGCAAAGCCGCGGCCAGCGGCGTGGTGAACTGGCCGGGGACATTGCTCAACGGTCGTCCGAACCTGCGTGAAGACCTGCGTTGGCACGCACGTCACCGCTCGTCCCATGAGCTCTGGCTGGTGATTGTCGACGCGTCGGCCTCGACCCGTCGTCATCGGGCCTTGAGCGATGGCAAGGGCCTGCTGGCGCAGCTGTTCGACGACGCTTACCGGCAGCGCGCCCGGTTGGCGCTGCTGACGGCCAGCGGTAGCGTTCCGAACTGGCAGGTGCAGGGGCTCAAGGCCTCGGCCGGGCTTCGGGATTGGCTCGACGGGCTGGGCGCCGCGGGTGGTACGCCGTTGCTGGCGGCGCTGAATGAGGCAGGGCGCTGGCTGGTGGCCCGGCGCAAGCGCTATCCGGCGGAGCAGCAGCGGGTGTTGCTGATGACGGACGGCCGGGTGAAGGAGGGCTTGTCACTGCCGCCACTCGATTGCCCGTGTTTGTTGATCGACATCGAGCGAGGTCCGATCCGGCTGGGCCGGGCTCGGCAGTTGGCGGGGCAGTTGGGGGCTGAGTATCGGCATATCGATGATGGGGTATCTGGCTGATCTCCATTGGCTGGTCGGGCCCCATCGCGAGCAGGCTCGCTCCCACATGGGATGTGCTGTGAATCACGGCTCCCTGTGGGAGCGAGCCTGCTCGCGATAGCATCACCTCGGTACTCGATCTGCCAACCCCAACTGGATCGCTGTTCTATGCTGAGGCAACTTCACAAGGAGTGAACCATGCGCCTACTCGCCACCAACCCCCAGGACGATTTTCGGGTCAAGGCCTATGCCGGCACCAACGGTGTGCTGCTCGCCATGGACCTGGCCGAACCCCGGCGCAAGGGCCTGCTGGGGTTTGCCATCGAGAAACAGCAGGGCGACAAGCCCTGGCTGTTCCTGTTCAACAGCCTGACCTTCCCCGACAAGGCCCACACCTTCCCACAGTTCCACGCCACCCCCAGCGATAAGGCGCCTTTGCAGAAATTTCGCTGGGCCGATTACGCCGTCAATCCTGGTGTGACCATCCACTACCGCGTGCACCTGGCCTATGGCAGTCCCGATGCGCCGCAGTTGGGCGAGTCCCTCGAGGTCACGGTCACCAGTGATAACGGCCAACCGGCCAACCAGCGAGTGATCTTCAATCGGGCCGTGGCCGCCAGCCAGGCATTCCAGCGCAAGTTTCCCGAGCTGGACGCGTTGATCAGTGCCAACCGCAACCTGTCCATCGACGACTGGCCCGAAGCGCCGCGTCGCTGGCTGGAGAACGGTCTGCTGGGACGCCTGACCGGCTTCATCGACCGGGCGTTGGATGCCACCTGGGCCCTGGATGTCGCCATCTACGAGTACGAATTGCCGGTGATCGTCGATGCGGTGAATGCCGCTTTCACCCGTGGCGCCCAGGTGCGGGTGCTGTACCACGCCGAACCGGGCGACGACACCACGCTGCGCAACGAAGCCAGTCTCGAAAAACTGCCGGCGGCCAACAAGCGCGGGCGGGTGACCCAAAGCATTTTCCACGACAAGTTCATCGTCTTGAGCAAGGTAGATGGCGGTGGTGCGTTGCACCCCGAGGCCGTGCTCTGCGGCAGCACCAATTTCACCGCCAACGGTGTCTACCGCCAGGCCAATGTCGTTCACGTGCTGGACGATCCGCGGGTGAGCGACAGCTATCGCCAGGTGTTCGAGCAGATCTGGGCCGCCCCGCAGGACGTCGATGCCACGCGCCAGTGGCTGACCCAGCGCAATCCCATGGACCCGCAGGAGCCCTTGTTCGTCGGGTTTTCGCCGCGCACGGGCGAAGGCGACCTGGACCGCTTCGTCGACATCATCAATGCCGCGCGCAAGGACCTGTTGTTCGTCACCGCCTTCGTCCTGCCCGACCGGATCCTCGACGCCTTGCTCGGCCAGCCCAACGACGACGTCCTGCGCTATGGCCTGCAAAACACCACCAGTCGCATCACCGGATTCCATGCCGACCGCACCGCCGAATTCGCCGCCACCGCGCTGCTCAACACCGGGCTGGAAGGCTGGCTCAGGGAAAACATGAAAGGCCAGAAGGGCAACCTGCTGGTGCACACCAAAGCCATCGTCACCGACTTCACCAGCGACACGCCGACCATCATCAGCGGCAGCCACAACCTCAGCGCCGCGGCCAGCAGCAATAACGATGAAAACTACCTCATCATCCAGGGCGACACCGACCTGGCCGACCGCTACGGGCTGGAACTGCTGCGTTTCTACGAGCATTACCGCTTTCGGTATTTTGCGAAGAAGCTTGCGCTCAAGCAGGTCAAGCCGTTGGCGGTGGATGACAGCTGGAGTGACGATTATTACCGCGACGGGGATCTGCGGATGTTGTCGAGGGTGAGGTTTTGTGGGCGCTGAAAAACATCTAACACAGATTTGAATGCTTCTTTTAAGTCACTAAGAGTATTTAAGGACTCCTGTCATGACACGTCATGTGCTTTCTCAAGTTGTAACCAGTGTAGCTGAATTCAAGAAGGACCCGATGGGCATTGTGGCTGCTGGTGAAGGATCCTCAGTGGCGATCCTTAATTGCAATGTGCCGGTCTTTTATTGCGTTCCCGCGAGGGAATATGAACTCATGATGGACCGGCTTGAGGATTTTGAGTTGGTTGTTCTTTGTGTCGAACGTGAAAAAGATCCAACGTTCAAGGTTTCGTTCGAAGATTTGTGAGTTGAAGGGCCCGGCAAGCTCAGCTGGGTGCTAGCATAGGGCCATCTACCAGCCTGGAAGCTGCCATGAACCCTTGCCACGGAATGCCCGGTCTGCTTCGCTCAAGTGTCGCCATTCTGTTGTTGATTTTCTCTGCGTCCGCTGTCGCTGCCAATACGCCGTGTTCCGGGCGCAAGGGCGGGATTGCCGGGTGTGATGGCGATACGTTCCTGTGTAACGACGGCTCCATCAGCGCGTCGAAAAAATCCTGTTCCGCTGTGCTGGGGCTTCGCAATGAGGCCCGACCGCAATCGTTGCTCAAGCAGGCCGATGGTTGCCAGTGCGGGAGCGGCAATTATTGCGTCGGTCCCCGGGGCGGGGTGTATTGCCTTACGCCTGGGGGCAGCAAGAGCTACAAGCGCAAGTAGCCCCGGCACCGCCGATCCTTGTGGGAGCGAGCCTGCTCGCGAAGGCGGCATCACATTCAACATCGGTTCAAGCTGACCCACCGCCATCGCGAGCAGGCTCGCTCCCACAAGGAGCATGGCGTGGCACCGGTTTGGGGCCTTGCTACTCGCACGCCGTAGCCAACGGTAGCAGTCCCAGGACACTGTCCGAAGTCGTCCATGCACGTCTGGATTCTCCATCTCCCTGATTCCATTCACTTTCCATTTTTCTCGCCCATGGCTATCAAGCCTGTGGCACACTTTCTGCTGTCTATTCCGTTGTTACATACCATGTTCCGGTATAGCGGAATAAACCCATCCTGGAGTGCTTGCCATGCATCGCCGACCTTCCTTGTTCAAAGCGTGTGTTTTTCTCTTCGCGGCCACGACGGCTGCCATGGGGGTCGCTCAGGCGGCCGACAGCAAGCTGGACAGCGTGCTGCAGCGGGGGAAATTGATCGTGGGCACGGGCAGCACCAACGCGCCGTGGCACTTCCAGGGAGCGGATGGCAAGTTGCAGGGGTTTGATATCGACATCGCACGGATGGTCGCCAAGGGTCTGTTCAACGACCCGGAAAAAGTCGAGTTTGTGGTGCAGTCTTCCGATGCACGTATTCCCAACCTGCTGACCGACAAGGTCGACATGAGCTGCCAGTTCATCACCGTGACCGCCAGCCGCGCCCAGCAAGTCGCTTTCACCTTGCCGTACTACCGCGAAGGGGTGGGCCTGTTGCTGCCGGCCAACAGCAAGTACAAGGAAATCGAAGACCTCAAGGCCGCCAGCAACGGCGTCACCGTGGCGGTGTTGCAGAACGTCTACGCCGAAGAGCTGGTGCACCAGGCGCTGCCCAAGGCCAAGGTCGACCAGTACGACAGCGTCGACCTGATGTACCAGGCAGTGAACTCCGGTCGTGCCGATGCCGCGGCCACCGACCAGTCCTCGGTCAAGTACCTGATGGTGCAGAACCCTGGCCGCTATCGCAGCCCGGCGTATGCCTGGAGCCCGCAAACCTACGCCTGTGCGGTCAAGCGCGGCGATCAGGATTGGCTGAACTTCGTCAACACCACCTTGCATGAAGCCATGACCGGCGTGGAATTCCCCACCTACGCCGCGTCGTTCAAGCAGTGGTTCGGCGTCGAGCTGCCGTCGCCGGCGATCGGTTTCCCCGTTGAATTCAAATGACCCCGTGAGCCCGGGATGCCCCTTGCGGGCGTCCCGTCGAAGGTATTGCCGACCATGAACTATCAGTTGAACTTTGCCGCCGTCTGGCGCGATTTCGACACCTTGCTGGCGGGGCTCGGCCTGGGGCTCAGCCTGGCGCTGGTGTCGATCGCCATCGGTTGCGTGATCGGCCTGGCGATGGCATTCGCGCTGCTCAGCAAACACCGGGTCTTGCGCGTGCTGGCGTCGGTGTATGTCACGGTGATCCGCAACACGCCGATCCTGGTGCTGATCCTGTTGATCTACTTCGCCTTGCCGAGCCTCGGCATTCGCCTGGACAAGCTGCCGTCGTTCGTCATCACCCTGTCGTTGTACGCCGGTGCCTACCTCACCGAAGTGTTCCGCGGTGGGTTGATGAGCATCCACAAGGGCCAGCGCGAAGCAGGCTTGGCGATCGGCCTGGGCGAGTGGCAGGTGAAAGCCTATGTCACCGTGCCGGTGATGCTGCGCAACGTGTTGCCGGCCTTGTCGAACAACTTCATTTCGCTGTTCAAGGACACCTCCCTGGCGGCGGCGATTGCCGTGCCGGAGCTGACCTATTACGCCCGCAAGATCAACGTGGAGAGCTACCGGGTGATCGAAACCTGGCTGGTGACCACGGCCCTGTATGTCGCGGCCTGTTATCTCATTGCCATGGTGCTGCGGTATTTCGAGCAGCGCCTGGCGATCCGCCGTTAGGAGCGTCCCATGTACGAATCCCCCAGTTGGTTGCATGAGTTATGGGTCGCCCGGGATACGCTGTGGGCCGGTTTCCTGACCAGCGTGCAGTGTTCGGTGCTGGCGATTTTGCTGGGCACCTTGATTGGCCTGTTCGCCGGGCTGGTGCTGACCTACGGCCGCACCTGGATGCGCGCGCCGTTTCGCTTCTATGTCGACCTGATTCGCGGCACGCCGGTGTTCGTGCTGGTGCTGGCCTGTTTCTATATGGCTCCGGCGCTGGGCTGGCAGATCAGTGCGTTCCAGGCCGGTGTCCTGGGCCTGACGCTGTTCTGTGGCTCGCACGTGGCCGAGATCGTGCGCGGTGCCTTGCAGGCGTTGCCCCGTGGACAGATGGAAGCCAGCCAGGCCATCGGCCTGACGTTCTTCCAGGCTCTGGCCTATGTGCTGTTGCCCCAGGCGCTGCGGCAGATCCTGCCGACCTGGGTCAATTCCTCCACCGAGATCGTCAAGGCCTCGACCCTGCTGTCGGTGATCGGCGTTGCCGAGCTGCTGCTCAGCACCCAGCAGATCATCGCCCGGACCTTCATGACCCTGGAGTTCTATCTGTTCGCCGGGTTTCTCTTTTTCATCATCAATTACGCCATCGAATTGCTCGGGCGGCACATTGAAAAGCGGGTGGCCTTGCCATGACTGACGTTTCGACTCCCTCCAACGCCCAACCGCTGCTGGACATTCGCGGTCTGCACAAACAATACGGCCCGCTGGAAGTGCTCAAGGGCGTCGACCTGAGCATGCAGCGCGGCAATGTCGTCACGCTGATCGGCTCCAGCGGTTCGGGCAAGACCACACTGCTGCGCTGCGTGAACATGCTGGAAGAATTCCAGGGCGGGCGGATCATGCTCGACGGCGAGTCCATCGGCTACGACGAAGTCGATGGCAAGCGTGTGCGCCATCCCGAAAAAGTCATCGCCCGGCACCGCGCGATGACCGGCATGGCGTTCCAGCAATTCAACCTGTTTCCCCATCTGACTGCGTTGCAGAACGTCACCCTGGGCCTGCTCAAGGTGAAGAAACTGCACAAGGACGAAGCGGTGGCCCTGGCCGAGAAATGGTTGGAGCGGGTCGGCCTGCTGGAACGCCGCGATCACTTTCCCGGTCAGTTGTCCGGCGGCCAGCAACAGCGGGTGGCGATTGCCCGGGCGATTGCGATGAACCCCAGCCTGATGCTATTCGACGAGGTCACTTCGGCCCTCGATCCGGAACTGGTGGGCGAGGTGCTGAACGTGATCAAAGGCCTGGCCGAAGACGGCATGACCATGTTGCTGGTGACCCACGAAATGCGTTTCGCCTTCGAGGTCTCCGACAAGATCGTGTTCATGAACCAGGGCCGTATCGAAGAGCAGGGGCCGCCAAAGGAATTGTTCGAGCGGCCGCAGTCGCCGCGCCTGGCGGAATTTCTCAAGAACACCCGTTTTTAATCCCATTCAAGTAAGGAGAACACCCATGAGCATCAAGCGCTACGGCACCGGCAGCACCGCAGGCGGCGGCCAGCCACGGCCATTCGCCCGCGCCGTCGAGGCCGATGGCTGGCTGCATGTGTCCGGCCAGGTCCCGGCGCTGGACGGCGAGATCATAGTCGGCGGCATCGTCGAGCAGACGCACCAGACCATGAAGAACCTGATCGCCATTCTCGAAGAGGCCGGTTACGGCCTGGAAGACGTGGTGCGTTGCGGTGTCTGGTTGGAAGACCCGCGGGATTTCTGGAGCTTCAACAAGGTGTTCGGCGAATACTTCAGCCCCGAACACGCCCCGGCCCGGGCCTGTGTGCAGGCGAGCATGATGGTGGATTGCAAGGTCGAGATCGATTGTGTGGCCTACAAGAAGAAATGATCACCTGTGGCGAGGGGATTTATCCCCGCTGGGCTGCGGAGCGGCCCCCAACAAGCCACTGCGGTGTGTCAGATTGCATGCAGTCAGCTTTATTGGGGCTGCTCCGCAGCCCAGCGGGGATAAATCCCCTCGCCACAGGGAGCTGTGGGCAGCTTGTAGTCTGGGTACACTCGCGGCCATCTGAATGGGAACCAACGACATGACCGAAGACACCATCAAACGCCGGGCCCGGGGACTGGATCGGGCGTTCGATATCCTCGATTTCCTCAAGGAGATCGGCCAGCCGCTGCGCCCGAACGACATTGCCAGCGGCATCGGCAGCCCCAAGTCCACGGTCTACGAACTGGTGGCGTCGCTGCTGGAGCGACGCATCCTTGAACCGGTGGGCAAGGAAGGCCACGTCTACCTGGGCCGCCAGCTGTACTTTCTCGGGCAGGCGCACCTGCGGCATTTCGACCTGAGTCGCGAGGCCGATCACGCCTTGCAGGAGATCGTCAGCCGGACCCGGGAAACCGCGCAGATGTGCCTGCTCAATGGGCGCAAATACACGGTGGCGCTGATGAAGGAGGGCGAGCGGCATTTTCGCATTTCATCGGACATCGGTGAAAACGCGCCGATTCCCTGGACTGCCTCCGGTCGCCTGTTGCTGGCGCATCTGAGCGACCAGCAGATCGTCGACCTGATCGACCCCGACGATTTCATCCTGCCGGACGGCGAGCGCCTGCCGGTGGAGCAGTTCCTCAAGGAAATCCGCCAGGCCGGCCTCGATGGATTTTTCTCCTTCGACAGCGTCGCCGACACCTTCACCCACTGCTTCGCCGCCCCGGTCAAAGACCCCAACGGCGTGGCCATTGCGACCCTGTGCATCGTCGCCCCCCGGGCCGACGCCAAGAACAATTACGCCGACTACCGCCGGGTGCTGATCGACAGCGCGAACAACCTGGCCCGGCGCATCAATGAATAGACAATAGCGGTCAGCCGCGACCGCGAGAGGAGTTCGACCATGTCTTCTGCCATTCAGGACGCTGCTGTAGAGAAGGGCGCCGCTGCCGTCGGCGCCCACCTGTTGCGCGACGTCAGCCTGCCCGCACTGGTGCTGCATCGCGAGGCGCTTGCGCACAACATTCGCTGGATGCAACAGTTCGTCAGCAACAGCGGCGCCGAACTGGCGCCCCACGGCAAGACCAGCATGACCCCGGCGCTGTTCCAGCGGCAGCTCGATGCCGGTGCCTGGGGCCTGACCCTTGCCACCGCCGTGCAGACCCGTGCCGCCTACGCCCATGGCGTGCGCCGGGTGCTGATGGCCAACCAGTTGGTGGGCACGCCGAACATGGCGCTGATCGCCGATCTGCTGGCCGACCCGACGTTCGAGTTCCACTGCATGGTCGATCATCCGGACAGCGTGGCGGACCTGGGCGCGTACTTCGCATCACGGGGCGTGCGGTTGAATGTGATGATCGAATACGGCGTGGTCGGCGGTCGTTGCGGCTGCCGGAGCGAGGCCGAAGTGTTGGCCCTGGCCGAGGCGATCCGGGCGCAACCGGCGCTGGCATTGACCGGTATCGAAGGCTACGAAGGGGTGATCCACGGTGACCACGCCGTCACTGGCATCCGCGCGTTCGCCGCGTCCCTGGTGGGGTTGGCGGTGCAGTTGCAGGACAGCGGCGCGTTTGCCCTCGATAAACCGATCATCACCGCCTCGGGGTCGGCCTGGTATGACCTGATCGCCGAATCCTTCGAGGCCCGCAATGCCCACGGGCGTTTCCTCAGCGTGTTGCGTCCCGGCAGTTACGTGGCCCACGACCATGGCATCTACAAGGAGGCCCAGTGCTGCGTACTGGAACGGCGCGATGACCTGCACGAAGGTCTACGGCCAGCCCTGGAGGTCTGGGCCCACGTGCAGTCGCTGCCGGAACCGGGTTTTGCGGTCATTGCCCTGGGCAAGCGCGACGTGGCTTACGACGCAGGGCTGCCGGTGCCGCTCAAGCGCTACAAACCCGGATCGGACGCGGTGGCCGGTGACGACGTGAGCGCCTGCAAGGTGACGGCGGTGATGGACCAGCACGCGTTCATGACGGTGGCGCCGGGGGTCGAGTTGCGCATCGGCGACATTATTGCGTTCGGTACTTCCCACCCGTGCCTGACTTTCGACAAGTGGCGGGTGGGGTGCCTGGTGGATGAGCAGTTGCGGGTGGTCGAGAGCATGGAGACCTGTTTCTAGCCTTGGGACCGAGTCGTGGCCATCGCGAGCAGGCTCGCTCCCACAGGGGGAATGCGTTTCAAATGTGGGAGCGAGCCTGCTCGCGATGACGGCCTGCCAGACACCACCGAATCATCAGGATTATCCATGAGCAACCCGAAACCCCGCATCGCCCTGATCGGTGAGTGCATGATCGAACTGCAACAACGCGCCGACGGCAGCTTGCAGCAAAGCTTCGGCGGCGACACCCTGAACACCGCGGTATACCTGTCCCGCGCCTTGGGCGACAGGGCCTCGGTGGATTACGTCACGGCCCTGGGCGATGACAGTTTCAGCGACGCCATGTGCCAGAGCTGGGCCGAGGAAAACATCGGCCTGGACAGGGTCCAGCGCCTGCCCGGCCGCTTGCCGGGTTTGTATTGCATCCAGACCGATGCGGAGGGCGAGCGACGGTTTCTGTACTGGCGCAACGAAGCGGCGGTGCGCGATTGTTTCACCACACCGGCCGCCGCACCGATCCTGGCGGCGTTGCCGGATTACGATGTGCTGTATTTCAGCGGCATCACCCTGGCGGTACTGGGCGAGCAGGGGCGCGGCAAGCTTATCGAAACCCTGATCGAGGCACGTCGACGCGGGGCAAAGGTAGTGTTCGACAACAACTATCGGCCCAGGCTCTGGGCCTCGGTCGACGCCGCCCGCGCCGCCTATCGCAGCGTACTGCCTTACGTGGAGCTGGCGCTGCTGACCCTGGACGACGAGCAAGCGCTGTTCGGGCATGCCGACAGCGAGGCAGTGTTCGCCGCCTACGAACAACTTGGCACTCCGGAAGTGGTGCTCAAGCGCGGCGCCGAGGCGCGCCTGATCCGGTGCGCTGGCCAGTCGTATGAAGTGCCGGGCCAGCGGGTCGAACGGGTGGTGGACACCACGGCGGCGGGGGATTCGTTCAGTGCGGCGTACCTGGCGAGCCGCTTGATGGGTGGGAGCCCGGTGGCGGCCGCGGAGGCCGGGCATCTGTTGGCGAGTCGGGTGATTCAGGTGCCGGGGGCGTTGATTCCCCGGTCATGAACCCACCACAGAACCTCATGTGGGAGCGAGCCTGCTCGCGATGGCGGTGTGTCAGTCAGCATCAATTCAACTGACCCACCGCTTTCGCGAGCAGGCTCGCTCCCACATTTGATCGGTGCTGAATGGGGCATCAATCCCGATAAAACACCTGCACCAGGTGATAGCCGAACTTGCTCTTGATCGGCCCATGGACCACCCGCAGCGGCTTCTTGAAGATCACTGCGTCGATCACGCCGACCATCTGTCCCGGCCGCACTTCACCCAGGTCGCCGCCGCGTTTGCCGGAGGGGCAGGTGGAGTATTTCTTTGCCAGCACGTCGAACGCCTCGCCCTTGGCGATGCGTTGCTTGAGCTGTTCGGCTTCTTCGGCGGTTTTCACCAGGATATGGCGGGCTTGGGCTTTCATCGCAGCGCTGACCTGAACAAAAAAGGGGGCGATTATGCCTCAACTCAGGAGACATGGTTGATCATCGTCCGAATCTTGTTCGCCAGCAAATCAAGGGTGAAGGGCTTGGCAACCATGTCCATGCCCTGTTCCAGGAAACCCTGGCGTTCGGCGGCTTTCTGCGCGTAACCGGTCATGAACAGCACCTTCAGGTCGGGCCGATGCTGACGGGCGATTTCCGCCAGTTGCCGGCCATTCATGCCGGGCAGGCCAACGTCGGTGACCAGCAAGTCGATGCGCTGGCCCGACTCCAGCAGCGGCAGGGCGGTCTTGGCGTCTTCGGCTTCAAGGGCGGTGTAGCCCAGCGCCTGCAACAGGTCGAGCACCAGCATCCGCACCGCCGGCTCGTCTTCCACCAGCAGCACGGTTTCTCCTGCGATTGCGGCCGGTGCCTCCGTGGCCGAAGCCTGGGTCGGCTGTTCGGCGGGCGCCATGCGCAGCCGCGGCAGGTACAACTGCACCCGTGTGCCCTGGCCCGGTACGCTGTCCAGGTTCAGCAGCCCACCCGACTGTTGGGCAAACCCGTAAATCATCGACAGCCCCAGGCCGGTGCCCTGGCCGATGGGCTTGGTGGTGAAGAACGGGTCGAAGGCCTTGGCCAGCACGGACGGGGTCATGCCGCTGCCATTGTCGCTGACGGCAATCATCACGTAGTCCCCGGCCTTGACCGGCTCCAGGGTGCTGATGTCGCTGCCGTCGAGGTAGATATTGGCGGTTTCGACGGTCAGTTCGCCGCCGTCGGGCATGGCGTCCCGCGCGTTGATCACCAGGTTGAGCAGGGCGTTTTCCAACTGGCTGGCATCGGTGCTGACCGGCCAAAGCTCATCGGCCAGTTGCAACCGCAGCGCGATGTGGTCACCGGTGGTACGGCTCAGCAGGTCTTCAAGGGAAAGCACCAGGCTATTGGCGTCCAGCGGCTTGCGGTCCAGGGACTGGCGCCGGGAAAAGGCCAACAGCCGATGGGTCAGGGCCGCCGCACGGTTGGCCGAGGACACCGCCGCTTCGGTAAAGCGTCCGATCTCGTCGGCGCGGCCGTTGGCGATGTAGCGCTGCATCAGGTCCAGGCTGCCGAGGATGCCGGTGAGCATGTTGTTGAAGTCATGGGCGATGCCCCCGGTGAGCTGGCCCACGGCCTCCATCTTCTGGGCATGGCGTAGCGCTTCTTCGGCGCGCTCGCGTTCGAACATTTCGTTTTGCAGGCGGTGGTTGGCTTCGGCCAGTTGCTGGGTGCGGGCGATCACCCGTTCTTCCAGGGTTTCGTTGAGGTTGCGCAAGGCTTCCTCGGTCTTCTTGCGCTCGGTTTCGTCGATCACAAAAATGTAGAAACCGTTCACGGCGCCGTCCGCGCCATGGCGGGGCAGGTAGTTGGTCAGTGCATGCCGTGGCCGGCCGTCGCGGTGGGCCGCCTCCACGGCGAAGCTGCACGGTTTACCCGCCAGGGCCGCGGCAATCTGTTCGGCGCGGACCGCATAGCCGTCCTCGCCGATCACTTCGCGAATGGTCTTGCCATAGAGTTCCTGCGGGGTCAGGCCGTACCAGTCCAGGTAGGCGCTGTTGTTCAGGCGGAACCGTTCTTCACGGTCCACGTAGCTGATGAGAATCGGCATGGCGTTGATGATCAGTTGCAGCTCGGTCTGGCTCTGGCGCAGGGCCTGCTCGGTGCGCTTGCGCTCGGTCAGGTCCAGGGCCGCGCCGAGAAAGCGCTTGGGCCGGCCGTGGCGATCCTTGTAGCAGCGCCCGCGCACGAACACCCAGCGCAGTTCGCCGTCGGGCTGCAGCAGGCGGTATTCCTCGGCATATTCGGTGCCATGGGTGATGCAATGCTTGATGCTGCGGGCGACCATCGCCCGGTCCTCGGGGTGCACACCTTCGAGGTAGGCGCTGATGGGCAACTGCCGTGACAGGCTGGGATCGATTCCGTGCAACACGGCGAAATGCGCGTCGGCGATGAAGCGGTCTTCGCTGATATCCCAGTCCCAGGTGCCCAGGGTATCGGCGGCCGCCAGGGCCAGTTGCAGGCGCTCCTCGCTTTCCTGCTGGGCCTTGAGGCTGGCCTCGGAGCGTCGTTCGAATTCCAGGGCCAGGCGTCGCCGCTCGCTGGTCTCGATGGCCGTCACCAGGATGCCGGCGACAGCGCCGCTTTCGTCACGCACCGGGCTGTAGGTCAAGTCCAGCCAGAGATCGCAGAGGCGGCCGGCGAAAGGCAGGCGCCATTGCTGGTCGCGGCTGGTGTGCGTGCGGCCTTGCAACACGTTGTGATAAATCGGTTCGCTGACGCTTTTGAGTTCAGGCCATGCCGTGTGGGTCGGCTGGCCGAACGCCTGGGGATGCTTGTCGCCAGCCAGGCGGGAGAAGGCGTCGTTGTAGAAATGGATCAGCTGCGGCCCCCACAGCACGGCCATCGGCATCGGCGAGTGCAGCACGATGTCCACCGCAGTGCGCAGGCTCTGGGGCCAGGCTTGGGCAGCGCCCAGCGGGCTGGAACGCCAGTCCAGTCGGTCGATCAGGCGCTGTGTGCCGCTGCCGGCGGGTGTTGCGTTCATCACGGAGTCCCAGGTTGTCGTGTCGCGTCTACTATCCTCTGAAGGAGGTAAGCGCGGGTTGGTCTGCAGAGGTACGTGCTCGGGTCAGCTTGTTTCATTGATGTCTCGCGGAAGTTTCAGACCATGGAAATCGATCCCTTGTTACGCATCCTGGCCAGCCAGGAAGGCTCCGATCTTTACCTGTCTACCGGGGCGCCGCCGTGTGCCAAGTTCGAGGGCGTGCTCAAGCCGTTGGGCAACCAGGTGTTCAAGGTCGGTGACATCGCCGGGCTCGCCGAGTCTTTGATGGACGCCGAACAGCGCCTTGAGTTCGATCGGGAACTGGAAATGAACCTGGCGATTTCGTTGTCGGGTGTCGGGCGATTCCGGGTCAATATCTTCAAGCAGCGCAACGACGTGTCCATGGTGATTCGCAACGTCAAGCTGGACATCCCGCGCTTCGAGGACTTGAAGCTGCCCAAGGTGCTGCTGGAGACCATCATGCAGAAGCAGGGGCTGATGCTGTTCGTCGGCGCGACGGGCTCAGGCAAGTCCACCTCCCTGGCGGCATTGATCGATTACCGCAATCGCAACAGCAGCGGTCATATCATCACCATCGAGGACCCGGTGGAGTATATCCACCGGCACAAGAAGTCGATCATCAACCAGCGGGAAGTCGGTGTCGACACCCGCAGTTTTCATGCAGCCCTGAAGAACACCCTGCGCCAGGCACCGGATGTGGTGCTGATCGGCGAAATTCGCGACCGGGAAACCATGGAACACGCCCTGGCCTTTGCCGACACCGGGCACCTGGTGATCTCCACCTTGCATGCCCATAACGCCAATCAGGCGTTGGACCGGGTGATCAACTTCTTCCCGGAAGAACGCCGGTCGCAGTTGCTGAGCGATCTGGGCAACAACCTCCAGGCCTTCGTGTCCCAGCGCCTGGTACGCACCCGTACCGGCCAGCGCCGCGCCGCGGTGGAGGTCATGCTTGGCTCGCCCACGGTGGCCGACCTGATCCGGCGCAACGAGCTGGGTGAACTCAAGGGCATCATGGAGAAGTCGGAAGAACTGGGCATGCAGACCTTCGACCAGGCCCTGTTCAACCTGGTGGTGGAAGGGGTGCTGGATGAGGAAGAAGCCCTGAAGAACGCCGATTCGGCGAACAACCTGCGGTTGCGGTTGAAGTTGTATGCCGAGTCGGGCGCCGCGCCTGCGGCCGATCCGGCGGCGGGGGAGTGGGGGTTGATGGATTGATGGGGTTTGGCCCCCCTGTGGCGAGGGGATTTATCCCCGCTGGGCTGCGAAGCAGCCCCAAAGCAGTCAACACAGTCTGTCTGATACACCTCGGTGTCTGGATTTAGGGCTGCTTCGCAGCCCAACGGGGATAAATCCCCTCGCCACAGAAAAGCAGTTTTGTGGGGTGCCTAGGTGGCCAGCTCCGGCCGATCCCGAAACTGCTCCAGCGCCTCGGGGTTAGCCAGCGCATCGGTGTTTTTCACCGCTTCGCCATGCACCACATTGCGCACCGCCAGCTCCACCACTTTGCCGCTGATGGTCCGCGGAATGTCGCTGACCGCGAGGATCTTCGCCGGTACATGGCGCGGCGTGGTGTTGGCGCGGATGACCTGGCGGATCCGTTGCTCCAGGGCATCATCCAGGACCACGCCCTCTTGCAGGCGCACGAACAGCACCACCCGCACATCTCCTTGCCATTGCTGGCCGATGGCGACGCTGTCCAGCACCTCTTCAACCTTTTCCACCTGCCGATAGATTTCCGCCGTACCGATGCGCACGCCGCCGGGGTTGAGCACCGCGTCGGAGCGGCCATGGATCAGGAAACCTCCGTGGGGCAGTTCCTCGGCGTAATCGCCTTGGGCCCACACACCGGGAAACTGGCTGAAGTAGGAGGCCCGGAGTTTTTCCTGTCGAGGGTCGTTCCACAGGCCAATGGGCATCGCCGGGAAATGCCGGGTGCACACCAGCTCGCCTTTCTCGCCGATGACGGCCTGCCCCACGTCGTTCCAGACCTGCACCGCCATGCCCAGGCTCTTGCCCTGCATCTCGCCGCGACGCACCGCCGACAACGGGTTGCCGTTGACGAAGCACGAGACGATGTCGGTGCCGCCGGACATCGATGCCAGGCAGACGTCGGGCTTGAAATCACGGTACACGTAGTCGTAGCTATGGGGCGCCAGCGCCGAGCCGGTGGACAGCAGGGTCCTGAGGCTGCCCAGGTCGTGGCTCTGCCGAGGCTTCAGGCCCTGGCTTTCCAGGGCGGCCAGGAACTTGGGGCTGGTGCCGAACACGCTGATGCGCTGCTGGTCGACCAGGTCCAGCAAGCGCTCGGGGCCCGGGTGAAACGGTGAACCGTCGTAGAGCACCACCGCACTGCCGACAGCGAGGGCCGACACCAGCCAGTTCCACATCATCCAGCCGCAGGTGGTGTAGTAGAACAGCCGATCCTCGGGGCTGAGGTCGACGTGCAGGCCATGTTCCTTGACGTGTTGCAGCAACACGCCGCCGGTGCCGTGGACGATGCACTTCGGCACGCCGGTGGTGCCGCTGGAGTAGAGGATGTACAGCGGATGATCGAACGGCACGGCAACGAATTGCGGCTCGCCGCCGGCTTGGTAGAACCCGTCCCACAGCGCAACCCTGGCCGAGGTCCTGAAATCCTCGGCGCTGGCGTCCGGCAGGGCGTAGGGCAGCACGATCAGCTGTTGCAACGAGGGCAGCCGTTCGAGGATTTCGTTGACCTTGGGCCGTTGGTCGATGACCTTGCCGGCGTAGCGGTAACCGGCGCAGGTGATCAGCACCTTGGGCTCGATCTGGCCGAAACGGTCGATCACCCCTTGGGTGCCGAAGTCCGGCGACGAGCAGGACCAGATCGCCCCCAGGCTGGTGGTGGCGAGCATGCCCACCAGGGTCTGCCAGGTGTTGGGCATGCAGGCGGCGACGCGGTCGCCTTGGCTTACGCCGGCCGCTTGCAGGCTTTTCTGCAGGCCGGCGACGTGGGCGGCGAGTTCGGCCCAGGTCAGGTGTTCCTGGCCGCCGTTTTCATCAATGGCAACCACCGCCACCTCGGCATCGCGACGACGCAGCAGATGTTCGGCAAAGTTCAGCGTCGCCCCTGGGAACCAGCGGGCACTGGGCATCTGCGGGCCTTCTTGCAGTACCTCGGTGGGCGCCTGGTGAAAGCGGATCTCGAAGAAATCGACGATGGCCTGCCAGAAGGCTTCGCGCTGGTCGATGCTCCAGGCATGCAGGGTGGGGTAGTTGTTGAGTTGCAGGTGATGCCGTTCGTTGACGAACTGGCGAAAGGCGTTCATGCGCGACCGGGCGATGCGTTCGGGGTCGGGTTGCCAGAGGATGTCGGACATGGGGTGCCTCTTGTTCTTGATGTACACACAAACTATAGAGCGAGCCGGGGCGTCAGGTGGAATGCAATCCTGTGGCGAGGGGATTTCTCAACGCTGGGCTGCGAAGCAGCCCTAAATCCTGACACCTCGGTGCATCAGACAGATGGTATTGGCTGTATTGGGGCCGCTTCGCGGCCCAGCGGGGATAAATCCCCTCGCCACAAGGGATTTCTCAACGCTACTGAGCCAACCACCCACCATCGATATTCCACGCCGCGCCACGCACCTGGCTGCCGGCTTCGCTGCACAGGAACAGCACCAGTTCCCCCAGTTGCGGCGGGGTGACGAATTCCAGGGACGGTTGCTTCTCGGCCAGCAGGTCATGCTGGGCCTGTTGCGGGTCGATGCCGCTGGCGATGCGGTCGTCGATCTGCTTCTGCACCAGCGGGGTCAGCACCCAGCCGGGGCAGATGGCGTTGCAGGTGACGTTGCTGGTGGCGGTTTCCAGGCCGACCACTTTGGTCAGGCCGATCACCCCGTGCTTGGCCGCGACATAGGCAGCCTTGCCCAGCGAGCCGACCTGGCCGTGGACCGAGGCGATGTTGACGATCCGCCCCCAGCCCTTGCTGCGCATCCCCGGCAGGCTCAGGCGGGTGGCATGGAACACCGAGGACAGGTTGATGGCGATGATCGAGTCCCAGCGCTCCACCGGGAAATCTTCCACGGCGGCCACATGCTGGATGCCGGCGTTGTTCACCAGAATGTCGACGCCGCCGAATTCCCGTTCGGCATAGGCGAGCATGTCGGCGATCTGCGCCGGGTCACTGACATCGGCCGGATGATGGCCGACCTTGCCGCCGAATTGTTGCACTTCAGCGATCACCGCCGAGGCATCGCCAAAGCCGTTGAGGATCAAGTCGGCGCCGGCCTTGGCCAGGCTCAGGGCGATGCCCAGGCCGATGCCGCTGGTAGAGCCGGTGACCAGGGCCGTCTTGCCGCTAAGAGTTATCGTCATAGGAACCTCACACAATGCCAGTGGCATAGAACACGCCGATCACCACGAAAACCGCGAGGGTCTTGATCAGCGTAATGCAGAAAATGTCTTTGTAGGCTTCACGGTGGGTCAGCCCGGTGACCGCCAGCAGGGTGATTACCGCGCCGTTGTGAGGCAGGGTGTCCATGCCGCCGCTGGCCATGGCCGCCACCCGGTGCAGCACTTCCAAGGGAATGTTGGCGGCATGGGCGGCGCTGATGAAGGTTTCGGACATCGCCGCCAGGGCGATGCTCATGCCCCCCGACGCGGAACCGGTGATGCCCGCCAGCAGCGTCACTGTCACGGCTTCGTTGACCAATGGGTTGGGAATGCTCTTGAGCCAGTCGGCCAGTACCAGGAAGCCCGGCAAGGAGGCGATAACCGCGCCGAAGCCGTATTCCGAAGCGGTATTCATCGCCGCGAGCAACGCACCGCCTACCGCACTTTTACTGCCTTCGGCCAGCTTGCTGCGAATGGCCCGGAAGCCGAACAGCAACACCATGATGATGCCCACCAGCAGCGCGGCCTGGACCGCCCAGATCGCGGTGAGCTTGGCGACATCGCTGGTCACCGGTGCCGCCATGCCCGGCAGCGCCAGGCTGTGGGTCTTGCCGTACCACTGGGGGAGCCACTGGGTGAACAGCAGGTTCATGATGCCGACCGCCAGCAGCGGCGAAACGGCGATCCAGGGATTGGGCAGTTGGATGTCTTCGGCGGTTTCCGGCTCGTTGCGCAGTTCGGTGCCGTAGCCTTCGCCCACGCGCTGGGCCTTGTTGCGCTGGCGTTGCAGGAACAGCATGCCGATGCTGAACACGAACAGCGTGCCGATCACCCCCAGCCACGGCGCGGCCCAGGCGGTGGTGTTGAAGAAGGTGCTGGGGATGATGTTCTGGATCTGCGGCGTGCCGGGCAGGGCGTCCATGGTGAACGAGAACGCACCGAGGGCGATGGTGGCCGGGATCAGGCGCTTGGGGATATTGCTCTGGCGGAACATTTCGGCGGCGAACGGGTATACCGCGAACACCACAACGAACAGCGACACGCCACCATAGGTCAGCAGGGCGCAGACCAGCACGATCACCAGCATCGCCTGACGGGTGCCCAGCAGGCGAATCGCCGCGGCCACGATGGAGCGGGAGAAGCCCGACAACTCGATCAGCTTGCCGAACACCGCGCCGAGCAGGAACACCGGGAAATACAGTTTGATGAACCCGACCATTTTCTCCATGAACACCCCGGTGAAAGCAGGGGCGACGGCGGAGGGATCGGTGAGCAGGACGGCGCCGAGGGCGGCGATGGGGGCAAAGAGGATGACGCTGTAGCCACGGTAGGCGGCAACCATCAGCAGCGCGAGGGCTGCCAAGGCAATGATCACACTCATGGTGTGTCTCCTGGGATTGTTATTTTTGTGGTGAAGCGGTGGGAGGGGCTATAGCGGGTTTTGTGCCAGGTTTGTAACTTGTTGAAATATATGAGGTTTGTTGTTTGGCTTGAGAAGATATGGAGAGTGCTGTCTCTATTTGGAGATTTTTTGATTCGGATGGCCTCATCGCGAGCAAGCTCGCTCCCACGAGATTACCGCATTCCCCTGTGGGAGCGAGCTTGCTCGCGATGAGTGCAAAGCACTCAAAATCGCTATCTCGATAAGGAGAATGAATATCTCTTTATTGAGACTCGACAATCCCCAACGCCACCATCTTCTTGTACAACGTCGACCGTCCCAGCCCCAACCGCTCCGCTGCCTCGACCACCTTGCCCCCGCATTGCGCGAGGGTGGTTTCGATCAACTGCCGATCGAATCGAGCCCGGGCCTGGCTGAAGGTTTCCTGCGCCAGCGGCTCCAGGCTTGGGCTGGCCGTGCGGGTCACCGGCATGAACGTGCCGATGGCGGCGCGGATGTCGGCAGCGGTCAGCAGCAGGTTATCGCTGAGCAATGCGGCCCGCTCCAGCACGTTGCGCAATTCGCGGATGTTGCCCGGCCAGGCGTGTTGCCCCAGCAGGTCGAGGGCGTCGTGGTTCAGTTCGTGCTGGCTGCGCAGTTCTTCGAGGATCGCTTCGCTCAGGGCCGGCAGGTCATCCAGGCGCTCGCGCAGGGGCGGGACCTGGATCGGCAGTACGTTGAGGCGGTAATACAGGTCGGCGCGAAATTCGCCGCGTTTGATCGCGGCTTCCAGGTCCATTGAAGTGGCGGCGATCACGCGCACATCGCTTTGCAACACTTCGTTGGAGCCCACCGGTTCGTATTCCTTTTCCTGCAGCACCCGCAGCAGTTTGCTTTGCAGCGGCAAGGGCATGTCGCCGATCTCATCCAGGAATAACGTGCCGCCCTGGGCGATCTGCAGTTTGCCGGCGCGGCCCTTGCGGTCGGCCCCGGTGAACGCTCCAGGCGCGGTGCCGAAGAACTCGGCTTCCAGCAGCGATTCCGGAATCGCCGCGCTGTTGATGCTGACGAATGCCTTGTGCGCCCGTGGCGAGGCACTGTGGATCGCCTGGGCCAGCAGCTCTTTGCCGGTACCGGTTTCGCCGAGCAGCAGCACCGGCGAGTCGGTGCTGGCGCTGCGTCGGGCGCGGCGCTTGACCTCAAGGCCGGCGCTGCTGGTGCCGATGAAATGGGCGAAGTTGTACTTGGTCTGCCGCGCCCGCAGCAGGGAGCGGGTCGAGGCGAGTTCTTCCTGCATGCTCTGGTAGCGCTTGAGCATCGGCGACAGGCTGTGCAGTTCACCGAACAAGGCAAAACCGATGGCGCCGATGACCGCGCCGGCGCTGTCATGGATCGGCAGGCGCATGACCACCAGCGGCTCCTTGGGCATGTCCTGCATGTCCAGCAGGATCGGCCGCCCGGTCCGCACCACTTCGCGCAGCAGGCTGCCGGGGATCACGCTCTCGCAGGCCCGACCGATGGCCTCCTGGGCCGAGTTCAGGCCGAAGCGCCGGGCGTAGCGCTCGTTCATCCAGACGATGTTCGCGTCACGGTCGACAATCACCGTGCCTTCGCTGGACTGCTCGATGATCTCGAACAAGGAGCGGATTGCCAGGGTGCGTACGCGCTTGTAGTCCTTGAGGTTTTCGGTGGGGGTCATGGTCCGGTCCTTGTGTGTTGCCTGTCAGGCCGCCATCGCGAGCAGGCTCCCCACAGGTGTCCGCATTCCAATGTGGGAGCGAGCTTGCTCGCGATGGGCGCGACACGGTGTCAAGTCATGCGCCGCATTATGCCCACCCCGGATGCGCCGCCGCCAACAGCTCCTTGGTGTAAGGATGTTGTGGCGCCTCGAACACCTCATGGCTGGCGCCGCATTCGACGACCTTGCCGTCCTTGATCACGATCATGTCGTGGGCCAGGGCGCGGACCACCGCCAGGTCGTGGCTGATGAACAGGTAGGTCAGGCCGTGCTTCTCCTGAAGCTGACGGAGCAGGGCGACCACTTGTTTCTGCACGGTGCGATCCAGCGCCGACGTGGGTTCGTCCAGCAGGATCAGCGCCGGCTTGAGCACCAGGGCCCGGGCAATGGCGATGCGCTGACGTTGCCCGCCGGAAAATTCGTGGGGGTAGCGGTGGCGGCTCTGTGGGTCGAGGCCGACTTCCTTGAGGGCCTGGATCACCCGGGCTTCGCATTCCTGGGCACTGGACGGATTGTGGACCTCAAGGCCCTCGCTGATGATCTGCTGCACCGACATCCGTGGGCTGAGGCTGCCGAACGGGTCCTGGAACACCACCTGCATCTGCTTGCGCCAGGGCCGCAGTGCTTTCTGCGACAAAGCGTCGAGGGCTTCACCCTGGAAGCGAATGCTGCCTTCGGATTCGATCAGCCGCAGGATCGCCTGGCCAAGGGTGGACTTGCCGGAGCCAGACTCGCCGACGATGCCCAGGGTCTTGCCGCGCTGGATATTCAGGCTGATGCCGTCGACGGCGTGCAGGTATTCCTTGCGCCGGAACAACCCGCCGCCCAGGGCGAAACTGACCCTCAGGTCCTGGACCTGCAGCACGTCTTCGCGCGCGTCCCGGGGCAGGGCTTCACCCTCCGGTTCGGCGTGCAGCAGTTCACAGCTGTAGGGGTGCTTCGGCGCGCTGAAGAGGGTTTCGCACGGCGCCTGTTCGACGATTTCCCCGGCCTTCATCACGCATACCCGCTGGGCGATGCTGCGCACCAGGTTCAGGTCGTGGCTGATCAGCAGCAGGGACATGCCGAGCCGTTGCTGGAGTGACTTGAGCAGCAGCAGGATCTTGCGCTGCACCGTCACGTCCAGCGCGGTGGTCGGCTCATCGGCGATCAGCAACTCCGGCTCACAAGCCAGGGCCATGGCGATCATCACCCGCTGGCGCTGGCCGCCGGAGAGTTGATGCGGGTAGGCCTTGAGCCGTTCGACAGGTTTCTGGATGCCGACCAGGGCCAGCAGTTCCAGGATGCGTTGCCGCGCCGCTTTGCCGCCCAGGCCCTTGTGCAGCATCAGGGTTTCGCCGATCTGCTTTTCGACGCTGTGCAGCGGGTTCAGGGAGGTCATCGGCTCCTGGAAGATCATCGCGATGCGGTTGCCGCGCAGCGCCCGCAGGGTGCTGGCCTGGGCACCAACCAGTTCCTGGCCGCGATAGCGAATGCTGCCGCTGGTGCGGGCCTCGGTTGGCGGCAGCAGTTGCAGGATCGAATGGGCGGTCACCGACTTGCCGGAGCCCGACTCGCCGACCAGGGCCAGGCACTCGCCAGGGCGGATGTCCAGGCACAGGTTGCGCACGACGGTTTGGTCGTTGAAGGCCACGCTCAGGTCGCGGATCTCGATCAGGTTGTCACGCACGTCCGGATCAGGACCTGGGATCGAATGCATCACGCAATGCCTCGCCAATGAACACCAACAGGGAAAGAATCAGGGCCAGGGTGAAGAATGCCGTCAGCCCCAGCCAGGGTGCTTGCAGGTTCTGTTTGCCTTGGGCAATCAGTTCGCCCAGGGACGCGCTGCCGGCCGGCATGCCGAAGCCGAGGAAGTCCAGGGCGGTGAGGGTGGAAATCGCCCCGGTGAGGATGAACGGCAGGTAGCTCAGGGTGGCGTTCATCGCATTGGGCAGGATGTGCCGCACGATCACCTTGCGGTCGGTCAGCCCCAGGGCCCTCGCAGCCTTGACGTATTCAAGATTGCGCCCGCGCAGGAATTCGGCGCGGACCACGTCCACCAGGGCCAACCAGGAGAACAGCGCCATGATCCCCAGCAGCCACCAGAAATTCGGTTCGACGAAGCCGGACAGGATGATCAGCAGATAGAGCACCGGCAGCCCCGACCAGACTTCCAGCAGGCGTTGCCCCAACAGGTCCACCCAGCCGCCGTAGTAACCCTGCAACGCCCCGGCAGCGATGCCGATCAGCGCACTGATGGTGGTCAGCGCCAGGGCGAACAGGATCGAGACCCGGGCGCCGAAGATCACCCGGGCCAATACGTCCCGGGACTGGTCGTCGGTGCCCAGCCAGTTCACCGAGGTGGGCGGGCTCGGGGCCGGTCGGTTGAGGTCGTAGTTGGGCGTGTCGTCGCTGAACGGGATCGGCGGGAACAGCAGCCAGCCGCCGTCCTTGTGGATCAGGTTCTGCACGTAGCTGCTGCGATAGTCGGCCTGGAACGGTAGCTGGCCGCCAAATTCCTGTTCGGTGTAGCGCTTGAACACCGGGAAATACAGAGAGTTCTGATAGCTCACCAGCAGTGGCTTGTCATTGGCGATCAACTCGCCGCCCAGGGTCAGGATGAACAGGCCGATGAACAGCCACAGCGACCACCAGCCGCGGCGGTTCTTCTTGAAACGCTCGAAGCGCCGTCGGCCCAAGGGGGAAAACTGCAGCATCAGGCGTTCCTCGCGGCGAAGTCGATGCGGGGGTCCACCAGGGTGTAGCAAAGGTCGCCGATGAGTTTGATCAGCAGGCCGAACAACGTGAAGATGAACAGCGAGCCGAACACCACCGGATAGTCCCGGGACACGGCCGCCTCGTAGCTCATGCGGCCCAGGCCATCGAGGGAAAAGATCACCTCGATCAGCAACGAGCCGGCGAAGAACACGCTGATGAACGCCTGGGGGATCCCCGACACCACCAACAGCATCGCGTTGCGGAACACGTGGCCATACAGCACCCGTCGTTCGCTCATGCCTTTGGCCCGTGCCGTGACCACGTATTGGCGGGTGATTTCATTGAGGAACGAGTTCTTGGTCAGGATCGTCAGGGTGGCGAAGCCGCCAATCACCAGGGACGTGACCGGCAGCACCAGGTGCCAGAAGTAGTCGGTGATCTTGCCCAGGGTCGACAGCGATTCGAAGTTGTCCGACACCAGCCCGCGCACCGGAAACCAGTTCAGCGACGTGCCGCCGGCGAACATCATGATCAGGAACATCGCGAAGAGGAACGCCGGCATGGCATAGCCGATGATGATCGCCGTGCTGCTCCACACGTCGAAGGCGGAACCGTGGCGCACCGCCTTGCGAATGCCCAGCGGGATCGACACCAGGTAGGTAATCAGCGTCGCCCAGAGCCCGAGGGAAATGGTCACCGGCATCTTTTCCAGGATCAGGTCGGTGACCGTGGCGCCACGGAAGAAACTCTTGCCGAAGTCCAGGCGGGCGTAGCTGCTGAGCATCAGCCACAGGCGCTCATGGGCCGGTTTGTCGAAGCCGTATTGTTTCTCGATGTCCTTGATCAATTGCGGGTCCAGGCCGCGGCTGGCCCGGGAACTGCCGGTCATGGCGTTGCCCGAACTGCCGACGCTGGCGCCGCCGATGCCTTGCAGGTGGGCGATGGCCTGTTCCACCGGGCCGCCCGGCGCCGCCTGGACGATGACGAAATTCACCAGCAGGATGATCACCAACGTTGGAATGATCAGCAGCAAGCGCCGCGCGACATAAGCCCACATCAGTGACGCCCTCCAGAGGTGCCACGCCTG
Source organism: Pseudomonas sp. B21-056 (assembly GCF_026016325.1). Taxonomy (NCBI): domain Bacteria; kingdom Pseudomonadati; phylum Pseudomonadota; class Gammaproteobacteria; order Pseudomonadales; family Pseudomonadaceae; genus Pseudomonas; species Pseudomonas sp. B21-056. Next base: position 2,456,396 of record NZ_CP087203.1, read on the forward strand.
ATGTGTTCGGCGGTCATCTGTTCGTTGGTTAGCGGTGTGGTGCTGACTTCCCACCAGCTCTCGATGGCTTCGTCATTGGCGGCCTGCACCTTCGGCATGCCGAAGCGGTTCCACCATACCGTCGAGCTGCCCGGCGGATAGTAGTTGGGGATCCAGTAGTAATTCCATTGCAGCACCCGGTCCAGGGCGTGGGCGTGACGGAGCATGTCGTCCTGGGTGGTGGCCTTGACCAGCCCGTCGATCAGGGCATCGACAGCG